>NZ_CP135438.1:1200000-1500000 GCF_032341995.1 Domibacillus sp. DTU_2020_1001157_1_SI_ALB_TIR_016
GGCAGGTAAAAAGCTGGTGCTGGCGTTAGAGGATAATGGAGTAGGGATTCTGCACCGATGTGGAGGCAAAGCAAGATGTACAACCTGCCGGGTAGAAATCTTGGAAGGTGATTTTGATGATTTAACCAACATCGAGAAAAAAGCGTTTGATGACAAAGGACTGGTGGAAGACAATATCCGCTTATCCTGCCAGGTCCGTGTGAATGGAGATATGACGGTCCGCCCTGTTATGACTGTGCAGAGTTCCGGCATGGATCCGGGCCCAAGACCCGCCGAGTAAACCGCATGGATACGCAGGAGAGAGTAGAAGAAAGAACCCTTGCTAACTCATTTTGACAAAGGCTCCATCAAAGTAGACCGCTTTTTTAAGTGGTCTTTTTTATTTCCGCTAAAGCGGTAGTTTTAATACGGAAGAGAACTGCTTTAGCTTAGCTGTTAGAACGCTGGATAAACTTTATCCGGCATCGGCTTTTGTGAATAACAGCTTGATGCCAAATCCAACTAATATGATTCCGGTTGCTTTCTCCGTCCAGCTTTGCACAGCAGGGGACAGCAGCCATGCGCGGATAAAGTGGAGGCAGAAAACATACACCACAAACCAGACAATAGACAGCAGGGCATACGTACAGCCCATCAGAAAAAGATCTATCATAGCACGATCCGAACTCGTAACAAATTGAGGCAAAAAGGTTAAAAAGAATACCGCTACTTTTGGATTAAGGAGATTGGAAAGCAGTCCTTCTCGGAAAGCGGATCTTTGTTTTGTAGGCCCTTGATTTTCTTGTGCAGGTTCTTTTTTCTTCGGTAGAAAAGCAGTGACCCCCAAATAAATTAAATACACAGCACCGACCCATTTAATCAGGTTAAAGGCGATAGCAGATTGTACTAAGAGAGCAGACAAGCCTAATGCCGCTGCAATTGTGTGGCCAAGAGAACCGGCTGTAATGCCCGCCGCCATTTGAAATCCAGCTTTTCGTCCACCAGTCATTGTACGCTTTGTAATCAGGGCGGTATCTACCCCTGGGCTCATTACTACAAACAGCGTCATTACGATAAAAGCAAGCATGTGGCCCCTCCATTAATTGTTCATTTTTATTAAATATGTTAATTTTAATTTAACATAATTAAAATAGTTTGTTCAATGAAAATTAAAAAATTAAATATAATTTAATAAGAGGTGCATCATGAACCGTTCTTCCATTGGTCAAAAAGTAGAAGAATTAAGAAAAAATTTGGGTCTTTCATTAAGGGAATTGGCGAGGCGAGCAGAGATTACGCCTTCAATGTTAAGCCAGATTGAAAAAGGCAGTGCCAATCCGTCCATTCAGACACTGAAGTCTCTGGCGAAAGTGTTAGATGTGCCGGTTTTTACATTTCTTATGGAAGAGATTAATACAAAAGAGCTGATTGTGAGGAAGGAAGGCCGCAAGCAAATGGTGATTGACGGACTTCATTATGAATTGGTTTCGCCTGACTTTACGAGTCAGCTTGCCACAGCCATAATGCGCTTGGCCCCCGGCAGCCATTCATCTGAAAAGCCGCTTTCTCATAAAGGAGAAGAAGTCGCGTTTGTATTAGAGGGACCAATCGGTTTAACGCTGTTAGGGGATGAATATGAGCTGCAGGCAGGCGACAGCGTTAAAATTCCAGCCCACACGGAGCACAGGTGGACAAACGCAGCCAGCCATGAAGTCAGTATTTTATTTTCAGTGACACCTCCGGCTTTTTAACGTAACACAAAAACAAAGCAGCACTTATTTGCCGCTTTGTTTTCGATTCGATCATGAAGAGACAGACTTCTTAAGCAGTGGGCATCCCGCCGGTTACGCTATAGATCTGGCCGGTAACGTAGCTGGCACTGTCAGAAGCTAAGAATACATACACGTCTGATAGTTCTACCGGCTGTCCGGCACGCTGCAGCGGGGTAGGCGGAGTTCCTTGACCGAAATTTGGAATGTTTGCGGTCGGCTGTCCTCCAGAAATTTGAAGAGGTGTCCAAATCGGTCCCGGTGCAACGGAGTTTACCCGGATGCCTTTTGAAGCCGCTTGTTTGGCGAAAGCTTTTGTAAAGTTCATAATTGTTCCTTTCGTCGCTGCATAGTCTAACAGCATCGGTGATGGGTTAAAGGCTTCAACAGAGGTGGTTGTAATAATCGATGCTCCTGCTGATAAATGAGGCATCGCTGCTTTTACGGTCCAGTACAAAGAAAATACATTTGTTTCGAACGTCGCTTTAATTTGTTCGGTCGAAAGATCCATAATGTCTTCTACAGCCTGCTGTTTACCAGCAACGAGCGCCAGGATATCTAATCCGCCAAGCTCGCTGTTGGCTTCTTCCACCATCTCCTGGCAAAATTCCTCGCTGCGCAGATCGCCCGGGATTAAAACTGCTTTCCGGCCTTCTTTTTCAATCAGCTCTTTGACTTCTTCTGCATCCGGCTGTTCCACAGGCAGATAGTTGATCGCAACGTCCGCACCTTCGCGGGCATAAGCAATCGCAGCCGCACGGCCAATGCCGGAATCACCGCCTGTAACAAGCGCTTTTTTGCCTGTTAATTTTCCGGAGCCTTTATAACTGGTTTCGCCGCAATCAGGCAGAGGGCTCATTTCTTTTTGAAGGCCGGGCGGCTCCTGATACTGTTCCGGAAATTCACCGTTAAAGTACTGTTCTAATGGATTTTTAGCCATTCGAAAAACTCCTTTTAAAAAGATTTCATATGTACAACCTATAGTGTCTATACTGGTGTATATTGCCTTTGTGAAAAATAGTAAACTTATTTCTCAAAATACATATTTGAGGAAACTAAATAATTGGCTTTCAAGACGGGGAAAAGAGTAATAGGAATGCTAGTGTTGCTCCCCGCACATTTAATGTTTCTTAACTGGTCAAAATAGATCATTCTTACACCTTTGATGAAGCGCTTACATTTTTTGTTTACAAATAAAGTAACGATGTGTACACTATAAGTAACTTGTCGACAAGTATACAAAAACTCTGGTTTTGAAGTATGGAGCTGTACATACTATAATTAACTACCGTTAAGACATTTACATACCTTTTATTTCATTAGGAGAGTTGATGAGTATGAATTACCCGGCTTCATGGCTTCAAAGCGCGTCTCTTGGAGAGAAAATGGCTTCTGATATCCGTCTGCAGATCATTGCTGGAACAATCAAGCCAGGAACGATACTTTCTGAAAACCAGATTGCTTTGGAATTTGGCACAAGCAGATCACCCGTTAGAGAAGCATTAAAAAAACTATCTAATGAGGGCCTTATTGAGCTGAAGCGTATGGGAGCGGTTGTTTTAGGACTGAAGCAAAAAGACATTGAAGAGCTGCGTGATGTACGTTTTCTGATCGAGAATTTTGCGGTAAAAAGGCTTTCTATGAGAGACAGCGAGGAATTGGTCAAAAAGCTCAATTATATTATCGATAAAATGGAGATGGCAGCGAAGCATAAGGATGCCGTTGACTTTGCCTATCAGGATTTAACTTTTCATGAAACGTTCATCGTGGAAGTCGACCATAACCGAATCGGGCATATGTGGCAGGGCATTAGAGATGTCGTATTAACCGCTCTGCTGGTTGCAACTGAAAAGCGTTTTACCTATTATTCAGAAGAAATCGGACACCTCATTAACAGGCATCGTTTCATTGTAGAAGCTCTTGCTTCAAAAAACCGTGAACATATTGAAAAAGCAATCCGTGCCCATTACGAAGATACAAGAAAAACGGTAAGCAAAATTTCTGATGAAACAACAGAATAATGAATCAGATAATTACGGATCTATTAAAAAATTTAAAATGAAGAAATGACATGAACAGCATTTTTGTTTAAGTTGTCGACAAGTATACAACACAAGGGGAGCGTGTTCTTTATGGAAACCATGAAAGCGGGACTATATATTTCTGAGAAAAATGTAAAAGTGGATACTTTAGAAAAACCCACATTAAAGCATGGAGAGGCACTTATAAAGGTTTCTTCGGCGGGTATCTGCGGAACGGACATGATGATTTATTTTGGGAAACATCCTCGAGCGAAAGCTCCTCTGGCAATGGGGCATGAATTTAGCGGGATAATTGAAGAGGTAAACGGTGAGTCGGCTTTCCATCCAGGAGACAGAGTTGTAATAGAACCAACGATGAGCTGCGGAAAGTGCGATGCTTGTTTATCAGGTAACACGCATGTTTGTAATACGCTTGGGCTTATTGGCATTGATTCTCATGGCGGATTTGCGGAATATGTCGCTGTTCCGCTGCATCGTTTGCATAAAATACCGGACACTTTATCTGATGCGCACGCGGCACTGGCAGAACCCGTAGCAGTAGGTATTCATACTGTGCGGCGGTCAAATGTAAAAGTAGGCGATACAGTCGCGGTACTGGGAGCTGGGCCGATTGGCTTGTTAATTGCTCTCACCGCAAAACTAGCAGGAGCCGATAAAATATTGATTTCTGATATCAGCCCGTATCGTTTAAGTAAAGCAGAAGAGCTTGGATTTATTGCCTTGGATGGCAGAAAAGTAAATGTAGTAGAGGAAGTAAGAGCAGCCACAAATGGAATGGGCGCAGATGTTGTGTTTGAAGTAGCAGGCAGCAATATAACGGCTGACCAGATGATTCATGTGTGCCGGACACAAGGCCAAATTGTAGTTGTAAGCGTCTACAAACAGCCGCCAACCATTGATCTTGCTGCTATGCATTTTCGGGAATTATCCTTAACAACGACTCGATGCTACAGCCATTCAGATTTTGCAACTGCAGTTAGCATGATGGCAAACGGGCAAATTGATGTGACTCCGTTTATTTCACATCACTTATCACTCGATGAAATTGAAAAAGGGTTTCAGCTTATGACCAACCCGGAAGAATCTTTGAAAATTTTAATTCAGCCGAATGCTTGAGGAGGAAAATAGATGTTTCGATTAGATGGGAAAGTAGCAGCGATTACAGGAGCAACAAGAGGAATTGGAAGGCAGATGGCTATTGCATTAGCCGAAGCAGGAGCGAAAATAGCGCTGCTTCAGCGCAATACAGCGGATGATTCTGTCCAAAAGGAAATTGAAGCACTAGGACAGCAATGTATGATTGTTTCATGTAACTTAGAAGATACTACACAAGTAAAAGAAGCGATACCTACAGTTGTCCGTGAATTAGGGCAGGTTGATATTCTCGTTAATAATGCAGGCATTCAGCGCCGTTCACCATCCGTTTCCTTTGCGGAAAGTGATTGGGACGATGTCATCAACGTGAATTTAAAATCTGTATGGGTTTTATGCCAGGAAGCGGGGAAATTCATGGTTCCGCAGAGAAAAGGGAAAATTATTAATATGGCGTCTTTATTATCATTTCAGGGAGGACTCACTGTACCAGCTTATGCCGCGGCAAAAGGCGGAGTAGCTCAACTGACGAAAGCGCTGTCGAATGAATGGGCGAAAGACAATGTGAATGTAAATGCCATTGTACCTGGATATATCGCCACAGATATGAATGAAGCGTTGCTGAAGGATGAAACACGAAACCGGCAAATTCTCGAACGCATTCCAGCAGGCCGCTGGGGGACGCCAGAAGATTTTATGGGAACCGTTGTTTTTTTGGCCTCGGATGCATCCAATTACATTCATGGACACCTGTTAGCCGTTGATGGCGGATGGTTGGGCAGATAGAAGAGAATAAGGCTGCATGAATGACCATCATGCGCTCCTTTATCTGGTTATGATACAAGTAATCTTTTAATTTAATGAATAAGAGCATGTTTTGAAAAGTCAAAACATGCTCTTTTATTGAATATAAAAGAAAAGGCCGTATTTACAAGCTGGCTAACAAAGCTCCCAGGGTGGTAATGATTCCGCCAGCCAAGGTCAGCCCTGATATTTGCTCCTGCAGCAGCAGAACTCCTAAGAAGACCGTCCAGACAGGAAGCAGGTTAATATAAGGGGCTGCACGTCCAGCCCCACGATTTTTACGCCTGCGTTCCAAGCGAAATATGCCACTACGGACGCAAAGGTACTCACATATACAATACAAAGCCACGCAGTGGGCGTCATATGAATCGCTCCTGTATCCACTGTTCCGATACAGCTGATGGCACTGAGCAGGGTGCCGTAAAAAGCGGCTCCTGCTGTCATGGTCAGCGGGTCGATCTGCTTTCCGTATTTTTTGCCGAGAACAGTATACATGCCCCAGGCCACACAAGATAAAAGGATGGCGGCTTCGCCCATGATAGATCCTTCAGAAAGAAGGGGGTGAAAAATAAGATGGCAATGGGAATGCCTGCTGAAATCATGCCTGCCTGTGATGCACTAATCGATTTTAATCCTATATAATTTAAAGTGGAAAAAGCAAAGATGCCTAAGAAGCCTAATATGAAAAATTCTTTCCATTTTGCGATGAGAGGAAGCTGTTTTTTGTTCAGTGCTAGTAATCCCCAAAGAATCAGGGTTGAGATAGCCCAGCGTATGGTATTCAATAATGTTGCGGGTAAAGCAGGCCCTAAGTAACGGCCGCATATGTAGTTGCCAGCCCATAGAAGGGTAGCGATGATCAAGAGTAAAATACCTTTTTTCATTCTGTTAATCCTTTCCTGCTTTGTTCTGGATGAGAAAAAATGGATGAAAAAGGGATGTGAAGGATCACAAATCATTTTCACCTATATTTTGTATTATATGTACAGGCCTGTTTATGGATTGATTTGCAGATCTGCAATGGAGTACAGAACCGCTTTGCCGGCGATTTTAACCCGGTCACCCTCTAGCTTGCAGTATAATGTGCCGCCCCGTTTGGAAAGCTGCCTTGCTGTCAGTTCATGTTTGCCCAGACGGTTTGCCCAGAAAGGAATGAAGTTGCAATGAGCAGAGCCGCATACAGGATCTTCATTGACATTTAACTTTGGAAAAAAGCTTCGGGATGCAAAATCATATTTTTCACTTTTTGCCGTAATGGAAACACCCACTCCGTCCGGCAGTTCTTTTAGTTGAGAAAAATTGGGCGCTGCGTTTTGAACGGCTTCCTCACTTTCCAGGACAAACATCAAATCGCGGCTTACATACGTTTCTACAGGCGTCACACCAAGCGCTTCTACCATTTGCTCTGTTAAAGGAAACTCTTCCGGCATTCTGCTTGGGAAGTCCAGCTCATATAAATCTCCTTTTTTCTTTACTGCCAGTTCGCCACTCATCGTCTGGAAGGTGAGCCGCTCTGCATCACGTTCATAATAATTCGCAACCACGTACGCTGTGGCAAGTGTTGCATGTCCGCACAAGTCAATTTCTTCAGCCGGGGTAAACCATCTTAAGCGATAGCTGTCTCCTTCTTTAACAGCAAAAGCGGTTTCTGAAAGGTTGTTTTCAGCTGCAATGTTTTGCATCAGATCATCAGAAAGCCAGTTTTCCATAATACAAACCCCAGCAGGATTCCCTTCAAACAACTTCTCTGCAAATGCATCTACCACGTAGTATTTCATTGCTTTAGCCTCCTTGTCTCTATTTCGATCGATCACATGTTTAACTGTAGCACTGCGAGTGTAAGGCTTCAATATAGCAATGGCAGGCAGGAGGTTAAACGTATTCTTTGGAAATGAAAACTATTAAAAAGTTTTTTATGTTACTTCTGTTTAGTTTCACTAGTTCTCACGTGCTTTCAGAATTGTAAATTAGTTCGCACTTCCAGGAAAAAAGACCTTTACAAATAAATGAAAACAATTTATGATATGCGTTGTAATTGATAATGATAATCATTGCTGAAGGGGAAGAGGAGAAGGGTCATGAAAAATTGGTTCACTTTAATACTTGTTTTATTAGTTGGTGTGCTTGCTGCATGCAGCAACACGGAAAAAGACCAGGGGAGCAGTAGCTCCGAAACAAAAGAATCCGATGTATTAACGATGTCCTGGGCAAAAGATATTGGCCCGGGGAATCCGCATGTATATGCAGAGAACGAGATGTTTGCGCAGGCAATGCTGTATGATCCGCTTGTTACATATGGTAAAAACGGCAAAATAGAGCCGGCACTTGCCACGTCCTGGGAAACTTCAGAAGATGGCAAAACGTATACGTTTAAGCTGCGTGAAAATGTTCTTTACTCAGATGGCACAGCCCTAACGGCTGAAAATGTTAAACGAAATTTTGATGCCGTACTTGAAAACAGTGCTGCTCACAGCTGGCTCGAAGCGGTAGCGATCATCGACCACGTTGAAGCAGTAGATGAATTAACCGTAAAAGTTCAGTTGAAAGAAGCATATTATCCATTCCTGCAAGAGCTGACATTAATTCGTCCGCTGCGTATGCTTGCAGACAGCGCTTTTCTAGAAGACGGAACAAAAAACGGAATCAAAGCGCCGGTTGGGACAGGCCCATGGGTTTTAACCGATTATAAAAAAGACAGTTACGCAGAATTCTCACGTAATGAAAACTACTGGGGAGAAAAGCCGAAACTTAAAAAAGTAATCGTCAAAGTAATTCCAGATTCACAGGCACGTACGATGGCGCTTCAAAACGGTGATATTGATTTGATCTTTGGCAGCGGCCAGCTTGCTCCGATTGAATATCAAACACTGGCACAGAGCGGGCAGTATGAAACAAAAATTTCAGATCCGTCTTCAACGCGTATTTTAGCGATTAATTCGACGTACGGTGCGACAAAAGATAAAAATGTAAGGCTGGCACTGCAGCATGCACTTGATCGAAAAACGATTATTGAACATGTATTAAACGGTCTTGAAAAAGAAGCACAGTCTTTATTTGCACCTGGTTATCCGTACAGTGATATTTCACTTGATCCTTATCAATACGATACGGATAAATCCATCGAACTGTTAGAAAAAGCCGGCTGGAAACTTGAGCCTGGCAATGAATTCCGCACGAAGAATGGCGAAACGTTAACATTGGTGATGCCTTACAACAGCAATGAGCAAGTGGATAAAGCCGTTGCGGAGTATATACAAGGCGCATGGCGTGAATTAGGGATTGATGTACAATTAATCGGCGAGGAATGGCAATTGATGATCGCCCGGGCAAAAAAAGGGGAATTCAATTTAATAGCCAACGATACATGGGGTGTTCCATATGATCCTCATATGTATATCCGTACGATGGCCGGAGAACAGCAAATCGGCTACTATGCACAAAAAGGAATCCCGACATCTGATCAGCTGACAGACAATATTTCAAAAGTTATCCGTTCAACAGATGAAGAAGAACGCCGCAAATTGTATGAAAACATTTTACAGACTATTCATGATGAAGCAATTTTTATGCCGATCTCTTACCGGACCAATTATTTAGCAGCCAATAAACGCGTCCAAAACTCGTCATTCTCTATGCAGCAATATGAAGTGCCGCTGAACACGTATGAGGTGAAATAACACATATGAGCGTTTTTTTGTTAAAGCGGGCGGGCAGCATGCTTGCTGCTATTTGGGGTGTGACACTGGTTTCTTTTTTCCTTATTCGCCTTATACCAGTCGATCCGGTAGAAGCCTATTTTGCAATTAATAACCTGCCTATAACAGAGGAAGCAATTGAAGAAATACGAGAAGAGCAAGGGTTGAATAAACCTTTGCTTTTTCAGTATGGAACGTGGCTTATGAATGCAGTGCACTTGGATTTTGGACAGTCTTTTCTCACAAAGACACCCGTAGCGGAGGAATTGCTGAGCCGCTTTTCAGTCACGCTGGGCCTTGCTGCAGCCGCTTTTTTTATCGTTATCGCAATTAGCGGCATTATTGGTATTTGGTCGGTAATAAAGCAGGGAGGTTTGGTTGACAGGTTCACACGTGCTCTTGTCTTTGCTACTGCATCTATGCCAAGCTTTTGGCTGGGCTTTGTTCTTGTTTATGTGGTGTCTTTAAAATGGGGAATACTGCCATTGATGGGCTGGGGAACAATGGAACAGTCTGTTTTGCCAGCATTCACATTGGCTCTTGGTTATATTCCTTATTATATTCGGCTGATCCGGACAAGCATGCTGGAAGAAATGGAAAAGCCGCATATCGCATTTGCAAGAGCGCGCGGAGTAAAAGAGTCTATTATTATTCGCAGACACGTACTTAAAGGAATACTGCCGGCACTTTTTACTTCACTGGCGATGACTTGCGGAGGGCTTTTGGGCGGTGCCGCGATTATTGAAGCGGTTTTTGCGATTCCAGGTGTGGGCCGTTATCTTGTGGAGTCTATGGCAGCGAGAGATTATGCTGTGCTGCAGGGTTTTATTTTAATAATTGGCATATTGTACGTCATATTTAATTTTCTGGCGGATTTGCTTTGCGCAATCGTAGATCCCCGGGCGCGTTTAAAGAGAGGCGACATATGATGAAAAAATCTGTTCCATTAATCATCAGCAGCACGATCGTTTTACTGCTTGTTACTGCAGCTGTTTTTGCACCGTGGCTGGCACCAAATGATCCGTATGCAACTAATATGGCAATGAAATTGCAAGGCATATCGGCCGCTTATCCGCTTGGTACCGATCATTTAGGCCGTTGTGTATTATCACGCCTTATTATGGGAGCGCGCGTTTCCCTGTTTACGGCACTGGGGGTGCTCGCTGTGACGCTTGTGCTGAGCATGGTTGTTGGTGTTGCAGCAGGATATTTAGGCGGGATAGCGGATCTTGCTCTTATGCGTGCCTGCGACATTTTAATGGCCATTCCGCATTTTATTTTTGCTCTTGTTATTGTAGGAGCACTAGGCGGCGGCGTCTGGAATATGTTTATCGCCATCATTATTGTTTCCTGGGTAGGGTATGCGCGTATTATTCGAAACATGGTGCGGAGCTTGAAAGAAAGTACGTACGTGCAATATGCAAAAATGACTGGCGTTCCCACTTTGAAAATCGTAAAGCGTCATATTTTGCCGTTTGTTTTTCCACAAATCCTTTTACTGCTGTTAATTGGGACAGGCAGTACAGTTTTACTGATTTCAGAATTGTCTTTTCTGGGGCTGGGGGTAACAGCACCGATGCCAGAGTGGGGCATGATGATCAGCGAAAGCAAAATGTATTTAAGCAGCAATCCGATGCTTATGTTTGTGCCGGGGGTTATGATCTCGCTGACGGTCCTTATCTTTGATTGGTTTGGTGATACACTACGTGATGCAATAGATCCTAAAATGAAGTAGAAAGAAGGGAGAAGCATGCTGGAATTACGGGATTTATCCGTTTTTATCCAAACAAATAATAGTGAAAAAGAAGTTGTCTCACATGTTAATTTGACTGTTCCCCAGGGGAAAATTGTTGGGATCGTTGGAGAAAGCGGCAGCGGAAAATCCATGCTCTGCAATGCGATTATGCAGCTGTTTCGCCAAAACCGGCGTTACACGGGTGATATTGTATATAAAGGCACCTCATTATTAGCAAAAAGTGAGCGGGAAATGCGTCATTTGCGTGGAAAAGAGATATCACTTATTATGCAAAATCCAATGGCCATGTTTAATCCTATCGTAAAAATTGGGGATCATTTTGTTGAAACATTACAGTCTCATGAACGCATATCTAAACATCACGCACGAAAGCGGGCAGCCGAACAGCTGGCCCGTTTTCAATTGCCGGAGCAGGAGCTGCTTGATCGTTATCCGCATGAACTGAGTGGCGGAATGCTCCAGCGGATCATGATTGCTCTTGCAGCTTGTATGCAGCCTCATTTATTAATTGCCGATGAGCCTACAACAGCACTTGATACGATGACACAGATGGATATTTTGGATGAACTGCTTCATTTTCATCAAAAAACAAAAACAAGCATGCTTATTGTTTCGCACGATTTAGGTGTTATTGCGAAAATGGCAGATTTCATAGCGGTGATGCGCCGGGGGGTCATGGTAGAATACGGGTCGGCAGAGTGGGTACTCGCACAGCCGGCTCACTCCTATACACAAGCATTACTGGCTGCAAGAGACGAACATGGAGACCTTGAAAAGTTAGCTGATTCTTGGGAAGGAACGACAATAGGGCCGCTGTATGAGTATAAACCTGGCTGCTGGGTTAGAGAAGAGGGATAAGAATGCTGGAAATAAAAAATGTTTCAAAAAGCTATCAAAAAAAGGGCTGGTTTGGGGTGAAAAAAGACATTCAAGCAGTTAAGCATGTAAATGTAAAGCTGAAAGAAGGCATTTGCCTTGCTCTTGTCGGGGAAAGCGGCTCAGGAAAAACGACACTTGGAAAACTGATTCTAGGCATCGAAGAACCAGATGCGGGAGAAATCCTGTTTAAAGCGCAAAATATACATAAAGCTGATGCAAGCGTAAAAAAGCAGCTGCGTAAAGAATTACAAATTGTATTTCAGGATTGTTATAGTGCAGTGAACCCGCGCATGAAAATAAAGGATATTATAGCTGAACCGATGCAAGTTCATTTATCGCTGTCAAAGGAAGCCTTACAGCAGAAGGTTGAAGAATTATTGGTACAGGTCGGCCTGCAAAGGGCAGACGCGGCAAAATATCCGCATGAGTTAAGCGGAGGGCAGCTGCAGCGTGTAACCATTGCCCGTGCCATTTCCACTGACCCGTCATTTATTGTATTGGATGAATCGATTAACAGCCTTGACCTATTGGTACAGGTCAGCATATTAAAGCTTTTAAAAAGCCTTCAAAAAACACAGAACCTTACCTATCTTTTTATTACTCATGACTTACATGCTGTAAAATTGTTTGCTGATGAAGTGGCAGTCATGGAACAAGGCGAAATTATAGAATATGTAACGGACATAAAAGAATTGTCTCATATGGTGCATCCAACAAGCCGGCGCTTGCTCGACGCTCGTTTATCCATTAAACTTGACGTCTCTATTCAAGATTCACGCCAAAAGGAGACTGTGTCGTGAAGTATCGGCCGTTATCAGCACAGATGGCAAAACTCTACGCACTCGCTGCATTTTTCTTTACGGCAAATTCGGTATTAACGATCGTTTTTCCTTTGCAAGCAGCAGAAAGAGGCTATGAGGAAGCAGAAATTGGGATCATGATGGGATTGTATATGCTTGTCTGTATGTTTTTACGTCCCTGGGCCGGGCAGATGATCGAAAAACACAGTTTATTTAAAATTATGCAATGGCTTTTGCTCGTTCACGCGGCTGCACTTTTGTTGTATGTATGGATTGGGCCGGACAGTTTGTATATTGTGCGTGTGCTGCAAGGAGGAACAACCGCGTTTTTCTCTATGTCCATGCAAATAGGCATTGCTGAATTATTAAAAGATCAGGACCGTGGGCAGGGAATGTCTCTTTATTCCTTATCTACCGTTCTGCCGGGGCTCTACGGACCAGCACTGGCATTACTTTTATGGACAAGCTTTGATCTTGTTTACTTATGGGTATTCATTCTTCTTTTAGCGATTTTTCCTTTATTGTTTTTTATAGGATCTCCGTTGCCTAAAACGAAGAAAAATGGCTCTTCTTTTACATTTCGTGAAATGGCTGCAGCAATCAAAGAAGCGCGCAGTCATCATGGTTTAATCCTGTCATCCGTTGTGATGCTTATCGGGGCTTGTGTTTTTGGAGCCATCACAACCTTTTTGCCGCTATACATGCTGACGACAGGAACAGGAAATCCAGCTCTTTATTTGTTCCTGCAAGCCATTGTGGTAGTGGCAAGCCGTTTCTTTTTCCGCAAGCATATTCCCTCGGATGGAAAGTGGCATCCAAAATTTATCGCCTTTATACTCATCAGCTCTATAATCGGTACAAGCCTGCTGGCGATCCTTCCGGTGGCAGGCATATTTGCATATAGTGCTGCTGTTTTTAACGGATTGGCAGCGGCCATGCTGTATCCGGCTTTAACGACTTATATTTCCTTTGCAGTGCCAAAGGAAACAAAGCATATTTTATTGGGTGTTTTTTTAGCCTCTTATGATTTAGGTTTTTCCCTTGGTGGACTTGTGATGGGGTTCGTTGTACAGATCGCCTCTTATTCATTCATGTTTGCTGCTTGCTCCGCGATTGCTTTATGTGCTCTTATGATAATTTGGATTCCATCGGAAAATAAACTAAAATTTGCAATGAAAAACGAATAAGAGAGCTTGTCCCAGTAAAATGTGTCTGGTAGAGATGGACATCCAGCCCTTCCATAAAAACATTATGTTATTTAGATAATAAAGAGCGATAGAAAAATTATTCGAATAATAATTTTTCTATCGCTCTATCGGTTTGAATGTTCCGATAATTACAACATTTTTTAATAATGTAAATAGTATTGTAATATATCTCAAATTAATTATAATACTATTTATGAGAAAGACAGTTGTCCTTTTGAGGTGGAATAATGAAAGAGCAGCTCGCTAGGAGTAATCTTATACATTTATCTTAAGATAATAGGAGGAACATCTATGAGAAGTGCACTGCAGAAGTGGAATCAGGTGAGCCTGGTTAAACAAATCCTGGTCGGTTTGATTATTGGTATTATCCTGGCTGTCACAATTCCAGAAGCAGCAAAACCAGTGGCTATTTTAGGCTCTTTATTTGTCGGCGCTTTAAAAGCCATCGCGCCTGTATTGGTGCTCGTCCTGGTTATGTCGGCCATTGCGCAGCATAAAAGCGGCCACCAGACGAATATGAAATCGATTATCGTGCTGTATCTTTTAGGAACGTTTTTAGCAGGTTTAATCGCTGTTATTGTAAGCTTTATTTTTCCTGTCGGCTTATCGCTTGCAGAGGGTGCTGAGGATGTCACACCGCCCAGCGGCGTAACCGAAGTGTTGAAAACATTACTGCTCAATGTTGTCGATAATCCGGTAAATGCTATTGCAAATGCGAACTATATCGGAATTTTATCGTGGGCCATTGTTCTTGGTTTGGCGTTAAGAAATGCCGCTGACACTACAAAAACGCTCATTTCGAATTTCTCAGATGCCGTATCAAAAATGGTTGCGTGGGTAATTAAGTTTGCTCCGCTGGGAATCATGGGTCTGGTTATTGAATCCATTACAACAAATGGTCTTGAGTCGCTGCTCAGCTACGGGAAACTGCTTGCTGTGTTGATTGGCTGTATGGTTTTCGTAGCGCTGGTTGTAAATCCAATCATTGTATATACAGTGATCCGCCAAAACCCTTATCCACTTGTATTTAAATGCTTAAAGGAAAGCGGCATTACTGCATTCTTTACACGCAGCTCCGCTTCTAATATTCCAGTTAATATGAGACTATGTGAAGATTTAGGCCTGGATAAAGACAGTTATTCCGTATCCATTCCGTTAGGGGCAACGATCAATATGGCAGGCGCTGCGGTAACAATTTCTGTATTGACACTTGCGGCGGTTCATACGTTGGGAATCCAAGTGGACCTTCCTACAGCAATCCTCCTTAGCATCGTTTCAGCTATATGTGCTTGTGGTGCTTCAGGGGTTGCCGGTGGATCCTTATTACTGATTCCGCTGGCATGCAGCTTGTTTGGAATTCCGGCTGATATTGCGATGCAAGTCGTTGGGGTAGGTTTTATCATCGGGGTCCTGCAAGACTCATTTGAAACGTCACTGAACTCGTCTACAGACGTTCTTTTCACAGCAGCAGCTGAATACAAAGAGTGGCGTAAAAAAGGCAAAAAAATAGTGATCCGTAAAGCAGGATAAGGAAAATTCCATAGTCTGCGATTGAACGACCTCTTCAACTGTTAGTTTGACAGTTGGAGAGGTCTTTTTTATAGAAAAAAGGATGGTCAGGAAATAGTTTTTTAACAACAACCCTGACACGCAGATTAAGCCAACTTATGAAGAGGAAAGGCTTTGAATACGCCAAATATAGACGTTAGACGGCTCTACTGAAAGCATTTTTATCATCTGGGTGGTCTGCTATATCAGTTAACTGGATCAAATAAAGAACTATTTTCTTTACAAGGAGCTGTCATATGTCTGAAGAAGTAAGGTGATCATTCTGTATTAAAGGCATAAAAAAGGCTGCGGGATGATTCCGCAGCAAAAGGGTGGGTTAGTGATATTACACTTAAAGACCATGTCTTAAATCATTTACCCGCTGTTGTAGAAGTGTAAACTAATATCAGTAAAAAAACGGCCTGTGCAGCCGTCTAATTAGGTATAAGCTGAATGAGGATTAAAAACGGAAAAGTCTTATGTATTTTATGCAGCTGCGGTAGAACCGTGAAAAAACAGCTGTCTGGAACGACAGATACTTTTCGAATAAGAAAACCAAAAAAGGCCGCGGAAAATCCGCGGCAAAAGCAATTAGTATGTAGAAATCAGGAAGTGGTAGGTTACCACAGTTAACGCTTTACCCACTCTGTTGAAAAGATAACCCGCTAAAAAGAAAAAATTTTATATTGTAGCCCCAGAACCATAATCAAAATCAGCCTGATTTGAACAAACCAAGGTATTAAACGACTGTGGTACATCATAAGTGTGCATTCCACCGGCTGGACACTCGCAAAACAGATGCCTGCGAAAAAATCAGAGGGATACCGGAACTTTCTGTTTCTGCCATACTGAAGCTTTAAAAAGACACTTATTCAGCAGCTTCGTTCACCTCATTATTTAACTTCTCATATATTGCTAACGAGCAAGAATCAATATCATGGTATTTTTCGATTTCCCCGCTGCTTATGTGTTTAACGATAAATGTTTTGAAATGATTACAATACGTTAGAGACAGGCCGTTAAAGTTATGGGTGATGTCACATTCTCGATATTGTAATAAGTTTTTCAGTAATGCTTTCAGTTTGTTAATCTCCTGGATTTTCTCTACACTCATTTTACAATTCCTCTTGATATAGGTGTATTTTTCATTATTATAGCACACGTACGTTCGTAATAATTGACTTTTTTATGTAATATTTTTCATAAAAAGCATAAAATTATTACATGGAGTTTAAATATAATGGATGAAATGTTTTGAACTTCCAAATGAAGTGAAAACCATTTCATAACTCTTCATTTATGGTTTTTGAAAAAAATAATTGGCTTATGATTTAAAAGAGTAGCTTTAAACTTATTAAATAGCTTATAATTATCAGAAAACAGTGGATATTTCCCTCTATAAATAATTATAATAGATAATGATATAGTTAGAATTAAAATAGAAAAGGTGTGTTTCTAAGTGGCGCCTTGCTTTTTGTAACATCTAGGGTTTTACAAATACAGGGGATAAGGAAGAGGTAAACATGAGCAACAGAGAAGCTAAAACAGACGTTATCTTAATTGGTGCTGGAGTCATGAGTGCAACTTTGGGAACAATTCTGAAAGAATTAGTACCTGACTGGAATATCAAAGTATTTGAGAAGCTTTCAAAAGCAGGAGAGGAAAGCTCTAACGAATGGAACAATGCGGGAACGGGGCATGCGGCACTGTGTGAGCTGAACTACACGGTCGAAAAACCGGACGGCTCTGTAGACATCAGCAAAGCCATTAACATTAATGAACAATTTCAAGTTTCCATGCAGTTTTGGTCTTACCTAGTAAAGAGCAGGCTGTTACATAATCCAGAGGACTTTATCATGCCATTGCCTCATATGAGCTTAGTGCAGGGGGAAGAAAATGTAACGTTTTTAAAGAAGCGTTTTAAAGCGCTGTCAAATAACCCGCTGTTCCAGGGGATGGAGTTTTCCGAGGATCCAAAAAAGCTGATGGAATGGATTCCGCTTATTATGCAGAACCGCGCAGCGGATGAACCGGTAGCGGCCACCAAAATCGACTCTGGAACAGATGTCAACTTTGGCGCTTTAACACGCATGCTGTTTGATCACTTAAAAAGTAAAAACGTCGATGTACACTACAATCATAGTGTAAATGATCTTAAACGTACGAGCGACGGCTCATGGGAATTGAAAGTGCGGAATCTCGACAGCGGTACGGTGGAATCTCATACGGCGAAATTCGTCTTTATTGGAGGCGGGGGAGGAAGCATACATTTACTGCAGAAATCCGGTATTCCGGAAGGGAAACATATTGGCGGATTCCCGGTAAGCGGAATCTTTATGGTATGCAAAAATCCGGATGTTGTCGCACAGCATCATGCAAAGGTATACGGCAAAGCGAAGGTGGGGGCTCCTCCAATGTCTGTGCCGCATCTTGACACACGATTTATCGACAATCAAAAGTCGCTGTTGTTCGGGCCGTTTGCCGGCTTTTCACCGAAGTTTTTAAAAACCGGTTCAATGCTTGATTTGGTCACTTCCGTAAAACCGGATAATCTCTTAACGATGTTATCAGCAGGCGTAAAAGAGATGGCATTAACGAAATATTTGATCCAGCAGGTTATGCTGTCAAAAGAAAAACGCATGGAAGAACTGCGCGAGTTTATCCCGAATGCTAAAAGCGAGGATTGGGATTTAGTCGTAGCGGGACAGCGGGTACAGGTGATCAAAGATACAGAGGCCGGTGGAAAAGGAACACTGCAATTTGGTACGGAAGTCGTAAGTGCCGCTGATGGCTCGATCGCTGCATTGCTTGGCGCTTCTCCGGGTGCTTCTACCGCCGTTCATGTCATGCTTGAAGTGCTGACAAAATGCTTCCCAGAACATATGAAAGAGTGGGAGCCGAAAATTAAAGAAATGATTCCTTCTTATGGCTTGTCACTAATGGAGAATCCAGAGCTGCTGCACGATATTCATACTTCAACAGCGCAGGTGCTTGGTCTAAGCGAAAAAGAAGCGGTCCATAGCTGATTCTTCGGGTATAGAAACAAAGGCATTAAAGGGATAATACAAGCTAGATTTTTCATTAAGGGTGTTCTTTGACTACCCTGGCTGCTTATACCAATTAGAGACCGGCTAGTCCGTCCAAGCAGCAGGTGCTTGCTTAACAAAGTTGTTCACACGTACACAAAGCTGTACGGGTATGGAGACCCTTCGCTCCACAGCACAACCGTAAAGTCAGATAAAGCATAATTGAAAATAGAACATCAAACCTTTAATCTGCTGTGGATTAAAGGTTCTTTTTTTATGATTTATAGTTTGAAAAGCAGCTGTAAGAGATCATCATTCATGTTAATGACACAAAAAAGCCACGGAGCTCAGCGGCAAAAGGGATGATTATGCCGCAGTGAGAAGTCAGGAGGTGATAGTTACAGACCTTACGAGCGGGAAAGCCCACTCCTTCAGGTGTGGGATGATAGCGAGGTCGAACCGGGCATGTCTTCAGACATGTCAAAGGTCCGATTTTTTTCTTTTAGTTTATTTCTCTTGTACTTAGAACGTTTGTTATTATGGATATAACCTATTTTTGGAAAGGAGGACAACATGGAGACTATTTCTTTAAAGCTGGAACTAATGAAGCCAACCCATGCAAAAGAACAGATATACTGCAAAATGACCGAATTAAACACCGGATTTTCCAATTGGCTTCTTCAGTATGATGAACTTTCAAAAGCCACTTCGAAGGTCTACAAACTTTTTTCTGCGAACAAATTACCTTCGGCCATTGTCAACCAAACCATCAGGGAAGTGAAGTCACAAAAGAAAAATCAAAAAGCAAAAGCCTTTCGCCGCTTTTGGTGTACCTTTAACAACCAAAATTTAAAAGTTGAAAAAGAAAAAGGCTTATACAAACTCTCTTTTCCTACATTAGAGAAACGGGTTGGTGTTCCAGTTGTGGCAGAGCTCTACCAGCAGCATTGGCTTGATAAAATACTGTCCGGCGAAGCAAAATTAGGTGCCGGCGAGCTTTATGAGAAAAAAGGGAAATGGTATATGTCTGTAGCGGTTTCCTTTGAACCGAAGGTTGTTTCCTCTTCTTCTAAAGTGATGGGTGTAGACGTGGGGCTGAATTATTTAGCTGTTGCTTCAATAGGGACAAATTCATTGTTTTTTAAAGGAAACGAGGCTGCTTTTATTCGAAGAACTTTTTCTTCAAGGAGAAAAACCTTAGGAAGAAATAAGCTTCTTTCTGTTATTAAAGCCTCTAAAGATAAAGAATCCCAATGGATGAAAAATCTAAACCATAAAATAAGCCGGCAAATCGTGAATTTTGCTGCAGAGAACGGTGTTCACTGCATTCGAATGGAAGATTTGACAGGCATTCGCCGTAAAGCCAAATCAAAAAAAGACGCAGGCAGAAATCTGCACTCCTGGGCACATTATCAGCTTCAGCAGTTTATTGAATATAAAGCCAAAATGGCAGGGATTCAAGTTGAATATGTGAATCCACATCATACCTCTCAAACATGTAAATGTGGCCATGTAGACAAAAAGAATCGAAAAAGACACACGTTTGCGTGTGTCAAATGTCAGTATAAACTTCATGCTGATGCGAATGCGGCCATTAATATTTCGAAAGCCATCAGCGGCTCTTCAAAAAAGAAAAACAAGCAAGCAGCTTAACCTAGTTCTGTGGTAACAGCAGGACCGCCTGTAAGGTACGTCTATGTCCGAAGGCATAGACAACGAAGCAGGATGGGCTGATGACACCGCCCCTAACTGAAGGCGAGTTTTAAGCAGAAATGAACTGGGAACGCGATCGCACTTCAGAATCTCACCCGTCTCACCGCAAGGTGAAGGGCTTGCGGCTTTAGCCGTGGGAGTGTCAAGACATATTGATGTTCTTCAGAATAAGCACCAAGAAAAAATGATTATGATTGCAAACGAGATATATGAAGGTAAAGGCCTTACTAAGGAATGTGGGAAGCGCAAAGTTTCCGCAAAGTATCAAAGCTAAAATTTGTTCGTGAAATAAACGTTTTTAAAAACGCAGAGAGTAACAGGGATTTTCGACTTCAGTGACCAACGGGAAGCTGTCCGTTAAAACTTCGTCCTCAAAAATGCCATCTTATGTGACTGGCTGTTTAAGAAAATGGCCAGCATTAGTCCTTGTATATAAATTTGCGCTCTATATAGTTTCCACCTTTTATAAAATCTATTTTATTGTAGCTGTTTGAGAAATATGGAAATTCCTTATTGCCGCATTTTTTTTGGTCTTTAATAATGCTGCCGTGGATTACCAGATAATCATAGCTATTAAAGGTTCTTTTTATCGAGAAGGGTATTTCGAAACCTTCTTGTTGATCTTCTAGTACTTTTATAGCCTGTTCCTCATTATCTAAAGCGTTTTCAAGGAGATCCGCTAGTTCTACTTCAACATCGTCAATAAAAGCATAAGGATCTCCTATATTCATGCCTTCGTGTGAAGCAATAGATTTAAATTTTTTTACATAATTCTTATCCATCATATTGGCAGGCTCCTCTCAGTGTTCTAATGGTTAGTCTTCGAATCCAGTAAGAACGAAACACAAAGCCTATTTATCACCTTTTATAAACAAAACATTTTAAAAAAAGTCCACTTATATAGTGGTCTTTTTATATTTATACCACCGTCTTAAAAAAACGTAACATTCTTTCATTTTGTTGATGCCCATTTTTCAGGAATAGTTGGCTGGTGAATATGTTGATTGAGCAGTATTGATACCATTAGGAAGGTGATTGAATGTAATTCCATCATTAAGGTCAACAATATAATCTAAGCTTAAGTTGTAACAGCATCTGAAATTAGGGTAGTCAAGTACTCAAAAAAAAGGATATAATCAAATTAAATTTGTACCTATAAATATAATATATAATTATGAATTAAATAAATAGGCATAAAAACGGAGGATTTAAGATGAAGTTTTCACACGATTTTTTATTTGGAGCAGCTTCGGCTTCTTATCAAGTAGAAGGAGCATGGAACGAAGATGGTAAAGGGGTAACTAACTGGGATGTCTTTTCAAAGATCCCAGGAAAAACATTTGAAGGCACAAACGGGGATGTAGCGATCGATCATTATCACCGTTATAAAGAAGATATTAAATTAATGGCCGAGATGGGGCTTGAATCGTACCGGTTTTCTGTTTCGTGGGCACGTATTTTGCCAACAGGAGACGGAGAAGTAAATGAAAAAGGCTTGGAGTTTTACAACAATATCATCAATGAATGCTTAAAATATGGAATTGTCCCGTTTGTAACGCTCTACCATTGGGACTTGCCTCTGACGCTTGAAGAAGACGGGGGATGGACAAATAAACGGACAGCAGAAGCTTTCGTCAAATACGCAGACATTTGTTTCCGGGCATTCGGTGATCGTGTTAAACATTGGATTACGTTTAATGAAACGGTAATGTTTTGTGGATTAGGTTATCTAAAAGGCGCGCATCCGCCTGGTATACAGAACGACGAGAAAAAGTACTTTCAGGCAACGCACTATGTGTTCTATGCCCATGCAAAAGCGGTAGAAGTGTATAAGCAGCTGAATCAATACGGTGAAATCGGGATTACACATGTATTCCTGCCAGCTTACAGCGTAGACGATCAGGAGGAAAATATCATCGCTGCCCGTCATGCGAATGAATATGAAACATTTTGGTACTATGATCCGATCTTAAAAGGCGGATATCCATCTTATGTAACAGAGCAATTAAAAGAAAAAGGCTGGACGCCAAACTGGACAGAAGATGAGCTGGATACATTAAGAAGAAATGCAGATAAAAATGACTTTATCGGTCTTAATTATTACCAGCCGATTCGTGTAGAAAAAAATCACGAAGCGGTTTCGTCTGTGGAGCATTCAAGAGAAACCTCCACGTTAGCTCCTGGCAACCCATCTTTTGATGGCTTTTACCGGACGGTGAAAATGGAAGACAAAACGTATACGAAATGGGGCTGGGAAATCTCGCCTCAAGGATTTTTAGATGGGCTTCATATGCTTAAAGACCGTTATGGTGATATTAAAATGTACGTAACGGAAAACGGACTTGGAGACGAAGATCCGATTATTGAGGGCGAAATCGTAGATGTTCCGCGTATTAAATATATTGAGGAGCATTTAAAAGTGATTAAGCGTGCCATCGGAGAAGGTATTCATTTAAAAGGGTATTACGCATGGTCTGTCATTGACCTGCTGAGCTGGCTGAACGGGTTTAAAAAGCAATACGGGTTTATTTACGTTGATCATAATGATGGTCTAAACCGCAAGAAGAAACTGTCGTTTCATTGGTACAAGCAAATCATTGAAACGAGAGGAGAAGAGCTATAAGAAAAATCAAAACCTCTTGATTTCAGTCAAGAGGTTTTGTGTATAATAAAGACAAATATGTATTGAACGAATGATAGGGAGATTATATGGCTGTAAAATATAAAGAAATAGCGGATCGTTTAGAGTCAGACATTCGAGAAGGAAAGTTTGGTCAAACGAAAAAACTGCCTACAGAAGATGAATTGATAAAACAGTTTGAAGTGAGCCGAAATACAATTCGAAAAGCCATTCTCCAGCTGGTGAATCGCGGCTATATCTATCAGGTGCAGGGCAGCGGGATGTTTTTAAGAGAGGAATCCGGAACAGATTATATTAATCTGGGGAGCCTTAGAGGGTTAACAAAAGATTTGGCTTCAAAAACCATTGAAACAAAAATTGTAGCTTTACAGGTAATAGAAGCAGATGAAGCAAAAGCACAGCAGCTTCGCTGCGAAGCAGGCACGAAACTTTACTATATTAAACGGCTGCGCGTGGTCGATGATGAACCCTTCTCCATTGAAATCAGTTACTTTAAAAAAGATATTGTGCCATACTTAAATGAAGAGATCGCTGCAAGGTCTATTTATAGTTACTTGATAGACGACTTAAAATTAAACATCGGCTTTGCGGACAAAGTCATCAACTGTGAAAAAAATGATGAAGTAAGTGCAGAATTACTTCAGGTGAATCCACAAGATCCAGCCCTGATTGTTGAAAATACAGTATGCTTAACGAACGGCACCATTTTTGAATGGTCCCAATCCATTTTTCATTATCAAAAAGCAAAAATTTTAAATCGAATTAACTTTAAATGAAATACAATTAAAACGGTTAAGACTTATGTTCTTAACCGGTTTTTTATCATTTCTGGAGAGAGTATCCCCGCTTCAACCGTTAAATAAGTGGGTGGAAGTCCAATTGGACCCTTAAAATTAATTTCGATTTGTACCTAATTTAAAATATTTTTGTTTATATAGTCTGCGGATGGGTAAAGAATAGGTTAAAGAGAAGTTTAGTAGCTTAGTAGCGTGACGTGTGTTGTGACAGAGGCAGCTGGTACCTATTTTGCACAACAGGAGGATGCTATGGAGAATAAGAAGAAAAAGTTTATCACCCCGACAGAAGCCATTAAAGCGGTAAATGAGGGAGCCATTGTTCGATATGAGAAAAAGGATGGCTATTCGGAAATTAAAAAAAAGAAAAAGAAATACGCATTTACCGACAATGCCAATGACAAACCGCCGCTTACTTATTATGGAGACATGCGAAACCTTAAAAAAACAGTGAATGGACCGGATTGCAGGGAGGCTCTTTACCTGATAGAAGTTAAATAACCAGAATATGTTTTATTTTTCAATGATAGCTTGAGTGAAAGGATACAATAACATATCCTTGTTAATAGCATTTTTTAAATAAGACAGCCGTTCATTTGGCTGTCTCTTTTGTGTTTCATTATAGACAATTAAACATGAATCCTAGTTCAAACTGTTTTGTATCAACTGTTTGAAATTACGATCGGATTCAATAAGAAAAATAAAGGATGCCAGAGCCTTTGACAGATCAGCGGTTATTAGTTCAAAGTCATTATCTATCATAACCCCCTATAGAAAAGGGGGTTTTACAATTAAAACAGTTTAGAAGAGCGAATTAGATATACATTTATTTTGGGAATGACGATCAAACTGTATTTAAAGAATGAAAACTTTTGCATAACGGGTATATTTAAAACCATCTATAATAAGACAAGTTGTTAAAAATGGTATGTTTATTTTTCTTAAGAAGGTAAACTTGTGCGATCAAGTTATGAAGTTTATTTTGGGAATTTTCCGACTTTTCGCTATTGTTTAATGACGGAAAACCTGATAAAATCTCATTATAAGCGGTTTATTATCGTAAGTATAACTTTTAAGGATTGGAGTGATCTATAAAGATAACCTTAAGTAAGTGGTTAAATTGGTACGTACATTTATGTAACCGCTTAATTTTTTATAAGCATATCTGAAAATATCCTTTTCTGCTCTGGTTTCGATACAGAGGAATATTCTGTTCGTTCGGAAAATTATGTACGATTCACTACTAAAACCTGATAGGTCAGGCTTATTCGCATCGTCAATATGTTTGGTGGAACGGGAGTGGAAGAAGTGGATTCATTTTCGTGTACGTTAACGAAGGAGGAGAAAGATTGAAGACGAAAGGGTATGTTAAAAGGTTCCTATCTGCTTTTCTTGTAATGCCATTGTTAATACCAGGCAGCGCTCTTGGCAGTGAACAGACAAGTAATGCTGAACCGATTGAGTTCAGAAATGCTTCTGTCCATGATCCATCTATCATTAAGGACCCTAAAACGGGAACTTATTATGTATTTGGTTCACACATTGACGGGGCTAAATCAACGGATTTAGTAAATTGGGATAAATTTACGAATGGATATACGACACCAAATAATAAAATATATGGCGATTTGTCAGCAAATCTTGCCGAGTCGTTTGAATGGGCTGGAGAAAATGATGCAGACAGCAAAGGCGGCTATGCAGTATGGGCTCCAGATATTTTTTGGAATAAACACTATGTAAATGAAGATGGTACAAAGGGTGCTTATATGATCTACTACAGTGTGTCTTCCACTTATATCCGCTCCGCAATCGGTATAGCAGTGTCAAAGAATATTGAAGGCCCGTTTAAATATATAGATACGATTATGTACTCAGGATTTACCGATAAGGAAGCTTATGACCGAAATAGTGAGGTAAATAAGCACTGGGAGAATACAAATATCGAAGATCTTGTTGAAGATGGCAGTATCGATGGAGTAAATCCAAATTGGTTTACTGAAAGTGGGGAGTACAATAATAAACTTTACACCAATGCCATTGATGCTAATATCCTCCAGTCTGAAAACAATAAGTTATATATGACGTACGGCTCCTGGTCTGGCGGGACCTTTATTTTAGAATTAGATAAGAAAACAGGGCTGCCGAAGTATCCAGGAAAAGATGGAAAAACAAAAGACGGGAGAATGGTTGACAGATATTTCGGCACAAAAATTGCTTCTGGCTATGGAAGATCTGCAGAGGGAACATATGGCGTTTATGACAAACAAACAGACTATTATTATCTCTATATCACGTATGGTGGTTTAGCGTCCGATGGCGGCTATCAAATGAGGCAGTTTAGATCAAAGAATCCTGCCGGCCCATATGTCGATGCAAAAGGAAATCCTGCCGTTTTTCCAGAATCATTTGATATTGGAGTTGGAAACTTCCCGGGCAATGACGACCATAAAGATATCGGTAACAAAATGATGGGTAACTTCTTGTTTAAAAGAGATCTTGGTGAGCCGGGAACAGGAAACGGTATCGGATATCTTTCTCCGGGTCATAACTCTTATTTAATTGACCAAGAGCTGGGCAAGGAATTTATCGTAACCCATGCTCGTTTCCCGGAGCAAGGGGAGATGCACGAGGTACGTGTACACCAAACGTTTAAAAATAAAGATGAGTGGCCGGTGCCGACACCATATCGTTATGCTGGTGAAACGATTAAAAAAGTTTCAGAAGCAGATGTAATAGGTGACTATAAGTACATTAATCACGGAAAAGAAATTACAGGCGAACTGACAGAGTCAACGTGGATAACATTCAACAAGGATCACACCATTTCAGGTGCTATAACAGGTACATGGGAACTTTATGGGAACTACCGGGCAAAAGTAACGATTGATAACGAAGGTACGTATGATGGTGTATTTATTCGCCAAT
Organism: Domibacillus sp. DTU_2020_1001157_1_SI_ALB_TIR_016; assembly: GCF_032341995.1. Taxonomy (NCBI): domain Bacteria; kingdom Bacillati; phylum Bacillota; class Bacilli; order Caryophanales; family Bacillaceae; genus Domibacillus; species Domibacillus sp. DTU_2020_1001157_1_SI_ALB_TIR_016. The sequence goes on from NZ_CP135438.1 coordinate 1,226,672, forward strand.
ATGACTCTGTTTCTCAAAGCTGGGTCATGACGTTTAGTGCCATGTCAGATGAAGGAATTGTCGTTTGGGGAAGTCATGTAGAAGCTTCCTCTGATCAAGAATTAGTAAAGGCTGTTAAACAAGAGTTAAGTACTAGTTTGCCATCAACGGTAATTAGCAGCTTTACACTTCCAAAAGTGGCAGCCAGAGGAGCCGAAATTATATGGGAATCTTCTAGTCCAGAAATCATTTCTACTGAAGGAGTGGTCACACGGCCAGGTTTCGGTTCTGAAGATGCGGTGGTAGACTTAACCGCTACGATTAAAATGGGGGATGCAATAGAAACCTTCACAATAAGTGTTACAGTAATCGCAAAAGCAGAAGGTAGTTTATCGGCTTTCTACGACTTTAATGATGGGCTTAAAGATCGTTCCGGAAATAAAGGAGAAGCAGCCGTGACAGGGGATCGTCTCAATAATACAGGAGGACAAATTACATTTGCCGAAGGTAGGGTGGGACAAGCCGCTAAGTTTAATGGAAGCTCTGGACTGCGTTTAGCTGAAGGCTTAATTACGGGCGACACGTACACTGTATCATTATGGGTGAAACCAGATCAAATCACTGAATTTACAACGGCGTTCTTTGGCGCAGAAACCCCTAATAATTGGATCAGTATTGTACCAAAAACCTCTTGGGGAAATACAATGGTTTGGTCACATAATGGCGACACCTGGTATGATGCCGTTACAGATAAGACCATCCCGGCAGGTGAGTGGACACATTTGGCTTTCACGGTCAATGAAAGAAACGCTGTTCTTTATATCAATGGTGAAGCAAAATATACAGGAGGAGGCTTTCCACATGTATTTACCTCCCTTGATGCCGTGTTTGGCTTAGGCGTAAACTACTGGGATACTCCTTTCAAAGGGTTAATGGACGAGGTGCGTGTTTATGATGGAGTAGCTCTTCCGGCAGAAGAAGTACAGTCTCTTTACGAAAATCCGAATGAATAATTGACAGCTAATGATGATTAAAAAATTATATAAGTGAGAATTAAAAGGTATATACAGGAGATATTACAAAATATTTACTTTCGTTTTTAAACAGCCAGTTGCCGGTGTGTGATCGGCGACTGGCTATTTACATTCTAATAACTTCATTTATGCAGAACATACATCAGTGGAGGAATGGGCATTTCTACAACTTATCCAAATTGTTTAAAGAAGTTATGAAGTATCTAAGCAGGGAAATCAATTTCGAAACAAAGTTTGATCGTTTTACATTTTGGAGTGACCTTGATGAATGCAATAAAAGCCTTTATCAAGAGGAATTTAGCGGCGTTAAAGAAGCATATGGAGACGAAAAACATGTCTTCGAACTGAAAATCATTTTAAATATAAATTCAGTTTTGTGAAGCCTGCCGGACGAAGACTCCTGCGGGAAGTACAGGGAGTCGGGAGACCCCGCAGGCACAGCCGGGGAGGCTCTCCCACTGCCTTAGGATGCGCGAAGGCCGGCAGGATTCCCTTATCGGCTCTTTTTTAAAAGCAAAAGACTACGTCAACACACTGAGACAGCCGTTTATTCGACTGTCTCTTTTATATTTAATTGGAGGCAATTAAACATGAACTATGGTTTGAAGCGCTGTTATGCCACCTGTTAGAAATAAAGAACGGTTTTAATGAGAAAACGAAGGACGCTAGATGCTTTAACAGGGCGAATGTAACTTTGTTAAACGAAAGGGAAGAGGCTGAAAAGGTTGAAATAAAAGACAGCCCCACTTTACAATTACGCTTTCTGTATAAACATGAACTAAGCACTAGCACAACATAAAAACCCCACGAAGGACGTTTGTTTTAAATCCTTGTTACGTTTATTCCGTATTCACCGGGTATGCTCCAATTTTAAGTTGATAAACGATTATTATAACCATAATGACTGAAACAGTGGCCATATAAATCACATGTACGGTTTCAGAAGCAAGCATAGCTTTGATTTTCTTCCATTTCTTCATTCGCTTCACTCCGATCCTTCTCATAGTCGTGACCGGTAATTGCGGCTAAATCTCTTTCGAGTGCATCCGTTTGTTTAAATACGTACACCTTATATTTATGATTGGGTTCATTCGGTTTTGACCATAAGAATTTATAAATTCTAGTGGCCAATTGTTGAAACAAGCTGTATTTACAAATATTGATTTTATCCATGAGTGATCAATCTATATAAATGACCTGCTGTCAGTAGTATATTAAACATGTTTCAAATTGTGCAAAATTCAAAAAAAGTTCCCAACAAGCCGTATCAAGAATTATCATACTGGCTTGACTTCATGTAAGATGAAGCATCCATTAATTTGCACTTGATTAGATGGGCAGCAACTTCATCCACCAATGTGATTTTAAAAAATGGTCTGGGTGACTTCTGTCTTTAAGCAAGCTGCTTCAACCAATAGGAGTTTCAATTTTTTTCGGAAACTCTAAATATACAATAGTCATACCAGACAGAGAAAGAATGCTTGGTCGAGATAGCTTACCCTATCGCAATGTAACCCAGCAGATTAAAAAAAGCGAACAGCCATTTTAAGAAAAATGACTGTTTGCCTGGATAAAGAACTGTGACTGCTGGTAGTTATAGGTCACTTTTGAGAAGTTAAAGGGCTGTCCGTTTGTTAAATGAAAAACACTTTCCACTAAAAGCTTAGGGTCTCCATTTTTTAAGCCCAAATACTCCGCTTCTTCCTCGTTTAGCTTATCTACATGCAAGTACACATCTGAAAAGCCGACCTTTAATCCCAATCCTTCTTTAATGTAGTTAAAGATTGATTCGGTCACAATTTCATTATTTAAATAAGTAATGATGGATTTATTATAGTAGGATTCTTCTAAACATAGCGTCTGCTCCTGAATATAGCGAACCCGTTTAACGTAATACACTTCCTCATCGAGTCCAATATTTAAATTATGGGCTGCTTCCTGGGTAGGTGTTCTAACTTCTAGTTCAACCACTTTAGATGTAATTTTGTAATCCTCTAAATCCTTTTTAAATCCCTGGTTAGAAAGCAGGCTAATATAGCCTTTTCTTTTATGCCTTCTGACAAAAATGCCGCTGCCCCGAACTTGAAAGACAACGCCTTTTCTTTCTAACAGATCTAATGATTTCGTAATCGTGCTTTTGCTCACTTCAAACTGTGCCATTAATGTTTCTAATACAGGCAGTTTATCTCCCTGTTGAAGCGCATGGTCTTCGATGTATTTTTCAATTTCTGCTGCGATTTGCTGGTATTTTAACATAATCCGTCCTCATTTATTTATTGGTGTTATTCACTTTATTTATAACAGCATTATAGCATAAACTGATGAACGACCCTTCTTTTAAATTATTTACAAATAAAACTTTTATTTGAGTATTGATAAATTATACCGGTACAATTATAATGAAAGCGTATAAAAAAACAAAACGTAATTAAAGGAGGGTTTCAAATGTCCGGGAAAGTGAGAGATTATTCTCAGCTTGCAAAAGATATTTTAGAAGCAGTTGGCGGAGAAGAAAATGTCATTGGAGCGACACGCTGTGCGACACGGCTAAGACTAGTGCTGAAGCGGTCCAATCCAAAAGCAAAAGATAAAGTAGCATCCATGCCAGGCGTGATCACCGTAGTAGAAAACGGCGGCCAGTTTCAGGTCGTGATTGGCCAGCATGTAGGGGAAGTGTACGAGAAGTTTGCTGGATTAGTAAACCTGCAAGCAACGGATGTACAAAATGAAAACAAAGGAACGGTTGTAAACCGTATTATTGCAACAATGTCTGCGGTATTTGCGCCATTTATCTATATTTTGGCTGCAGCGGGTATTTTGCAGGGTGCGCTTATCATTATTAATTTATTGTTTCCCGGCTTTGCTGAAACAGGGACTTATCAAGTATTTAGTTTTATTTCGTGGGCACCGTTTACGTTCCTGCCGATTTTTATCGCGATTACAGCAGCGAATCATTTTAAAACCAATTTGTATATCGCAGTTGCCTGCTGTGCGGCACTAGTCAGTCCAACCTGGGCAGAAATCGCAGCTCAAATTACAGAAGGAAACAGCATGAATTTCTTAGGGCTTGCGCTGTCTCCAACGACGTATACATCGTCTGTATTGCCGCCGCTCTTTTTAGTATGGATTTTGTCTTACCTTGAAAGATTTTTAAACAAGAACATGAACGAAGTTGTTAGACCATTGCTTGTTCCATTATTATCCTTGGTCATTATGGTTCCGCTCACAATTCTATTGATCGGCCCTGTTACAACAGCGGGTGCGACTGGAATTGCAAACGGATACAACTTCTTAGCTGAAAATGCACCGGCTGTAGCGGGAGCCATCATCGGCGGATTCTGGCAAGTGATCGTAATCTTCGGCGTTCACTGGGGCATTACGCCAATGGTACTGGCAAACTATGATTTATACGGCCGCGATTCGTTCCAGGCGTATCAAACGATCGCCGTTATTGCACAAGTCGGTGCAGTACTCGGTGTGATCTTAAAAGCAAAAAGCCAGGAAACACGCAAAGTCAGTGTGTCGGCTGGTGTAACCGGACTGTTTGGTATTACAGAGCCAGCCATTTACGGGGTCACATTACGATTTAAAAAGCCATTTATTTTCGGATGCGTTTCTGGTGCAATTGGCGCGGTTGCGGCAAGTTTCTTTAATCCATATTACTTTGCTTACGCAGGACTTCCAGGACCGCTTACCATTGTAAACGGAATCAATCCAGAGTACCCAATGTCTATCTGGGGGATTTTACTCGGTGCTGCGATTGCGATCATACTTCCTATCGTATTGATTCAAATCTTTGGATACGGTGAAGACACAGCCAAAAAAGCAGACAATAAACTTGCCGCAGAAGAGGGACAAAAAGAGGTTTCGGCACAATCAACTGACCTTGATAACAATGAAGAAGCAATATACGCTCCATTTAACGGCAAAGTGATCCCGCTTTCCGAAGTACCGGATGAAGTATTCAGCTCAGGTGCTATGGGGCAGGGGCTGGCGATTGAGCCGACAGACAACAAGCTGCATGCTCCATTTGACGGAACGGTTGTGATGGTGGCACCAACCAAGCATGCAATCGGTCTTCGTTCAGAATCAGGAGTTGAATTGCTTGTCCACATTGGCCTTGATACGGTTAACTTAAATGGAGAGCCGTTTGAATTGAAAGTAGCCGATGGCGATAAATTCAAAAAAGGTGATATCCTGATCCAATTTGATAAAGACTTCGTTCACAGCAAAGGGCTGACAACGATCACACCAATTATCATTACAAATTCAAGTGCTTATCAAGAAGTAATCGTTGAAAATGTCCAAACAAGTACATTAAGTGACAGACTGTTTACGGTCGTAAAATAAGGAGGAAAAACAATGACAAACATGCCAAAAGACTTTTTATGGGGCGGCGCACTAGCCGCCCACCAATTCGAAGGTGGATGGAATCAAGGCGGTAAAGGGCCAAGTGTCGTAGACGTAATGACAGCGGGCGCGCATGGAGTGCCAAGAAAAATTACCGACACGGTTGAAGAAAGCGAGTTTTACCCAAATCATGAAGCGATTGATTTCTACAATCGCTACAAAGAAGATGTTGCTCTGTTTGCGGAGATGGGATTGAAATGCCTGCGCACATCAATCGGCTGGAGCCGCATTTTCCCAAAAGGCGATGAAGCGGAGCCAAACGAAGAAGGGCTGCAATTTTATGATGATCTATTTGATGAACTGCTAAAGCATGGCATTGAACCGGTGATTACCCTGTCTCACTTTGAAATGCCGCTTCATCTGGCACGGGAATACGGCGGATTCAGAAGCCGAAAAGTCGTTGAGTTCTTTGCCAAGTTTGCTGAAGTATGCTTTAAGCGTTATAAAAACAAAGTGAAATACTGGATGACATTCAACGAAATCAACAATAAAATGGATGTCCGCAACCCGCTGTTTTTGTGGACAAACTCCGGCGTGATGGTTAAAGAAGGCGAAAATGCAAAAGAAGTCATGTATCAGGCTGGGCATCATGAGCTGGTTGCCAGTGCATTAGCGGTCGCAAAAGGGAAAGAAATTAACCCAGAGTTCCAAATTGGCGCGATGGTGTCTCACGTACCGATTTATCCCTACTCCTCTAATCCGGAAGATGTGATGCTGGCGGAAGAAGAAATGAGACAGCGTTATTTCTTCGCGGATGTACAAGTGCGCGGCTATTACCCAAGCTATGCGCTCAAAGAATTTGAAAGAGAAGGCTACAGCATTCCGTTTGAAGACGGAGATGAAGAAATCCTGCGCAATGGTAAAGTCGATTACTTAGGCTTCAGCTATTATATGTCGACAACGGTTAGAAGCGATGTAAAACAGGATAATGCAGGAGATATCGTAAATGGCGGACTGCCGAATGGCGTAGAAAATCCTTACATCAAATCAAGCGACTGGGGCTGGGCCATTGATCCAACGGGACTGCGCTACACATTGAACCGTTTCTATGACCGTTATCAAGTTCCGCTCTTTATCGTTGAAAATGGATTTGGTGCGATTGATACAGTAGAAGAAGATGGATCTATCCATGACACACAAAGAATCGATTACTTGAAATCACATATCGAAGCATTAGAAAAAGCCGTAACATACGATGGCGTTGACTTGATGGGCTACACACCATGGGGAATTATCGATATCGTATCTTTCACAACAGGTGAAATGAAGAAGCGCTACGGCATGATTTATGTGGATCGTGACAATGAAGGAAACGGTTCAATGAAGCGTTTCAAGAAAGATTCATTTGAATGGTACAAAAATGTCATTGCGACAAACGGCCAACAGTTAGAGCCTGTAAGCCAGGTGAAAAAATAATCGCCAGGAAAAGAGATGAACGATGAGTCTTTTCACAATCATTGGTATTTTAGGCGCCAGCCTGACCACTTTATCCTTTTTGCCTCAAACGATTAAAACGCTCAAAGAAAAAAATACAGAAGGCATTTCCCTGCTGATGTACAGCATGTTTGCAGCAGGACTGGCTCTTTGGGTCGTGTACGGGGTTTTCACGAATGACTTGCCGGTTATACTGGCCAACTCCATTACCTTATTTTTTGCCTTAATTATTCTGGGGCTGAAAGTGAAGTATAATTAAAAAAAGCTGGACTTTTGTCCAGCTTTTTTATTATGTTCTACGGCTCATTCATTCCTTAATTCCGGCCTGCTGAGTGGCGGCGTTTTAAGACATCTCATGAATTTCTTTTACGCGCTTATCGCTCGGAAGCAGCCACGTTAACAGGCCGAGCAGCGGTAAACAACTGCAAAACAGCATCACAAGCTGAAGACTGTAGACATCAGCTAACTTGCCAAAAACCACTGCGCCGATGGCTCCCATGCCAAAAGCGAGCCCCACAATTAACCCTGAAACAAGGCCAATCTTACCCGGAAGCAGTTCCTGCGCATACACAACGGTCACACTAAAGCTCGATTGAATGATAAAGCCGGCCAAAATAAGCAGCGGCGCAGTAAATACGATGGAAGCATGAGGCAATAATAGAGTGAATGGCACGGCGCCGAGCATAGAAAAAAGCAAAATATTTCGTTTTCCGAAACGATCGGCTAACGGACCTCCAAAAAATGTGCCAAACACGCCCATTACCATAAATAAAAATACATACAACTGCGCACTTTTGATTGATAAATCAAATTTTTCAATGGCGTAAAACTGAAAGTAGTTTAAAATGCCGGCACTATACCACGAGCGGGCGAATACTAGAAAGATCAGAAGGCTTATCGCAAACACAATTTCTTTGTTTATGGTAAGAGGATCAGACGCTTGCTTTTTGTTAACATGCTTTCGGACAGCCACTTCCCCTTTGTACCACTTGGACACGCCATATAAAATCAAAACACCAAGACCCGCCAACAGAACGAACCAAATTGTTCCGAACTGGCCAAGCCCGATAAAGATAAAGGCGGTAAACAGCGGTGCCATAGACTGGCCGGTATTGCCGCCTACTTGGTAAATGGATTGGGCCAGACCTCTTTTTGCTCCTGCAGCCATGTACGCTACACGGGAGCCTTCCGGGTGAAAAATAGCCGATCCAAATCCAATAAACAGCACCGAAGCCAGCACAAAATAAAAGTTTGGTGCCACGGCCAAACCGACCATGCCGATCATACTTAGACACATCGAGATGGGCAGCAGAAAGGGAGACGGCCGTTTATCTGCCAAGACGCCAAATACTGGCTGCATAAGGGATGAAGTCATATTCAGTGCAAAAGCGATCCAGCCGATCTGTGTATAGTTTAGATTCATCGACTTTTCAAGAATCGGGAACAGTGCCGGTACAACTGACTGCATACAATCATTTAAAAAATGCCCTAAACTAATGGCAAACAAGATACGGTACATGGTGACGGACTGTACTTGCTGTGGTTTCGCCGCTGTGTGCATATGTATTCCTTCCTTTCATACAAAAATGGCTCTGGGAGTAAGCCATGATTGAATATTGGCTGGCCTTTAGCAGAATGAAGGCTCTCCTGGCAAACTGTGAAGAGCACCTCTAAATTTTACCATAGGGGAAAGTGAGTAAGTAAAAGTATTAAAAATTCCCTGATTTTTATAGACATTGATGAGGCAGTTAAAAAAATATGTAAAGGCAAAAGCAGCTACGGAAGTAATTCAGCAGAATGTGAACAATTATGAAAAGGACCGGGCAAAATGATGAAGCGTTTTTAACATTAAAGGAACCCAGTCAAAACTGCATAGATCAATATATGATAAAATAAGAGCAACAAGAAAAAATCAGTAAAGATAGAGGGATAGAGAGAAAATGAAAAAACGAGCAAGCATAAATGTGCTAAAGGAAGCAGCCGGGCTATGATGAAACAAGTAATCGTCTATTCAATGGATGACTGTGTAGAGTGCGAATTTGTAAAACGTGTGCTGACTGAAGAAAAAGTGCCGTTTGAAGTAAGAGACATTCGGGCAAGTGAGAAGTACCAGCAGGAAGTGGAGGAATTCGGCTTTTTAGGCGTGCCGGTGACCGTATGGGAGAACCGCGCCATCAAAGGCTTTACACCGGAATTGCAGGAAATTATCGATCGTGCCAAAAATGGTTAACAAATAGATGGAAGACGAAAGCCCCCGACGGCATAAAGCAGGCGGGGTTTCGTCTTTATGTTTAAAAAAGGAAGAAGACGTTCTCTTTTCTCATTCACAAGAGCCTAAGATGATACATGTATGTTCACGCATAAACAAATCTTTTATTATTCTTTTTTCATCCGCTCTCGGAGGCCGGCTGAAACACCCGTACCGCTTTCCATCGGCTCATGCAGAGAGCCTGAGCTTGGAGGGGAAGGAGGAGCATCTTGAATTACCTTATTTAAATACTTGGCATTCAGGGTTTCAGTCAATCCCGGCATTAAGTTGCTCGAAATCGAAGATCCTTTTGTTTTCACGCCCACTTCGACGCTTTCCTGCGGGTTATCAAGCAAATCGACGATGGCATCTACTACATTTTCAGCATCATCCATCGGCTTCATTTGCGCCTCATGGCCAGAGTAATTTCCAGCATGGTCAAACCAAGGCGTATCGGTCGCCCATGGATGGACCATGCATATATGAATGTCTCTAAAGTTTTCAAGTTCCATTTCCTGATACAGACCCGCGCTCAGCCCGGCTACGGCGTATTTCGTCGCCGTGTAGGCAGTATAGTATGGAAAAGCGATTTTGCTGGCGACGGAGCCAAGGTTAATAAGCGTACCGGACTTTTGCCTTTTAAATTGGCGCAGCGCATAGTGGCTGCCATACATGGTGCCGAGTATATTTGTTTGGACAATCTGCTGCAGATCCCTGGTTGGAAGTTCCGTATAAGGGCCAATTAATCCGACACCGGCCATGTTAATCCACACATCAATACGGCCAAATTTCTCCATAGCCGTATCGAACAGATTCTTCACATCTTCTTCTTTTCCAATATCCATCTGAACAGCGGCTGTGTTTGGACCGCATTCTTCCACAAGTTCTTCAAGCAGCTGCGCACGGCGGGCACCTAGTACAAGATTTGCTCCTTCAGAAGCAAGCCGGCGTGCGGTGCCTTTTCCAAGTCCGCTCGAAGCGCCGGCTATGACAACCGTTAACCCATCGCGAGATTTATTATCTGCCATATTCCATTCCTCCCTATGTGTTCAGACATCAATAGTTTTCGTTACCCGTTTAGTATTCAAACTAACTTAACGATCAACCACGTTTTTGCCGTATCCTGCTTTATTCAAGCAGGAAAGAGGAGGGAAGGAAGCATGGCAGGTAAGTTAGATGGCATTGGAAGAAACAAGCTTCTTTGGAGGAGAAACCGGCTGGGTGAATCCTTCACCGAATACTTCCGTCGCCTCGCATAAAATAATAAAGGCATGCGGATCAATATCTTGAACCAAAGCTCTTAATGTCGCAATCTTTGATGGAGCCAGCACAGTCACCATCACGATTCTTTCGTTGTTGGTGTATCCTCCTGATCCGGAGAGTTTGGTTAATCCTCGATCCAGTTCCGTTAAAATAGATTCGCTGATCTGCTTTTCAAATTCCAGTGAAGAAATAATGTACGCCACTTTAGAGTTTTTCTGGTGAACCCGCACTGCATAATCCATCGTTAATCGGGTGACAAATGCGCCGACTAATGCGTACAATGCTTTTTCCGGAGAAAAAACGAGGCCTCCTGCAATCATAACCGCTGCATCCATCACCATAATGGATGTGCTGTGTTTGATTGCTTTTTTCTTATGCAGAATTTGCGCAATCAGGGTGAACCCGCCCGTGTTTCCTTCGGCCCGGAACACAACGGCCAAGCCAAGCCCTACCCCTAAACCGCCATAGATAGCGGCAAGCAGCGGATCATGTGTAAGCGGAGGGACTTCTTTTGTGACATAAACAAAAAAAGGAATTAAAAGGGAACCAATAATATTTTTAAAAATGGTATGGAGGCCTAGAAAACAGCTGCCGCCAACCAGCAGTACCAGTGTGGCTGCCCATAGAATGATAGCTGAAGAAATATGAAATACATCACCTAAAACAAGAGATGCACCGGTTAAGCCGCCAGAAGCAATCTGGTTCGGACTTTGCAGCAAGTTAAAACATACTGCAATGATAAAGGTACCTAATACTAAAAATGAATATTGCTTAACTTGATACAACGTAATTCGTCTCCTTTCACTTCGGTCATTATAGAGACAAATTCATTTTCATGCAATGAACTGCATAACCGCTTTGCTGTTTTGATCCTTTCAAGCTTTATTGCGTTAAACAAGTAATATATTAACTAGCCATTAAATATACAAAGCGGTTAGGAATAGGTTTATCACAGTCTGCTTAAAAGATTTTAGGAAAGTTGGCTTCACCGTGTTAATATAAATCGGTCATTGTTTTTATCATACTGGGAGAGGGAAATGAGCTAACTAGCATTTTATTTAAAAACATTAAATATAGCTTTCTAATAAATAGTTTAAAAGGATTAAAAGGAGAGAAGGATGGAACTGAAATACGATCTGACAAAAGAGGATTACCTGGGCTTCCAGATACATGTTGCCAAGCAATCGGAAACGGTAAAACGTGCTTTAATAATGCAGCGTCTGATGGGAACTGTTCTTTTTTTACTGTTTACTCTGGTTGTTTCCTGGGTGACAGAAGAGTGGCTGCTAGGGCTTTTTATTACGTTTGCGGTTGCTTCGGTCTTATGGGTCATTTTGTATCCTAAGTACTTTTACGGGCATATAAAGAGAAACGTAAACAAAATGTTGGATGAGAGCAGAAATGATAACATGTTCGGACTGCATACGCTTGTAATAGATAGAGAAGGTTTTACTGAGAAAAACCGTGCAGGCGAGAAAAAAACGAACTGGGCTGGTATCGAACGAGTAGACGAAGATGAAGCGTATTTTTTTCTTTTTACCATCATAATGGAGGCTTACATTGTTCCAAAACGAGCTTTTGAAAATAAGGACAGACAAAAAGAATTTAAGACATTAGTGGAAGGCGTGAATCTTGTCTAAGCAAGAAAAGAGCTTTTATAAAAGCTCTTTTTTTGTTCCTTTTTTAACTTTTAGCGAATTCTAAAGAGTATCAAATATATCTATTAATGTTTGTGTTCATCATCTCTGATATATATATATACTTGTATACGAAAATATATGTAGACTTGTATATGAGTATATGAAAAAACATAGTTCTTTTCTGTTTTTAAATGCATTTAGTGCCTGGTTTGAAGGTGCCTTCAGACTCGAAGCGTTTTATAATGGAAACAAAGGGGGAAGACGATGGGATTTTTCGGAGGCCAAAAGAACAAAGAAGTAAAGCAGAAAGTGCTATGCACTGTTTACGATAATACACGAACGATGGACCAGGAGATTGAAGCAATGTCTCATATCCTAAACAATCTTCTTATGCAGTCATTGAACGAAGGCAGAGAGATCATTTTCTTGTGTGTTGGTTCAGATCGGTCGATTGGCGATGCGCTGGGCCCCTTAGTAGGAACGATGTTAAAAGAAGAAGGTGTTTCTCACGTTATATACGGTACACTTGAAGACCCCGTTCATGCGTTTAATTTAGAAAGTACATTAAAAGCCGTAAAAAGGCGGTTTCGACAGCCGTTGATCATTAGTATAGATGCGGGACTCGGAGAAAAAGAACAGGTAGGGGCCGTTTTATTGAAAGAAGGGCCTCTTCTGCCGGGTCAGGCGCTAAAAAAAGTACTCCCGGCGGTAGGAGATTATCATCTGACCGGAGTTGTCAATTACCTCGATCCGCTGCCAGCCGCGCAGTTTTTAAATGATACCCGCCTGCATACGGTGATGAAGCTCGCTAAAACAATTGTACGTGTCATTACATAAAATAAGAGCCGCTCTGGATGAGCGGCTCTTATTTTATGTTAAAAAATGGATATAGCTCCGGTCAACACTGCAACAACAATGACAAAAAGAGAACAAAGAATGGACCATTTAATCGCATACCGCTGAAATTCTCCAAGGTCGGTTTTCACCATGCCAACTAGCAGAAGGGTAGAAGCCACAAGCGGGCTTAAAAAATGAACCGGCTGGCCGAGAACGGAAGCCCGTGCTACTTCAACAGGATCGATTCCATAAGCGGATGCGGCTTCTGCTAAAATAGGCAGCACACCGAAATAGTAAGCGTCATTTGACAGGACAAATGTAAATGGCATGCTGGTTAATGCCACAACAAGCGGGAAGAAAGATCCTAACGATTCAGGAATGATAGCTACAAGTGAATTGGCAATGGCATCGACCATTTTGGTTCCTTCAAAAATACCAGTGAAGATGCCTGCAGCAAACACGAGCGTTACTACTGTTAAAGCATTTCCGGCATGTGACAGCATCCGTTCTTTCTGCTGCTCTAAATTTGGATAATTGATCATAGAAGCAAGCACAAAACCAATTAAAAACAATACGGGTACCGGAAGAAGCCCCATCACTAAGATCACCATAACCGAAAGAACCAACAGCAGGTTTACCCACACTAATTTCGGGCGCTTAATATCTTCCTGCAGCGCATAGGCTGCTGCTGCTTCTGAAAGAGAAGCCTGATTCTGTGCAGCAAGATCAATTTCAATGACTCCAATACGTTCACGCTCCTTTTTGCCTAGAAGAAAAGCAATGCCGATCACACAAACCATGCCGCCAAACATCGTTGGAAGAAGTGGAATGAAAAAGTCTCCTGCATCAAGGCCTAACGATGTAATGGCTCTTGTGGCAGGACCGCCCCATGGTGTCATGCCGCTCATAATGCTTAAAGAAAGCAGGGAAATCGTCGCCAGAACAAACGGCTTCATCCCTAAACGTTTATAAAGCGGAAACATAGCGGAGATGGTAATCATATGAGTCGTTGTCCCATCACCATCGAGTGCAACCGTTAGTGCTAATACTGCGGTTCCAATTGCGATTTTAACCGGATCCCCTTTTACGATCTTTAGCATTTTCTGAATAAGAGGATCAAACAAACCCGCATCAATTAAAACACCGAAAAACAGGATAGCGAACAGGAGCAGGGCGGCTGAAGGCGCAACCGTTTTCAATCCCTCCATCATCATATCCCCAAGTTTGGAACCGAACCCGCCGATCACGGCAAAGAGGATAGGCACAATGGTAAGAGCCGCAACCGGAGTTAAACGTTTAGCCATAATCAAATACGTAAACACAACCACCATGGATATACCAAGTAGTGTAAGAATAAAAATCCCTCCTCGTAAAGTAATCGCTTACAAGTGTTAAAAGGCCGTGTAAGATATGCTCTGTATTCAGCGTAATACAAGGAAATAGATAAAGGAAATACATTATTTTTTTGTTTTTTGATAAAAATTATTTATAATCTAAAACGCAGGAAGTGTTCCTGCGTTTCGAATACGATTATATATTTTCTTTTTTGTTTAGAAAGTCGATAAAGGCTTTGACGGTAGAAAGCCTCAACGCATCCTGGCTGTACATAAGCCAGGTATTTCTTAAAACAGGCTCTCCGTTTTTAAAAGACAATCCATACGTGTGGAGGTTGTCTGAAGGCTGAAGGCAGATTTCCGGCAGGATCGAAACCCCAAGCCCCTGCTTGACCATTTCTTTACAGGTTTCCTGCCGATCGTTTTCCATCGTTACTCTAGGCGGATCCGGAAAGCGGTCATGCCACCAGCCATTCATTAAGTTTTTCAGGGAACTGTCCGTTTTATAATTGATAAAAGGAAGTTCAGGCAGGTCTTCCAAATCAACCTCTTCTTTTGAAATCAAACAAAGCCTCTCTTTATGCAGCAGTGTTTTGATGCCGTACCACTCATAGTTTCCGCGTAAAATGCCAAGCTGTACACTGGAGGAATTTAAAAGGTGCATAATGTCCGTGCTCCATCCCGTGTTTACACTGAACTGAACATTTGGATACTGGGCGGAGAACTTTTTTAAAATCTTCGGCAGCTTATACTGGGCAAAATTGCTGGAAACGCCAAGGCGAAGGGTGCCTCTTACTTCATTTTGCATATTCAGCATGTAATCTTTTGTTTTTTGCAGTTTTTTGATCATTTCTTCTGCGTAATCGGCTAAATAAATACCTTCGGATGTAAATTCAATGCCGCTTTTAATTTTAAAAAACAAGCTTGTGCCAAATTCTTTTTCTAGATTTTTTAAACGATAAGTGAGAGCGGGCTGTGAGATATATAAACGTTCAGCAGCCCGGCTGAAATTTTTCTCTTCATATAATACCCGAAGAGCCACCCAGTCTTTTTCATCCATTCCCTTCCGCCTCCATTTTTAGTTATAATTTTTTTTTTGCTTTTACCGAAAAAAATATGTATTTCATTTATCAGTATCTTTATCATACTATACACTTATCGAATGTGAAAAGGTGGTAATGACGATGAAAGTGCCTGTAGTGATCATGAGAGGCGGTACAAGCAAGGGTGTTTTTCTGAATCATCAGCACATGCCGACAAACCCGGCGCTTTGGGAAGAATTCCTGCTTGATGTGATGGGAAGCCCGGACCAGCGCCAGATTGATGGATTAGGCGGCGCTAACTCTTTAACAAGCAAAGCAGCTATTATTAAAAAATCAGATTCTCCAGCGTTTGATGTGGAGTATACATTTGCACAGGTCAGTATTGATCATCAAATGGTGGATTTCAAAGGCAACTGTGGAAACATTTCATCGGCTGTTGGACCGTATGCGATCGAGCAGGGCATGGTTCCAATAAAAGAGCCGGTTACAAAGGTTCGGATTTATAATACAAACACGAAAAAATTAATCATTGCTGAAGTAGAAGTAGAAAACGGACAGGTAAAAGCAGAAGGAAATTGTTTCATTCCTGGTGTGCCTGGTACAGGGTCTCCGATTTACTTATCGTTTACGCAGGCAGAAGGCGCCGTAACAGGAAAGCTGTTTCCAACAGGGAAGCGGGTGGATATGATCCGGACAGCGGACCGCCTGATTCCAGTTTCCATTGTTGATGTGGCCAATCCGCTTGTTTTTGTTAGAGCGAAAGACGTTGGACTAAACGGAACAGAGCTGCCTGCGGAGTACACCCCTGAAAAGCTAAAAGAGCTGGAAGAGATCCGTTCCATCGCAGCTGAGATGTGCGGGTTTGCAGATCGAAAAGAAGCGACTTTGAAGTCTCCAGCTGTCCCGAAAATGACGATCGTGGCTTCACCTGCGGATTATACAGACCGTACAGGGATGCAAAGACAGTCAGCGGACATGGATATTGTAATCCGGATGATGTCCATGCAAAAGCCGCATCAGGCGCTCGCCATTACGGGTGCGATTTGTACAACAGCCGCTGCCTTTCTTGAGGACACTATTCTGTCAGACTTGATAGATATTAAACAGGAAGTATTCCGGCTGGCTCATCCAGCTGGGATTATGGAAACGAAAGTAGATTTTGTTGCGGGCCATATCAGTGCGATCAAAGTAGTCCGCACAGCAAGAACGATTTTAGAAGGCAACGTGTTTACAAAAAAGAACTATGCACTTTCCCATCAGCTGGCGTAACTTTAGTTTAAAGCCTTTGTAAATGATAAAAAACAGTAAGTAGGAAGAAAGCTGGTTGATTCCTAACTAAACATTCAGGAGGAATACGTCAATGTGGGTGATTACGCTTTATTCTAAAGAAGCAATTAAAATGTTTGAATTTAATACGGAAGAAGAGGCAGTAGAAGCTTATAAAAACATGACCGGCCACGCATTTTTATCACATGTTATTTATTACAATGATCCATGCTTTGCGTCGTAAAACGGGAAGGGTTCCAGGGTATAAGGGGCAGTGCTTTGTCTGTGGACTCAGAAAGAATTTGAGTGGAGCAACGACTAGCTGCACACTTGATTAAATAAAGACAGGAGCATCCGTGCATATGAACTTAGACAAATCTCTGGCAAAAGCGGTAGTTGAAATTAACCAAACTGCCAATACATTTCGGTCAAGTATTGTGATTTGTACAGATGATAAGCATATAGATGCCAAAAGTATCCTTGGCTTAACTTACAGTGTGCTGAGTTCTAAAACCTTCAATTTGGAAATACATGGACCGGATGAAGAAAAAGCCAAAATAGCCATGATGCGTGTGTTTATGAGAAATGGTCTTCCTGCTGAAATTTTATAGGAGAGTAAGCAATACAAAGAAAAAGGTACTTTCTTCAAAAACAAAAAAGCAAAAAACAACCATCCGGGTCTCCTGCTAGAAGATGCGGATGGTTGTTTTGCGTAATCAAGATTCTACTGGCTGCCTGCTGGGCATATAAAGAGATTTATCCTCTACTTTGTGCGTTACGATCGCAATCACTGTACCGAATAAGATCATTCCGGCCGCAATCAGTGTAATCCACGTATAGCTTAGGCCGCTGTTTAAGAAAATCGTCCCAAGTGTGGCGCCAATGCAGTTAGCGAGGTTAAACACGAAGGCCGCAATGGTTCCTGAAAGGGAAGGGGCTTCCCGGCCGGCGATAATGATTTTTGAATTTAAAAGCGGTGTTGTACCGAACGTTCCTGCGCCAAACAAAAAGCACATGGCGAAAGCAAGCACGTAATACGGAATCAGGAATGTAAACAGCGCTAAAACGGCCGCTAAAATCACGAGCGCTAAAATAAGCCGCTCCGTTAAACGGACTGCTGGAATTCTGCCGGAAACAAAGTTGCCGATTACGGCACCTAATCCAAAGAAAAAGAACCCAATCGTAATGCTGTTAACGCCAAATCCGGATAGTTCTCTTAGCATTGGTTCCAGGAACGTATAGGCTGTAAACACACCAGAAAAGCCAAATACAATAATAGCGAGAACAAGCAGTACATTTTTGTTATTAAAAATTTTCAGCTCTTCCTTCAGTTTTGGCACGACCACATGCTTCTGGTTCGGTGTGGTGAGCATAATGCCAAGCAGTGACACTACACCAAGCAGCGTAATAAACCAGAACACATAGCGCCATTCAAAAATGCCGCCGATATATGAGCCGGCCGGAACACCGAGCATAATCGCAATGGTCAGACCGCCTTGTACCGCTGCAATCGCACTCGGCTGTTTTTCCGGTTCGGAAATGTAAAAAGCCACCGACATGCAAAGACCGAAAAACGGTGCGTGCATCGAGGCAGATAGAAGCCGGGAGGCGAGCAGTACCTCAAATGTTGGGGCAGTAGCCGCAATGATATTGCTGATTACAAAGATGGCCATCATGCCTATCAATAAAGGTTTTGGGGTCATTTTAATGGTCATGATTCTGACAAGAGGCCCAAAGATGGCCACGCTGATCGCATACACACTTAACAGCAGCCCGGTCGTGGCTACTTCTACGTGTAAATCTTTTGCAAATTGAGTGAGCAGTCCGGTGACTACATATTCCGTCATGCCGATCGCAAAAGTTCCGATCATAAAAACCAATAAAACCACCGTTCTAGAATGCTGTAAACGGGTCATCGATTCACCCTTTCTTTTAGCTTGAAAAAACTATACTAAATCATTTTTAAAAAAGCTTCTACACGATTTGCATAAAGAAGCAAAAAGCGGTGCTTTTAAGAAAAATTGATAATGGAAGTTAAATTTTTATCGAGCAGAACGTCTTCCTGCAACATTTTTTATTCAATCAAGTATATACTTTTATTTCCCTGCATAGAGGGAAAAGCTTAAACAAAGAGAAAGCGGCTGTCTAGAAACAGACAGCCGCTTATTTTTATCCTGTTAAGCCATCGACTAACACTCGCCAGACGTGAAGGAAAAGGTCTTAAAAGCGAACTTCCATATCCTCTAAACGTATGTTAAAAAAGTGTTTTGTTTGTCCAATACTACCTAGAGCGGGAATAGGTTTGAATATAAAAGCCATTTGTTTCTGACCATTCTCCATAAAAGATATCTTTAATTCTGTCATAGTTTTCTTTCTTTAATTCACGAAGAAGCCATTCTTTTGTTTTACCGATCGATTGAAGTTCTTTCACTTTAATTTCTCCTTCTTCAATCACTAACGTAGAAGGAGCATCGTCTTCAGGGATAAGGCCAAGGATATCGGGAGTGACACTGTCGGATTTTGTATGTAATTTTACACTGATGTCTCCGCCAGGCTCCAGATAAAGATCACGTACTTCTCGCAGTGTGAAAACGCCTTGTTTTCGAAGCATGGTTCGCAGCTGTTCTAAATCCAGATGATTCTTTTTGAGTTGCTTATGATCGAGCTTACCATTCCGGATAATAAGAGAAGGTTTCCCTTTGAGCAGTTCTTTCACGCCATCTTTTTTCTGCCCTAATACTTCGATGGCATAGATCGACACTCCCCATACAGCAACTGCAAAAAGAATCTGCCATATGGACACCTGCTCATCATAAATACCCTCTTCTAAAATACCGCCAAGGACAAGGGCATATACAAAATCAAGAGGTGTCACCTGAGACATCTCTTTTTTTCCGAGGAGCCGGGTTACGACAATTAAGCCAATCAGCCCGATAACAATTTTAAGAGCTATTTCTACATAGATCATCTTATCACCTCACCCTTTTTTTCTTACTCTCCCGTTTAACAGGCACTTAAACCTCTAATTGTCAAAAAATTATTGGTGGATGGGTTAATCTTTAAAAATCTTGTTTAGTCAAAGGGAAAGAATGATTCATAAACCCTCGTTTTTTGACAAAGGATTAAGGGTATTTTAAAAGATACGAGGGGAAAACCAAATAAGAATGGCATTCTTTACTTTAACAACTTCTCATGGACCTGTAATATCTTTGCCGCATAATGTTCAGCTTTTAAAAACGATTAAGCTGGTTTAACAAGGCAGGAAATTTTCACATAAAAGGTGACAGTCATCAGCATGAAAGCGAGGAGGCGAAAGAAATAAAACGAACAGAAATTTTTCTCTAGGAGGCACAAATTAAAATGAAACACACATTTCATTCTTCACAGTGGAAATGGTACGAATTAAATCTGGATGATGGAAATATAGAAGAAAAGGTTCCTAATATGGACACTATATGTAAGGAATGGCTGAAAAATCTCTCGAAAGATCAAACAAACGCTATCGATATGGATACGGGCACAGAAGGCAAAGAAGCTTTCTGGGGATCTCTCGTGTATATGCAGAGCGCCAAGGAAGAAGAGGATAAATCGGTTTTTCACTTTTATTTAACGAGGGAACAGCTGATCACGGCTCATATTGATTTTCTTAAGCTGGACCATGTGAACGTTAAAGCAATGAGGGAAAAAATGCATGAAGCTCAAAATCCCATTGAAGGGTTTCTTATTTTGGTCAGCCATATTACTTCTCATTTTTTAAAGAAAATAGATGCTTTTGAATTAGAGCTTCATGATTTATTTTGGAAAATAAAAAAACGGAATAATATCAAAATACTGGACCGGGTTGCCCGTGCGGATCAAGAGCTGCTCATCTGGAAAAATCTCATTGTTCCGGCCGTGGAAATCCGTATGGCTTTAAAAGAAGCGTTTGGAGAAGATGTGACAGAAGGGAAACAATATAGACTGGCCAAAAATCGGCTTGAACGGGCGATGTTTCTCGTAAGGGCGTACGAAGAAGAAATTGATTCTCTGCTTGACTTTGAAAATCTTGTTTCTGCTCACCGGGGCAACGAAATTACAAAAACATTGACCGTTATTACGACCTTGTTTGCTCCGGCCACAGTACTTGGAGCGGTGTGGGGAATGAATTTTAAACATATGCCTGAGCTTGAATGGAAGCTGGGCTACCTGCTCGCAGGCGGCTTGATGATTATCAGTACGCTGGCGATCTATTTTTACTTAAGAAGAAAGGGCTGGATGGGCGACATTTTAAGTACGAAAAGCAAAAAATCCTTTTTCCAATAATGCCTGCTATTATAGAAAGTATAAAACCTTCTCATCCTTCGAGTATGCTTCTCTTCACGTAAAAAACTCATCAAGATTCAGCTTGCAGGCACGATCTTTATAAAGAGGACAAAGTCTGCAAGCTTTTTGTATAATAGAGTTAGACCATTCTTGTAAACATTTTTGGGCTGCCTAATAACTGAATTCCCATTTTCCTCATCTCTAATGACTAGAGCTTTTTTTGAAATCGCTTTAAATATAAAAAGCAGTGCAAAATTGAGAAACGGAAGTAAGCAGCAATCACATTGCTAGATACTCATTGAAATTATCAAATGTTTGAACAGGAGAGCTGCTTTCATGAATTACAAAAAAATATTGGTTCTTGCACTTCCATCAATTGCTTCTTTCGCGGCCATGACCGCGACCGGTACGATCAATTTAATTATGGTTGGAAACCTGGGTGCCTTAGCCATCGCGATTGTTGGTGTCTCTAATATTATTATGTACAATGTATGGGCATTGTTTTCCGGGATTGGCCATACTGTGAATTATCTTGTAGCCCAGCACTATGGGTCCAATAACATGAAGCGAGGCGTCAAGCAGACAGCAATTGCTCTTTATTTATGTGTGATCGCCAACATACTCGTTATTCTCACTGGTTTGTTTGCCTCAGAAGCCATTTTATCCTTAATGGGTTCTTCAAAGGATCTGATCAGGGAAGGAACCGGCTATTTAACGATCCGTTTTCTGGCGATGACCGCAACAGTGTTTACTTTTGTGCTGCACGGCTTTTTCCGGGGGATCGGCGATACAAAAACACCCATGATTACATCCCTCATTGGGAACGGCATCATGGTGTTTTTTACGTACGCGTTAACTTATGGAAATGCAGGGTTTCCTGAAATAGGCTTGATCGGGGCTGCGTGGGCTGTATTAATCGGAGAATGTACAATTTTTCTTCTTTCTGCCTACGTTTATTTTATTGTCCTGCATAAACGCTATCGAACACGCTCAAAAGCGAAGCTGGACCGTACGGATTCTATGTTAATTGCCTCGGAAAGCGGAAAATTAGGGGCAGAGGAATTTTCAAAAAGTATGGCGATGTTTGTTTTTACGATTTTTGTGACACAGCTGGGAACTAATGCGCTGGCATCTAATGAAGTAGCTTTAAGTGTCATGAGCTTTGGGTTCATGCCGGCTTTTGCTTTTGGTACGACGGCCACCATTTTAGTCGGCCAGGATATTGGGCGCGGAAACCCATTATCGGCAAGGAGGATGGGGACAGAGACGGCTATTATCGGCAGTATATTTATTTTGGTTCTGGGGCTTTTTGAATTTATATTTGCGGATTCCATTATTGGGATGTATACAAACGACCCGGATGTACACAGGCTCGCCGTGCAGTTGATTCAAATTTCTGCTTTCCTCCAGTTATTTGATGCGTGGTTTAACTTTTACGCAGGCGGCCTGCGGGGTATCGGCGACACAACGTTTTTGCTGAAAATTTCGCTCGTCTTGTCCTGGCTGTTTTTTGTGCCGCTGGCGTATATATGTACAAACCTTCTTCACTGGGAAAGTATCGGTGCCTGGCTGGCGCTTTATGGATTCACTACAGTTATCGGCATTGCCGTTTTGATCCGCTTTTATCGGGTGGACTGGCTGGCCGTTGAAATGAAGTCAGGACACATGCAGGAGCATTCAGCGGGCCATGCAAAAGAATAATGAAGAAAAAGGTTTTTCATCACGCATGAAAATTGGTATATAAATGAGCGAAGTTGTTTGGAATATCATCAATCATAAAAGGATGGGAGGCGCTGCTTCTTCTTAAAGAAGAAATAGCGCCTTTTTCTGTTTATGTACAATGAAAGAAGTGCATCATCTTTATAAGGTTCCTGTCCATCATTTTTAAGTACTGCATGCTGAATTAGAATGCCACCAATCCGCAAGGTTATCCTGGATGCTTACAGGTGTAAAAATCCAGTTCAAGAAGCAAAAAAAATAAAAATAGCGTTGATATAAAAAAAATACTATGGTATATTTTTAATCGTCGCTTACGAAGCGGCAAAGCAGAAGAAAGATAATTACTATTTTAAGATAATTATTTTCAAGGAACGGTATTGACTTTTCGTTTGGATGTTGTTATATTTGATCTCTGTTGCAAGAGAACGCAGCGAAAAAAGATGAGTTTACTTAGTTAAATGATGATTTATTGAAATAATATCTTCGATAAAAAGTTGTTGACTTAAAACATTCTGCATGATATGATTATTTAGCTGTCGGAAACGACAATAAAGAAAATTGATCTTTGAAAACTGAACAAAATAAACGTCAACGTTTTAAAAATTAAACTTCTATAGAAGATGCCCGTCATCTTTATAGAAACAAACGAGCAAGTCAAACACTTTTTGGAGAGTTTGATCCTGGCTCAGGACGAACGCTGGCGGCGTGCCTAATACATGCAAGTCGAGCGGACTTGACAGAGCTTGCTCTGTTCAAGTTAGCGGCGGACGGGTGAGTAACACGTGGGTAACCTGCCTGTAAGACTGGGATAACTCCGGGAAACCGGGGCTAATACCGGATAATATCAAGAGCTGCATGGCTCTTGATTGAAAGGCGGCTTCGGCTGTCACTTACAGATGGACCCGCGGCGCATTAGCTAGTTGGTGAGGTAACGGCTCACCAAGGCGACGATGCGTAGCCGACCTGAGAGGGTGATCGGCCACACTGGGACTGAGACACGGCCCAGACTCCTACGGGAGGCAGCAGTAGGGAATCTTCCGCAATGGACGAAAGTCTGACGGAGCAACGCCGCGTGAGTGAAGAAGGTTTTCGGATCGTAAAACTCTGTTGTCAGGGAAGAACAAGTACGGGAGTAACTGCCCGTACCTTGACGGTACCTGGCCAGAAAGCCACGGCTAACTACGTGCCAGCAGCCGCGGTAATACGTAGGTGGCAAGCGTTGTCCGGAATTATTGGGCGTAAAGCGCGCGCAGGCGGCCTTTTAAGTCTGATGTGAAAGCCCACGGCTCAACCGTGGAGGGTCATTGGAAACTGGAAGGCTTGAGTGCAGAAGAGAAGAGCGGAATTCCACGTGTAGCGGTGAAATGCGTAGAGATGTGGAGGAACACCAGTGGCGAAGGCGGCTCTTTGGTCTGTAACTGACGCTGAGGCGCGAAAGCGTGGGGAGCGAACAGGATTAGATACCCTGGTAGTCCACGCCGTAAACGATGAGTGCTAAGTGTTGGGGGGTTTCCGCCCCTCAGTGCTGCAGCTAACGCATTAAGCACTCCGCCTGGGGAGTACGGCCGCAAGGCTGAAACTCAAAGGAATTGACGGGGGCCCGCACAAGCGGTGGAGCATGTGGTTTAATTCGAAGCAACGCGAAGAACCTTACCAGGTCTTGACATCCCGCTGACCTCCCTGGAGACAGGGCTTTCCCTTCGGGGACAGCGGTGACAGGTGGTGCATGGTTGTCGTCAGCTCGTGTCGTGAGATGTTGGGTTAAGTCCCGCAACGAGCGCAACCCTTGATCTTAGTTGCCAGCATTCAGTTGGGCACTCTAAGGTGACTGCCGGTGACAAACCGGAGGAAGGTGGGGATGACGTCAAATCATCATGCCCCTTATGACCTGGGCTACACACGTGCTACAATGGATGGTACAAAGGGCTGCAAGACCGCGAGGTTTAGCCAATCCCATAAAACCATTCTCAGTTCGGATTGCAGGCTGCAACTCGCCTGCATGAAGCTGGAATCGCTAGTAATCGCGGATCAGCATGCCGCGGTGAATACGTTCCCGGGCCTTGTACACACCGCCCGTCACACCACGAGAGTTTGCAACACCCGAAGTCGGTGGGGTAACCCTTACGGGAGCCAGCCGCCGAAGGTGGGGCAGATGATTGGGGTGAAGTCGTAACAAGGTAGCCGTATCGGAAGGTGCGGCTGGATCACCTCCTTTCTAAGGATATTTACGGAAGTGAGAACTTGGTTCTCACACACGTTGACGCGTTATTTTGTTCAGTTTTGAGGGATGAATTCCTTCTATATTAGATAGTAAACATGATTGTTCTTTGAAAACTGGATAATATCGTAAAGTAACACCAAGCAATACCGAGTAATCGCCATTTTAGGTTAAGTTAGAAAGGGCGCACGGTGGATGCCTTGGCACTAGGAGCCGAAGAAGGACGGGACTAACACCGATATGCTCCGGGGAGCTGTAAGTAAGCTTTGATCCGGAGATTTCCGAATGGGGAAACCCGCCATCCGTAATGGGATGGCACCCCTGTCTGAATACATAGGGCAGGAGGAGGCATACCCGGGGAACTGAAACATCTAAGTACCCGGAGGAAGAGAAAGCAAACGCGATTCCCTGAGTAGCGGCGAGCGAAACGGGACATAGCCCAAACCAAGAAGCTTGCTTCTTGGGGTTGTAGGACACTCTATACGGAGTTACAAAGGAAGAGGATAGGTGAAGCGATCTGGAAAGATCCGCGGTACAAGGTAACAGCCCTGTAGCTGAAATTCTCTTCTCTCTTGAGTGTATCCTGAGTACGGCGGAACACGAGGAATTCCGTCGGAATCCGGGAGGACCATCTCCCAAGGCTAAATACTCCCTAGTGACCGATAGTGAACCAGTACCGTGAGGGAAAGGTGAAAAGCACCCCGGAAGGGGAGTGAAAGAGATCCTGAAACCGTGTGCCTACAAGTAGTTAGAGCCCTTTAACGGGTGATAGCGTGCCTTTTGTAGAATGAACCGGCGAGTTACGATTTCATGCAAGGTTAAGCTGATAAGGCGGAGCCGCAGCGAAAGCGAGTCTGAACAGGGCGTTTGAGTATGAGGTCGTAGACCCGAAACCAGGTGATCTACCCATGTCCAGGATGAAGGTGAGGTAACACTCACTGGAGGTCCGAACCCACGCACGTTGAAAAGTGCGGGGATGAGGTGTGGGTAGCGGTGAAATTCCAATCGAACCTGGAGATAGCTGGTTCTCTCCGAAATAGCTTTAGGGCTAGCCTCAAACGAAGAGTACTGGAGGTAGAGCACTGTTTGGACTAGGGGCCCATCCCGGGTTACCGAATTCAGACAAACTCCGAATGCCAGATACTTATGTTTGGGAGTCAGACTGCGAGTGATAAGATCCGTAGTCAAGAGGGAAACAGCCCAGACCACCAGCTAAGGTCCCCAAGTATACGTTAAGTGGAAAAGGATGTGGAGTTGCCCAGACAACCAGGATGTTGGCTTAGAAGCAGCCACCATTTAAAGAGTGCGTAATAGCTCACTGGTCGAGTGACTCTGCGCCGAAAATGTACCGGGGCTAAACGTATCACCGAAGCTGTGGATTGACACCGTTGGTGTCAGTGGTAGGAGAGCGTTCCAGAGGCTGTGAAGTCAGACCGGAAGGACTGGTGGAGCGTCTGGAAGTGAGAATGCCGGTATGAGTAGCGAAAGAAGGGTGAGAATCCCTTCCACCGAATGCCTAAGGTTTCCTGAGGAAGGCTCGTCCTCTCAGGGTTAGTCGGGACCTAAGCCGAGGCCGAAAGGCGTAGGCGATGGATAACAGGTTGATATTCCTGTACCACCAAGCATCGTTTGAGTGATGGGGGGACGCAGGAGGATAGGAGATCACGCAGCTGGATACGCGTGTTTAAGCAGTCAGGCTGGAAATGAGGCAAATCCCGTTTCCATTAAGGCTGAGCTGTGATGACGAGGGAATTTTAGTACCGAAGTCTTCGATTCCACACTGCCAAGAAAAGCCTCTAGCGAGATGTAAGGTGCCCGTACCGCAAACCGACACAGGTAGGCGAGGAGAGAATCCTAAGGTGAGCGAGTGAACTCTCGTTAAGGAACTCGGCAAAATGACCCCGTAACTTCGGGAGAAGGGGTGCTCTGGTAGGGTGCAAGCCCGAGAGAGCCGCAGTGAATAGGCCCAGGCGACTGTTTAGCAAAAACACAGGTCTCTGCAAAGCCGCAAGGCGACGTATAGGGGCTGACGCCTGCCCGGTGCTGGAAGGTTAAGAGGAGGGCTTAGCGCAAGCGAAGGTCTGAATTGAAGCCCCAGTAAACGGCGGCCGTAACTATAACGGTCCTAAGGTAGCGAAATTCCTTGTCGGGTAAGTTCCGACCCGCACGAAAGGCGCAACGATCTGGGCACTGTCTCAACGAGAGACTCGGTGAAATTATAGTACCTGTGAAGATGCAGGTTACCCGCGACAGGACGGAAAGACCCCGTGGAGCTTTACTGCAGCCTGATATTGAATTTTGGCACAGTCTGCACAGGATAGGCAGGAGCCTTGGAAGCCGGAGCGCCAGCTTCGGTGGAGGCGCTGGTGGGATACTGCCCTGACTGTGTTGAAATTCTAACCCGCACCCGTAATCCGGGTGGGAGACAGTGTCAGGCGGGCAGTTTGACTGGGGCGGTCGCCTCCTAAAATGTAACGGAGGCGCCCAAAGGTTCCCTCAGAATGGTTGGAAATCATTCGCAGAGTGTAAAGGCACAAGGGAGCTTGACTGCGAGACCTACAAGTCGAGCAGGGACGAAAGTCGGGCTTAGTGATCCGGTGGTTCCGCATGGAAGGGCCATCGCTCAACGGATAAAAGCTACCCCGGGGATAACAGGCTTATCTCCCCCAAGAGTCCACATCGACGGGGAGGTTTGGCACCTCGATGTCGGCTCATCGCATCCTGGGGCTGTAGTCGGTCCCAAGGGTTGGGCTGTTCGCCCATTAAAGCGGTACGC
This sequence comes from Domibacillus sp. DTU_2020_1001157_1_SI_ALB_TIR_016, assembly GCF_032341995.1. NCBI lineage: Bacteria > Bacillati > Bacillota > Bacilli > Caryophanales > Bacillaceae > Domibacillus > Domibacillus sp. DTU_2020_1001157_1_SI_ALB_TIR_016. Next base: position 1,254,175 of record NZ_CP135438.1, read on the forward strand.
GAGCTGGGTTCAGAACGTCGTGAGACAGTTCGGTCCCTATCCGTCGCGGGCGCAGGAAATTTGAGAGGAGCTGTCCTTAGTACGAGAGGACCGGGATGGACACACCGCTGGTGTACCAGTTGTCTCGCCAGAGGCATCGCTGGGTAGCTATGTGTGGACGGGATAAGTGCTGAAAGCATCTAAGCATGAAGCCCCCCTCAAGATGAGATTTCCCATTACGCAAGTAAGTAAGATCCCTTGAAGATGACGAGGTAGATAGGTTCGAGGTGGAAGTGCGGTGACGCATGGAGCTGACGAATACTAATCGATCGAGGACTTAATCAAGATCCAAATGGCACGGTATGCCGTTACTTTACAGAGATTATCCAGTTTTGAAGGAACAATTTTGTTCCATATAGTCTGGTGGCAATAGCGAAGAGGTCACACCCGTTCCCATCCCGAACACGGCCGTTAAGCTCTTCAGCGCCGATGGTAGTTGGGGGTTTCCCCCTGTGAGAGCAGGACGCCGCCAGGCAAAAGCAGAGAGGACAGCGAAAGCTGTCCTTTTTTGTGTAGGAATCATATTCCATGAAAAAAACTTGTTTTTTTGCGAAATGTGAAAGAACAGGCAATATTGCCGTAAACGCTCCTCCTTGTAAAAATAAAACATTGACTGAAGAATATTCAGACAATGTTTTATTTTTTTATGGTCATTTTTTTCTTGAGCCAAAAGCAGCTATAGCTTATGTCTCGTAAGAATAACTATTCAGGTGCCCCCTTCAAGAGCTGAGAATTTTTAAAGGAAGGTTTTTTCTTTTAAATGATCAGATATTGGGCAAAATATTTTAGGAAATGGTTATAGCAGAACAGGGAGGGAACTAACATGGAAAAAATTGAAACCGGGGAAATCATTACTATGATTGATGATAATGGCAGAACACAAGATATGGAAGTGCTGAAGACCTTAGCTCTTGATGGAAAAGAATATGCAGTTGTAGGGTATGTGGAAGAGCTTCAGCAAAAAACGGATGAAGAGATCGATGTTTTCTTTTTAAGGGTGGATAATGATGAGCAGCTATCCTTGATAGAAAATGATGAGGAATTGGATAAGGTATCTGCTGCATTTAATGAAGCTAAGGAAGAGTAAGCAAACGATCTTTGTTACTTACTGTGACCATCGAACCAGGAAATACTTTCGTAAAGATGTTTTCGGTTCCAAGAATACGCTGCTTTCGCCATCCCGGCGGTTGGTAAGCCGGGTGGCGGAAGCTAAGATAAATCACTCATATTCTTGGCTGCATGTTGATCTCTGTCGTCCGGATGTCCGCGCAGGACAGAGTATAAACGTTCTGTGAGCAGTGTTTTTATTTAACCATATAAAATGCTCCATAATTAGGGGAGCGGGATGAACAGAGGTCATTTTTTTGCCATATTATTCACGCAAATATTTATGATGGCGTCTCCTGGGTGTTCTTCAATCAGATTTTCTTCAGACGGCAGGTGGATAAATGGGAAGTATGAGGGAGAAGCATGTTCCTTGTTTCTGCTCACTCTCCACAACAACCTTTCCACCCATCCCTTTAATGATACTGAATGTCACCATCATTCCAAGTCCAGTACCCTTTTCTTTTGTTGTAAAATAGGGTTCCCCAAGACGCTGGATTTGTTTTTGTGTCATACCTATTCCTTGATCCCGTATATCAATTTGAACATGATCGTCGCTATAACGTAAATGAACATCTAATTTTCCGCCATGTGGCATTGATTCGATTCCATTTTTTAATAAATTGATGATCCCTTGTTCAAATTTTTTTCTTTCTCCTGAAACGGTAAATTGTTTCGCATTGGTTAAAGATAAGCTTATTTGCACACCATTCATGGTAGCTAAGGGAGAGATAATATTAATACATTGCTGAATCTCTTTTAGGACATTGATTTCTTCATTTTTTTCTGACATCGGTTTCGCAAATGTCAAGTAATCATTAATGATTTCTGCCGCCCGGTCTAGTTCCTCAATAGCAATATTTATATAATAATTTCTTGCCTCTGCAGAGTCCTCCTCTGCTATCAGCTGCATAAATCCCTTGCTTGAGGTAAGTGGATTACGCACCTCATGTGAAATACTTGCGGCAAGGTGACTCACCACCTCTAATTTTTCTGCCTTAATTAACTTGTTTAACATTTCAAAATTTGTTCGGATAATTTTCCACAAAAACACGGACACGATTATACCTAGGAGAAGAGCCACGGTGATAGAAATAATAGTAAATGACCTTGTAATTAAGAAGTAGTTCTTCGCTTCTTGAGCCGAATACTTCGCCCCTTTTTCATTAAGTGTTACGAGGGAGGTTATATCTTTCTTCATAATGTTAAAAGGTTCTTTTCCGTTTTTTAAATTGGACAGTGCTGCTTTACTTTTGCCTGCTGCACTTAATTCCATTGTTTTCTCACTAATCTGCAGAAAATCTGTCCAGTTTGATTTTAGTTGATTAAATTGTTTTCGATCTTCTTTTAAATAAATAGTGTCTTCATATTCTTCCATCATGTTGTTGATTTTTTCTATCGATATTTGATACTTATTTTCTATATCATTCAGTTCCTCACTACTTTGGGTATTAGTATGCAGTAAAGTCAGCGTTAACATACGTTCTGTATGGTAATTAATATTGTTGATGATAGCCAGTCCCGGCATCCAGCTTTCTGTAATTAAATCTGTTTTTCTATACATCTGATTCATCTTTACAACAGAAGCGGTTCCTATCAAGCATAGCAGCAAAAGTATAGCGCTAAGCCCAAAGATTAATTTTTTCTGAGTTGTCCATTCCACAGGCTGTTCTCCCTCCGCTTTAAATCATTTATCATAATTAAAGTTATTATGAATAAATTTCAGAAAAATGAAAATAGTTTTAGAAGAATTTATTTAAGTTTAATATAAGCGAAGGCCTTCATGCTGTAAAAGCTATGCATGAAGCATTCCCGGACTTAGAGGTTCTTGCAGACCTTAAAATTACGGATGCAGCAGGCGCTGACATTGTTACCATTCTAGGCGCTGCAGAAGATGCATCCATCAAAGGGCAGTAGAAGAAGTGAAAAAACAGGGTAAGCAGATTGTTGTGGATATGATTGTGATCAAAGACATCAAAACTCGTGCACAGGAGCTTGACGCTCTTGGCGTTGACGGTATTTGTGTTCATGCTGAATACGATCTTCAGGCAGTCGGCAAAAATTCATTTGAAGACCTTTATACCCCTAAAGGCGTCGTGAAAAACGCCAAAACAGCGATTGCCGGCGGTATTACAAACAAAGACGATAAAAAAGCTGCAGCGGCCCAGATGCAAAAACTGATCGAAGAAGCGGTTAGCGCCTAATGACAAAACAGCTGGAGCGCATTTTACAAGAGATTCAAGCAACAGCTGGCCTGATTCGTGAGGATGATGCCGCCCAGCTTGTGAATCGTATTCTTGAAGCGAAAAAGATTTTTGGGGCCTGCGCGGGACGCTCCGGATTCACGGCGAAATTATTTGCGATGCGCATGATACACGCGGATTTAGAACCTTATGTCGTTGGCGAAACTTACGCAAATACCGAAGAAGGTGATTTATTAATTGTCGGTTCCGGGTCTGGTGAAACCAAAAGCCTTGTGGCAATGGCGGAGGAAGCCAAGTCGATTGGTGCGAATGTAGCAGCTGTTACGATATTCTTGCGCTCAATATGTGTACCTTGATGAATTTATTCTACATAGGATATTTAAACATTAAATTTTAAGGGGATGAATACTTGAGTGAAAACAGCGGGTCAATACCATTTTCTCATTACAGCACTTCTTGTTTTCAGCCATTTATCAGCTCTAACCCGGTAACTTCTTTTAACCCTGTTCAACGTTTTCCCACAATTGACCGGACGGCTTTTATTAGTCCATTTTCAAGTGTTATCGGGGACGTTACGATTAAAAATCAAGTGTATATTGCGTCTAATGTAAGCATACGTGCAGACGAAGGAACGCCGTTTTATATTGGTTCTAAAACGAATCTTCAGGATGGTGTTATTTTGCATGGCTTATTAAACAAGCAATTTATTGTGGGCGGGAAAGGCTATTCTATATTCATTGGAAATGAGGTTACTGTAGCTCACAAAGCGCTTATTCATGGCCCTTGTTTTATCGGAAGCAATGTATTTGTTGGGTTTAACTCCCTTGTCTATAATGCCATTGTAGAAAAAGGGGCATTTATTTCTTACAACGCTGTAGTCACCAATGGTGTACGTATAGATCAAAATAAATTCGTGCCGCCGGGCGCCCATATCGATACTCAGGAAAAAGCGGATACACTTTCAGTGGTGCCAAAAGACAGTAAGGACTTTGCAGCGGAAGTACAGCGTGTAAATCAAGAATTTCCTTCCTCATATCATCTTTTGTTCGGAAAGTATCGTTGTTCATGTGGGCTTGCGTATGACGACCACGCGTAACGAAAAACCTTAACAACGAAATTTAGGTTTAAAAAAAGCCTTTTAGATAAAGGCTTTTTTGCTTGCAAGCTGTATTCCAGTTCATGTACTTTTTCTTTTAAAAAAGACTATAAGAACTTTATTAAATTACATACACAGAACGTCATAACTGCTCGCGCAGACGAAAGTGCATAATGGTTCATTAAGAAATAACATACTTAGGCTTCAGGTATTAAGAAACCACATTTATATTAGCTGTTGTAAGCATCCAGAAAATCCGAGAAGGAGAGAAGCATGTTGAGCTTTTAAAGAACAGTGCTCTATTTGTAATAAAGGAAAGGCTTTGATCGGAAAAATGTAAAGAAGCCTCTCAAATCTAATTGGATAAATAAACACCACGAATATAGCTGGTTGAAAAATATAGACTACATTACTCCAGTAGCCTGAAGTTGAAATTACGAGACACGATTTATAAATGGTGTCTGCTTTTATAGGACCGAGAACACTTCATTTCATAATTCTTAAATAGGGAGCGTGATGATTAATAAATTAATTTTTTGAAGAGGAGTTCGATCGTCGAATTTTATCTTAAGGCTGGCGATCACAAGTAGGCAACATATTGATCAAATGAAACTGAATTCTGGTTATGTTGGATGATAGGTTGATATTTATAAACCGAATACACGGGCCGTACCACTGAAAGTGTCGCTAGATGTTTAAAAGACGGTCTTACAACAACATTTGTCAGATAAGAAGATTGATCTGCTCCCGATATTCTCCTTTGATTTAAAGCCTGAATCATTCGTTCAGCTGTCTTGATTCCTAATCCATGCCCAAAATACGTATCATCTTCCAGCACAACAGCATTTTCTCCTCTCCACTGAGGGGTTTGCGGATCAAAGTCCGGATTTTTAAAATATACGATATCACCAGGTAAAGAGCGGCTTGTATAAAGGGGCTTTATTCCGAGGTCAGGATCAGCATGCCAGCTGTATAAGTAAATGGTTTGAAACAAACGATTAAACAATGAGTCGCCGATCATATTTAGAAGTGCGTGATAAAAGACAATAACCATCGCGGTTGCACATTCGAACGCATATTGTGAGCTGTTTATATAAATATCTTTAATCGCATCTGACGACTTTACACCATGCTTCAGCTGAAATCCGCCGGTGCTCGTCAGTTTCCAGTATTGAGGATTACAGCGGGAGTTAGCAAATACTGCAAACCGTACACTACTTTCATTCATTGCTCTTGCACTGATGATGATATTTTTTCGTAACTCAAGCTCAAACGATAATTCACCAATGAATGAATACGAATAAACCGCTGTATCATTCTTCATCCGTTGAAGAATGGTGCTTTCAATACTTCCAGATGGCCACGTGGTACTTTGTTGAAAGGGCATCCCTGATAACCGAATCATAATATACCTCTTTCCGAGTTCGAATATTCACTTGCATTCTTACCTAGCATATTCAAGCATTGTTTTAACGTGTGGCTTTCATCATTTAATTCGCACATCTATATGATCTGTTTAATAAAACACTTGTATTAAGCCAGCAGATCGGACACAAATGTATCTTATTTTCCTCTATTGCCTTTTCAATTTGCAATCTTTCTAAGCCTAAAATTTCCTAAATGTGCAAAAAAAGAGTAAGGGAGGAAATCAAGGCGCATTTATACAATAACATTGGAGAACATATCCCTGGAGATAGACCATCCACCCCCAGGGATATGTTCTTTAAACAGAATAAGCTTATTGAGCAAAAAAATGATTCGGCACTTTTGAGTTATTCATCAGTATCCTTTTTCTGCTGTTGATATATGAAAACCACCGAAAAAAGAATGAATCAGCTTACAACAGCTTCCAACAATGTAATCGTATTATTGGAGGTATTTAAATTTACTCTAGCACCTATTGGGATGGCTGCTTTGTAAAATCCATGCCCAGAAGCAAGGTTGGTCATGAGCGGTTTTCCAAGCGGTACAATAAATTCACTAATCAAATCGTTATAAGACTTGCCATAGGCATTCGGACAATCGGTACATTCTCCCATAATAATTCCGAGACAATCCTCAAATTTCCCAGCCATCCTCATGTGATCGATGTAGCGGTAAACCGTATTAATGGGTTCATGTGTTTCTTCGAGCAAAATAATCTTCCCGGTTGTATTGATTTCATATGGTGTACCCAATGTACTGACAATGGATGTTAAGTTTCCTCCAACAATTGGGCCGCTGACGTTCCCCTGTACTCTGCCAGTAAGCGGCATTCCTGGAGGATTCAAAATCGGACGAGGTGAAACAGTCGAAGAGGTGATGGTAAAAAACTGTTCAAAATTGTAAGCCGGCGTCTGTGGTCTAAAGTCAATGAGGAGTAAGCTGTGGAATGTAATAAGGTCGGTAAACTGATATAAAATATTCAATAAAACAGTAATATCGCTGTAGCCGCTCACGATTTTTGGGTTTTGAGCGATCACTGTATAATCAAGGAACGGTAATATACTTTCCACACCGACACCGCCCCTTACAGGCAAAATCATCTGTACCTGTGTGTTGGTAAACATGGACATCAAGTCTTCAGCGCGCTGCTGGGCCGTTCCTGCCAGGAATCCGTTTTGTGCATATACATACTTCCCTAAAACAACCTGAAGCCCCATTCCTTGCAGAAAAGCAATGCTGGCATCAATAATACTCGAAGCAACCGGGCTGCCCAGCGCAACGATGCCGACTGTATCTCCCCGCTGTAGAATTCTTGGTTTAACGGGCATATTGTCGCCTCCCTTTGTTTGCTGCCTTTATAAGTTATGAAAGGAGAAAGCGGAATATTTGATTATTCAGGATGAGGGATGTAACGAAAGACTATTAGGAAAAGTGAATAAGGCATAAACAGCAGGAAATTTTTTAAGTAAGATGAATGGAAAGAACACTGAGTAAAGGATTGAAAAAAATAAAAGTGAGAACTGTATCATGAGATGAGTAGAGTTTATTTTGCATTTTCCATCGGCCTATTGAGATGCTTTCTTTTTTGTTTCAAGGGCTCTGAAACGATTATTTTAACCAAAAGGTGCATAATAAAATAGTCAGCTGTGCATCGCAAGAATATAAAAAATGTGAGATACATGATGCTAATGAGGTGAAAGAATGGGAAAAGCATTAAAGGATGTCCATATCGTGGTTACGGGTGCTTCGAGCGGTTTAGGATATGCCATGGCAGAAGCGCTTCTTGATGAAGGGGCAACAGTTGCGCTGGCATCCCGCCCAGGTTCAAAATTAACCCAAGCTGTAAACGAACTTAAAGATAAGGGATATATGGCTGTTTTTGAGCTGCCATTGGATGTAAGATCAGAGGAATCAGTTGAAGAAGCTGTGAAATGGATAAAAACGGAATGGGGCAGAATTGATGTTCTTATAAATAATGCCGGCATTGGGATGAGAACGGTAAATCCAAAGTTTCTGACAGAACCGCAGCCTTTCTTTAACGTAACTCCAGAAGGATTTAGGGATTTAATGGATACTAATGTGACCGGCTATTTTCTAACTTCCCGGGGATTTGCACCTCTTATGGCGGAGCGGGGAAGAGGAAAAATCATTAACATTTCGATGAATTACGAAACAATGAAACGAAAAGGATTTGTTCCCTATGGTCCATCTCGTGCGGCTACCGAGTCTATGTCCTATATTATGGCAGAAGACCTGCGGGATTTTGGTGTATCAGTCAATATGCTTCTTCCCGGCGGCGCTACGCTGACGGGTATGATACCGAATGAGGTGAGAAAGGAATTAGAAGGGAATTTCGAACTCCTGAAACCAGAGATCATGGCAAAAGCAATCGTTTTTCTTGCCTCAGAGCAATCTGAAGGTATAACAGGTGAACGCATTGTTGCAGCCGAATTCGAAAAATGGTTAAAACAAAGAAGTAATTAACCTGTCGCTATATCAGCATTAACAAGTGTTTCCAGGCTGACTGTTTATCAAAAATAAAGTAAATGATTAACCAGTAAAAATTAAATTCATTTGGTTTATTGTACAGGGAATTACTCGAGGCAAACGGTGTCATAAATAACGGCAAATTTCTTGTTGTAAAACGGAAGCCGACTGCAGTCAGCAGTCGGACTTTTCGTTTGTTTCCCATTAAGAGTAATCATATAGGTTGATCGAGCCTTGACATACTTTTATTTGTCCTTTTCCCGAACAGATATTAAGCAAAGCCTTCTAAGACAATCTTGCCAATCGCCTTATTGCTCTCCAGAAGTTTATGGGCTTGGCGAAGGTTTTCTGCTGAAATAGGTCCAAGCACTTCAGTGAGCGTGGTTTTTAATTTTTGCTGGTCCACTGCCTCAGCGACCCGATTAAGCAAATGGTGCTGTTCAATCATATCCTCTGTTTCAAAAAGCGAGCGTGTAAACATAAATTCCCAAACGAAGGTGACGCTTTTTTGCTTGAGCATGGTAAGGTCAAGTGGAGAAGTCGGATCATCAATGGCGCATACAACTCCTTGAGGAGACACAACCTCGCTGATGCCGGCCCAATGTTTTTCTAAAGCATTCAGGCAGAAAATGTACGGAACGCTTGGAAATCCAATGGCTTGAAGCTGCGGCAGAAGCGGATCGTGGTGATTAATCGTATAATCGGCGCCCATTGATTGAACCCATTCGACTGTTTCCGGCCGCGAAGCAGTACCGATTACAGTAAGACCTGCTTGTTTTGCAAGCTGAATGGCAATGGATCCAACACCACCGGCGGCCCCAATAATCAACAAAGATTTTCCTTTGTTGACACTTGGATCTTGTGAAAGTAACATTCGGGTAAATAATGCTTCCCAGGCTGTAATAGAAGTTAGAGGAAGGGCCGCCGCTTCTGCGAAAGTCAAGGAAGCGGGCTTTCGCCCAACGATGCGCTCATCGACGAGATGATATTCGCTGTTGCCGCCTTGTCGTGCAATACTGCCAGCATAAAACACTTCATCTCCCGGTCGGAACAAGGAGCAGTCTGGCCCTACTTCATCAACAATTCCTGCCACGTCCCAGCCTAAGATTTTAGGAGCTTCTTCAACTTTGTCTTTAGGAGCCCGAACCTTCGTGTCAACCGGATTGACCGATATGGCGGTGACTTTAACCAAAATGTCACGGCCCGTTGCTTTTGGCTTCTCAATCACTACATCTTCCAGACTTTCTGGATTTTCAATGGGAAGGTATCTCATTAGTCCTACTGCCTTCATTTTATCCATAATCAAACACATCCTTTCCTTACAAGTATACCTTTTGCGAAGAATGACTTAAAATATAAAACATTGCTGCTATTTGGTAAGTTGAATTTTCATGTAATGATTAAATTAAAGCCTAAAACCAAAAACAAGATAAAATCTTTTATATAATTTTAAAAATATGTGACAGGCTGTAAAGGAAGGAGATGCATATGGGGATTGAAGTAAATGAAATCCTTGCTAAAAAAATCCTCACTGAGGCAAAAGGTTATTTGGATGTTGGATTTACCCACTCTTTAAATCCGTATAGCGGCTGCGCATTTTCCTGCAGGTACTGCTATGTAAGGGAAATGCCCATTCAGAAATTCAAGGAAATTCCTTGGGGAGAATGGCTGGACATCAAAGCAAATGCCGCAGAAAATTATCGAAATGAAATCAGAAAACTTCGTGAGAAAAACAAACCTGTGAATATTTTTATGTCTTCTGTGACAGATCCTTACCAGCCAATTGAACGTAAAGCAAAGATCACACGCAGTATATTAGAAGAAATGATTGAAAACCCACCTGATTTTCTCCAAATCCAAACAAGAAGCCCGCTGATCACACGGGATATTGATCTACTAAAGAAATTAAATGAAATATGCGAAGTCCTTGTCTCCATAACAATTGAAACGGACAGGGAAGATATGAAGACAATATTTTCTTCATATGCACCCGGCATTAAATTAAGGATAATAGCTTTAAAAGAAATTCACAATGCAGGAATATCCACTCAAGCTTCAATTTCTCCTGTTTTGCCATTCACCCCTGACTTTCCGGAAGTATTAATTGGAATTGTGGATCATATTTGGATTGATACATTAAGTATCGGAGACGGCTCCATGGGAAAGCGTTCAGAGAGGTTAGGGATGCCGGAATTATTTCAACAGCATGAACTGTCAAAGTGGTACCGAAAAGATTTACACTTAATGGTGGGGAAATATTTTAACAAGTATTTTCCTACTGAAATGATACGAATTTCTAAAAAAGAAGCTTTTCCAAAATAAAAGTCACTGTTCGTTAAGGTGTATATGGTTTCGTAATGCGGGCTTATTGGGCTTTGTGCATAAAATATTTGTCTGATTTTTTTAGAATACCGATTTATACTGACAAAGGGACTTATGTTTAAAGTAAAGGCTTTTCTACTTGCTTCATTATAGTCTGGTGGCAATAGCGAAGAGGTCACACCCGTTCCCATCCCGAACACGGCTGTTAAGCTCTTCAGCGCCGATGGTAGTTGGGGGTTTCCCCCTGTGAGAGCAGGACGCCGCCAGGCAAAAGCAGAGAGAACAGCGAAAGCTGTTCTCTTTTTTATTGTCTTGTAAACTATGTTTTTGGCCGTTTCTATCTGCCTTCATTTTGAATAATTTAATAGTAAGGACTATTTTATGAAAAAGGAGAAATGGAAAGATGTGTTCAAATTGTTGTTGCCAGTGTGGAGGCCATCGTGGCCGAAATAAGGACACGAGAGTCTTGCTTACACTTGAGGAAATAGAGCGACTGAATGAGGAACGCTTAAATGGAATTAGATATGTAGACAGGATTTCTCAATGTGGCAGTTGTATAGTGATTCGTTTTTGTAAGGGATTAGATGCAATACGATAAAGTGAAAGACAAAGAAAGAAACTTCTCTTAGCTGACTAAGGTGGTTTCTTTTTATTCATTTATTCTTTAGAGTGAGATAGCTGGTCAATACATATTGAGATAAAACCCTGTATGTTTGTTATGTTCACCTAAAACCGACAACTGGGTCAATCGATTTTTGAGATAGCTGTATCGGGCATATTTTTCTCAAATGAGGGAACAGTTTCTTTAGACTAATAGTGGAAAAGGAGACAAGATCATGGCTATTTTTTCAGAGACAGCATTGGATGGCATGCATGTATTAATAACCGGTGCATCTGGTGACATCGGTTCCCAAACAGCTAAAATAGCAGCTTCAATGGGCGCTAAAATCTCACTTACAGGAAGAAATGAAGAAAAGCTTGAACAGCTTGCAAATGAGTTGAAGTCTAATGGCATGGCTGTGCACTTCGTTAAAGCAGACCTCTCCAATCAGGAAGAGAGGGAACATCTGATCAGATCATGCGAGAAAGAAGTTGGTTTCGTTTCAGGCTTGGTCAATTGTGCGGGTATAGCGGGAGGAGAGGCACTCGAGGAACTAGGGGAAGAATTTGTCGCCAACATGCTACATGTCAATGTAACATCAGCAATGATGCTGACAAAGCTCGTTTACCCGAAAATGAAAGAAAAAGGATTTGGACGAATTGTCAATGTATCTTCCTTGTCCGGTATTCGCGGCACTCATGGAAACAGTGCTTATGCAGCCAGCAAATTCGCACTTCGCGGGTTCACGCAGTCTCTTGCAGTTGAAGCGGCACCACATCGTATAACGGTGAATGCCGTGTGTCCAGGCTATGTGGATACCAAAATGGGCCGCAGCGCTATTAAAAGAAGGGCAGAAGAAAAAGGACAAACCTTTGAACAGAAATATGAAGAAGTGTTAAAAGGCCTTCCATCCGGAAGAATTACGACACCCATTGAAGTCGCAAATACGATCGGTTTTCTGCTGACAGATGCAGCCCCCAATTTAACGGGTGAATCAATTCTGCTGTCGGGCGGGAGTGTGATGAAATAAGAAATCTGGATTTGTATACAGACCGTTTGATGTGTTAGTCAGACGGTCTCTTTTTTATTGAACCATATTTAAGTTTCCTTAAATTTGTTTGTTAGAAATTTTAACACAAAATCCCATTTTATCTCGTGAAATGAGAAAATAATATTTAACCAATGTATTAGTTGTGTGAATATAAGATTATCATTGGCAAGGTTCCAAATAGCGTTTTTCTGGTCATCGAATGAAGGAATTGCTTTATTCACTGAACAAAGACAACAATCTTAGGGGGAAGAGGCTTATGTCGTTTAAAAATCAAGCATACAAAGAGATAAAAGCAATCAGTATTGGTGTAGTAAGTGAATTAACAGCCCTATCCTATAGAAAGATCCGTTATTATGAAGAGCAAAAGTTAATCTCGCCTCAAAAATCAAAAGCAAATACCCGAAAATATTCGTTTTCAGATATCGAAAAATTAATCGAAATCTCCAGTAAAATTAAAGAAGGCTATTTAACGAAGGAAATCAGAAAAGAGATGGAGCAAGCTGAAAGAAAGGCAGAAGCTGCATACGGCCTTGTAGATGGACTACAATAATGAAATCGCTTTCTAAATGAGGGCATTCTTGAAGAGTAAACATGTTCTGTAAACTGCTTCAGCAATCCGAATCAAACGATGGGCGGCGGCTGTTGCTCGCTGAAGCTTTTTCGATAAAAATACCCGGCCTTGAGACCGGGTATTTTTGATTTCTATTCAAGATTGGCATGTCTGCCATACATGGTTTCTGAATTCATTCCTTTTCGCTCCATAAGCCGCAGGATAACAGAATCATATGTCAGCAAAAGGCTTTGTTCAAAAAGGGAACCCATCGGCTGAATCGATTTATTGCCGGTGTCTTCGCCTGATTTGGTCTGTGCTGGAATTTCTACCACAACATCCGCAAGGCGGCCAATTGTGGAATTTGGAGCGATGGTAATGGCCGCTACAACTGCACCAATGGACTTTGCTTTTTCTGCCATCGCCACAAGACTTTTTGTTTCACCAGAGCCCGAGCCGACAATAAAGATATCGCCGTCCTCCAGGTTCGGTGTGACCGTTTCCCCTACTACATACGGATCGAGTCCCATATGCATCATACGCATGGCAAACGATTTCGCCATAAATCCAGAGCGTCCAGCACCAGCGACAAGCACTTTCTTGGCTTCCAGAATGCCATTGACCAGCTGTTCTGTTTGATCACCATTCATTAACACAGCCGTGCGCTGAAGTTCATTTAAGATTTCTGCAGTATACTGAGTTGTCTGCATAATTACACAGTAACCGCTTCTTTAATCATGTTTTGCATTTGAGCAGCTGCAGATTTTTTATCCTCCTGGCTTGTAATCCCGCCGCCGACGATAATCAAATCCGGCTGCGCAGCAATCACTTCGGAAAGAGTATCCATTTTAATCCCGCCAGCAATGGCTGTTTTGGCATTTTTTACGACACTTTTAATCGTACGCAGGTCTTCAAATGAATTTTGCCCAACTGCCTGCAGGTCATAGCCTGTGTGAACACAGATATAGTCAACACCCATTTCATCCAGTTCACGCACCCGTGCTTGTTTATCTTTTACCGCAATCATATCAACCAAAATCTGCTTGCCTTGTTTTTTGGCTTCTTCTACGGCTCCTTTAATGGATGCATCTTCTGCAGCGCCCAAAATGGTTACGATATCCGCGCCTGAAGCTGCGGCCTGGGATACTTCATAGCCTGCTGCGTCCATAATTTTCAAGTCGGCCAGCACCGTCAAATTAGGAAAGGCATCTTTGACTTCTTTTACTGCGCGCAGACCTTCATTGATGACAACTGGTGTTCCAATCTCTACAACGTCTACGTGTTCCTGTACTTCTTTGATTAGTTCGATCGCCTGCGGAATGTTTACAAGATCTAATGCCAATTGTAATTTCATAATGTGTTTCTCTCCCTTATTTAAAATTTTGTATAAGCTCAGTCTAAAGACAAAATTTTTATAAGGGAAGTACGCACTTTAAATTCAGATAGTCACAAAATGTATACTGTCTTTGTCGATAAGTGTGTTTTAAGCACTTTATCGTAACTTAGTCCAAAGAAGATGCTGGCTTATTTTGATCTTCCAGCTTTTTCTGGATAAATGATTTATAATCCCTGCCCCAGCTGTACATGGATTCAAGAATCGGCATTAAACTTTCTCCTTTATCGGTTAAAGAATATTCCACCTTAGGCGGCACCACAGGATATACCTCACGATGAACAATATAGTCGGACTCTAACTCCCTTAATTGATTCACCAGCATACGCTGGGTGATACCGGGCATTAATCCCTTTAGCTCGTTAAATCGTTTTGTGCCTTCTTTACCTAAATGCCATAAAATAAGCATCTTCCATTTTCCGCCGATTACATGCAGTGTGAGTTCTTTTTCACAATTAAAATCTTTGGCGCAAGTGTGTCCCATTTTAAGTCCTCCTTAAAGTAAATGGCTAATGATGCTTTTCAATATATAACTCAGAAGCAGGCCGTGGCAAAAAAATTACAAAATAAATGATCATTAACTACAAACAAATACTTCTTCACGATACTTGTTGCAGCCCTGCAGTATATTTTAGGACACTATATGAATTTAAAGTGCGTACTTATAACGGAGATATGGAGCCACTATACTAAGGGGGTAGAAAGAACAAACCAATTGAATCAAATGCAAGGAGGGGATTGAATGAAAACCATGACAATGCCTGCTAGTCTCCAAGTCGAAAAAACTGCTCTTGAAGCCATTCAGGAAACAAGGTTGAGCCCAATGACGTTTGTTTTGTTTGGGGCAACAGGGGATTTAGCCAAAAGAAAAATTTTCCCCGCACTGTACAATTTGTTTTTAGATCATAAGCTGCCAAATACTTTTTCGATTATTGGCTTAGGAAGAAAAGAAAGCTCTGATCAGGATTTTCAAGCTCATATAGAGAGAGCGGTCAAAACATTCTCGAGAAGAACTGTACAGGATCACGCTAAGTTAAACGAATTCCTGCTTTACTGCCATTATCAGCAGCTTGATGGAACGAAAAAAGAAGATTATGCTGCCTTGCTTAAAAGCGTTCAAAAGTATGAAGCGGAATTGAATCTGCCGGAAAATCGGCTGTTTTATTTGTCTGTATCGCCGGAATTCTATCATGATATTGCTTCAAACATTAAAGAAAGCGGGCTGGATGCTGTTCAGGGCTGGAAACGCCTTATTGTAGAAAAGCCTTTTGGCCATGACACCATTTCTGCGCAAGCATTAAACAAAACATTAAGCCAGACATTCAAAGAAGAAGAAATCTATCGAATTGATCACTATCTTGGAAAGCCAATGGTTCAAGGTCTTGAATCACTAGAATTTGCAAACCCAATCTTGAAAGCGATATGGAATAACCAATATATTTCGAATATTCAAATAACAGCTAGCGAAACGGTCGGGGTTGAAGAAAGAGCGGCCTATTATGATCAGGCAGGTGCTATCAGAGACATGGTTCAAAACCATCTATTGCAGCTTGTGATGATGACAGCCATGCATCTAACGGAAAAAGTAAGTGCAAAAGAAGTAGTCGAAAAGAAAAAAGAAATTATGCATGCTCTGCGGCCGCTGCAGAAGGAAGACGTAGCAGTTAATGTAATTCGAGGCCAGTATGGACCGGGAGACATACTTGGTGAAAAGGTGATCGCTTATAACGAAGAGCCAGGCGTCGATGCTTCATCGAAAAACGATACCTTTATTGCAGCCCGCTTATGGATTGATGATGACTTTTGGGCAGGCGTCCCTTTCTATATTCGAACTGGTAAAAGAATGAAAGAAAAATCAACAAGAATTGTGATTGAATTTAAAAATCAGCCAGCCAAAGCAGACGCGGATCAAAAGAAAACAATGCCGCCTAATCTTTTAACGATTGAAATCAATCCGTGTGAAAATGTTTCCTTACGTTTAAATATGAAAAATCCGCTGACAAACCGGATTGAACCTGTTTCTATTGATCTTTCATCGGGGAATGAAAATCTGCCGGAAGCGTATGAGCTGCTTCTATTTGATGCGATTGGGGGCAACTCCACATTTTTTGCCCATTGGCAGGAAGTCGAACTTTCCTGGAAGTGGGTTCAGCCTATATTGGAAGCATTTGAAGAAGATAGGGTTCCTTTGTACACGTATCCGGCTGGTTCGATGGGTCCAGATGCTTCAGAAGAGCTGCTGGAAACAGGCGGTTTTCATTGGTGGGAGCCGGAAAAAGCTAATTGGTAATAAAGAATTCGGTAAAGAAGAGGAGATATGAATATGAGAATAGGTTTAGTTGGTTTAGGAAAAATGGGGATAAATCTTGGCCAAAATCTTATTGATCATGATTATGAAGTCGCAGCATTTGATCTTAATCCGGATGCCACTGATGAAATGAGAAAGTACGGGGCTAATGCGTTTTCCAGCTTGCAGGAACTTGCAGCATTTCTACCCCAGCCCCGGATCCTCTGGCTCATGGTTCCACATTCAGCAGTCGATTCTGTTCTTGGCGAACTGACGCCGCTGCTAAGTAAAGGGGATATTGTGATCGAAGCGGGCAATTCCCATTATAAAGAATCGATTCGCCGCTACGATGATTTGAAAACAAAGGGTATTTATTTTATAGACGTCGGGACTTCCGGCGGTACGGCAGGAGCTCGTCATGGAGCCTGTTATATGGCAGGAGGAGATCTGGAGGCGTGGACAATAGTAGAGCCAATTTTTAGGGATACAGCCGTTGAGAAAGGCTTTTTATACGCAGGAAAAGCAGGTAGCGGCCACTACTTAAAAATGATTCACAACGGTATAGAATATGGCATGATGGCAGCGATTGGAGAAGGGTTTGAAATTCTCGAAAAAAGTGAATTCGATTATGATTATGAAAAGGTGGCGAGTGTATGGAACCATGGGTCTGTGATTCGTTCCTGGCTGATGGAATTAACCGAAAATGCTTTTTCGAAAGATGCCCATTTGGATGAAATAAAAGGCGTTATGCATTCCTCGGGTGAAGGAAAATGGACGGTGGAAGAAGCGCTTAATCTGCAAACGGCTGCACCTGTCATTGCCATGTCTTTACTCATGCGCTACCGATCTTTAAACCATGACACCTTCACAGGAAAGGTAGTAGCAGCTCTTCGTAATGAATTCGGCGGCCATGCGGTAGAAAAAGTAAAAGTGTAAGATCCTATCCTGATTTACAGGCATTGAGTAAGAAAATATTTCTTCCAGCAAAAAAGAATATTTTATAACTGGAAATAATGGATGTTTAATAGATTTACAATTGGATGATTTGCCAAAGTACATGAGCTTAGGGGCTTTGAACAGGAGGGACTCATTTGTCGGAAGTGATTCGAAAATCTGCTATGCTGCTTCATGCGCTTCGTTCCGCAGATTATATGGAGAAGGAAGAATGGAGCGCCACCGAAATGGGCTGCAGGCTTAATATGAGTGTTCAAACTGTACACCGATTGCTTTCCTCTTTAGAAGAGTATGGCTTTGTCGCGAAAAACCCAGAGACAAAAAAATTTAGATTAGGTCTCTCCCTGTTAAAGCTAGGAATGTCTATCAAAGAAAATTCGTCTATTAGAAATAGTGCGATTTTAGCTATGGAAAAATTAATGAGCCAGACAAAGGAAAAGGTATATTTAACAGTTCCTGAAGGTAATGAAGGAGTTTTTATTGACTGTGTTCAGCCAGGCTTCACAGCGCTTGATGAGTATATTGGCGTAAGAAGTCCTTTAAGCCTGGGGGCTGCCAATAAAGTAATGTTAGCTCATGAAAGCAGAGAAAATCGTCAAAAAATCATGCAGAACCTATACAAAAAGGGAGAAATCATTGATTTAAAACAATTGGAAAAAAACATAAACATCATAGCCAAATGTGGTGTCTCTATATGTTTTGAAGAAATAAAAGAAGGAAATACAGAGATCGCTGCACCTATTTTTTCCTGGGATAATCGTGTTGCTGCGTCTATAAGCGTGATAAGTCCATCATCTAGGTTAGATGAACAAGAAATTTATATGACTATACAGTATGTTCAAGATGCTGCAGAGGAAGCTTCGAGAAATTTAGGGTGGAGAGCAAAAGAATATAAAGTTTATTCTATTTAAAAGTTATACTGACTGTTATTGATTTTTAATAAAAAGCGAAAGAGCCATCTTTTAAGGTGGCTCTTTCGTTTTTATTCTCTAAAAACAGCTGCTCATTACTAGTATCTGTTTTCATATTAAGTAAAAGGAAGGGAGTCGGCAGGCTATAGCCAATACCCTGCTGCTTTTTCATAAAAAAAAAGAGAAGGGGAGGTCAGCTGTACTGAAACAGGCTGCCAAAATAAAAAACGCCTGTCAGTATTCATACAACGTGGCAAAAACAGTTTTTAGACGAAGATTGTTATTTGTAAGAAATGTTTACAACAAATATTATTTTCTCTCATTTATTAAGAAGACAATATTTTAATAGAAAACTCGTTATGTAAAGATGTTTTCATACCCCATTTCCAAAGTAATTATTAGAATATTCAGAATTATATTGTTTGGGAAACGGTGGGTTAAAAAAATGCGCTGAGGTGAGGAACATGAGTAAAGAAACATTGATCAAAACAGAGTTTAACTATTTAAACGAAAAACCGGGTGTACAGCTGATAAAAGCTGGTACGTATCAAAAAAAAGAATTAAACAGCCTCCTTGGAATTTCAGCGTTAAAAAGTCAAATTATTGATGTTCCGGTTTGTACGAATGAGCGAGCACTGTCAATGGGTTACTTTTCAATGCAGCCTTCAGAAGAATTTGAATTTACTTATACGTACCTGGAAATGAAAACAGTCATTAAAGGGAAAATCGTGGTCCGGGATGAGCGGGGAACCAAATTTGTAGCTGAAGCCGGCGATGTATTGATTTTTTCGCCTGAAACTACCGTTGTGTTTGATAAAGAAAGTGACGGAGAAGCCATTTATACAGCTCACCGTTTGCCTGAACCCTTATTTATGTAGAAACAATCATTTGGCGGATATCAAGGTTTAAAAAAGGAAAGCTGAAGTTTTGCAACTTCTGTTTTTATAAAAATAGAGGAGAGTGAAGCAATCATGACAATTAATCAAGCGGTCGTAGATGAAGGAATCATGCAAATCCCAAGCTGGTGGAAGTGTCCGCCTGGATATGAGGAACTGCAAACAAAGGCTCATGAAATTGGAAAAACAGAGCTGCTTCCACGTACTTCTCTTTCTGATCAGGAAAGTCGGTATCCGCGTGAAAGCCTTAAAGCCATTGCACAAGCCGGCTATGGAGCCGTTACGATCCCTGCGCAAGAAGGAGGCATCGGCGCAGGATATATGGGTTTTGCTGTATTGGCAGAAAGTTTTGCTCATTACTGTTCGTCTTCCACAATGTGCTGGGTCATGCATACGGCTGCAGTGCAGACGCTATATTCAGCAGGCTCACCTGAACAGCGCCAGCGTTTTATACCAGGTGTATTAAGCGGAGAGGTTGGTGCGCTTGCCTTTAGTGAGCCGGCAACAGGAAGCCATTTCTGGAATGTGGTAAGTTCAGCTCCCAGAAGCGGCGAGGGCTATCTTTTAAACGCCAGCAAGTCTTTTGTGACAAGCGGCGGCGAGGCAGACTGGTATGTCGTCTGTACAAACTATCCTGACAGTATTGAAACAGATAAACTTATGTTTTTACTCGTAGAAAAAAACCAGGAAGGTGTTGAAAGCTTCCCGTTTTCTGCAATGGGACTGCGCGGCAATTCAAGCGGTCCTATGAAGTTTACGAATGTGTTTGTTCCTGCTGAAAACCGCCTCGGCAGTGAAGGCGGCATGAATTCCTATAATGATAATGTCATTGATCCATTGTTTTTGCTAGGAACCAGTGCCTGCTGGATTGGGATTGCCCAAGGAGCACTTAATGCAGCTATTGACAGTGCAAAGAAAAAAGTTCACCAGGATACTGGAAAGTCTGTTTCTGGTTATCAGGTTATTCGTCATGAATTAGCAAAAGCACAGATCTTAATTGACAGCGCTAGAAACATGCTGTACCGCACAGCCCAGGGAATGGATGAATGCAGCGAAAAAGGGCTTGCTTTATCAAGTTGCCTTTACCCTTTATGGGAACTGAAAACACATGCAGCGGATATTGTTATTCAAGTAACCAATCAAGCATTACAGGTATCGGGTGGCAGGGGCTATCTGACAGGGCAGGTAGAAAAGTACCTTCGTGATGGCCGGGCTGGAGCACTAATGGGCCCAACCAATGAAATCCTGCGAGAATGGGTTGGCCGCACCTTGGTTGAAGTTCCGTGGTTTGAATAAGCGAAGGGCTGGCTTGAGACAATGTGGCAGTAGAAATTTGTAAGTAAACAGTTAATAAAAAAGGATTAGAAAGAATTGAGATGGAAAAGAAACCATTTTGGATTGGCTAAAAGTATTGGTCAATCCAAAATAATCTTTATCCTTTTCTCATCATACCGGAGGAGGATTTCAATGAACAGAACAATGAATAGTATCGCTTTGTTTTTAGCAGTAGTTGGATGTTTGATAGGTTTTCCCTTGAATTCATTTGCCGCGGAAACTTCTGTAATCGATACAGGAGATACTGCTTGGATTTTATCTGCGAATGCTATCGTTGTCTTTATGCTTATTCCCGGGCTGGCCCTTTTTTATGGCGGGCTGATGAGTAATAGAAACGTTCTTTCTACGATGATGTACAGCTTTTCCAGTCTTCTTGTTGTAAGTATCGTTTGGGTATTATGGGGATACAGTCTTACTTTTGGTACTGATATTGGAGGACTTATTGGAGGCATGGATTATCTAGGGTTTAAAAATGTAGGGGAAGAAGCTGCATTTGGTACCTTAACCATTCCGCATTATCTTTATGCTGTTTTCCAAACTTGCTTTGCAGCCATTACTGTAGCCATTGTTTCCGGGGGAATAGCAGGCCGCATCTCTTTTCCTGCTTGGATTCTTTTTTGTATTCTATGGCCTACTGCAGTCTATGCTCCAATAGCGCACTGGGCATGGGGAGGGGGCTGGCTTTCAAAAATAGGGGAGCTTGATTTTGCTGGGGGAACAGTTGTTCACATCCTGGCAGGTGTGAGTGCCCTAGTGGCTGCTCTCATGATTGGACCGAGACGTTTAAAAAATGAAGAATCACCGCACAACATTGTGTATTTTTTAATTGGGGCAGCTACTCTTTGGTTTGGCTGGCTGGCTTTTAATGGCGGCAGTGCCCTGGCAGCTGGCGGATTAGCTTCTCTCGCTTTTATGAATACACACATTGCGGCATGCGCAGGAGGGATCGGCTGGCTTGTAATTGAATGGGCAATTAGAAAACGTCCGACACTAGTAGGAACGATGACTGGAGCGATTGCAGGACTAGTGGCTATAACTCCAGCTGCGGGTTATGTGACGGTTTTGTCCGCTGCTCTTATTGGCCTGCTGTCAGGTCCAATTGGATATTACGCTATTCACTTTATCAAAACACGGTTTAAATATGACGATACGTTAGATGCTTTTGGAATCCATGGAATTTGCGGGATTTGGGGCGCTATGGCTACCGGAATTTTTGCTACAAAAGAAGTAAATGAAGCCGGAAACAATGGCTTGTTGTACGGCAACCCTGAACAGTTGGTGAGCCAGGCTATTGGAGTAGGGGTTACAGTTCTGCTTGCTGTTATTGGAACGTATGTAGTGTTACAGGTGATACGTTTGTTTGTTCCGTTGCGTGTAAGTGAAGAAGATGAAATTCTTGGACTTGATTTAAGTATTCATGACGAGTCAGCGTATCTGAAAGAAGAAGAGGTTCCGCCTGGGCGAATTCAAATGGAAAACTCTTAAGCTTTGGCTTCCGTGACCAATGGATACAATAGACGCCTTCATTCCAAATAAACGAATGGAGGCGTAACTAAAAAATACCAGGAAAGGGGCGGCCAAAGGTGGAAACGATCTATCTTTGTCACACAGATGCTCCACAGTATATTTCAGACGAGCCTGTTGTTATGGCGTTAGGTTTCTTTGATGGAGTGCATGCCGGCCATCAGCGTTTAACTCAAACTGCAAGAAAAATAGCAAAAGAAAAAAGAATGAAATTGGCTGTTATGACTTTCTATCCTCATCCTAGTGAAGTGATCCAGGGTTTAGAACCTATTAAATACTTATCACCCCTTTCAGTAAAACAGAAGAAATTTGAAAAACTGGGTGTAGAAAAATTATTTGTGGTGAAGTTTGATCGGATTTTTTCTAGGCTTTCCCCTGAAGAATTTATTAAACAATATATTGTAGGAATAAAATGTAAGCATGTAGTAGCAGGATTTGACTTTACCTATGGCTACAAAGGAACTGGAAATGCGATAAAGATGAAGGAAGAAGCATCAGGTGGAAAATTTGATGTATCCATTGTACCGAAAGAAGAACGGAACGGGTTAAAAGTCAGTTCTACCCTCATTCGTCGTTTTATTTCAACGGGCAGTGTTCATGTAATTCCGAACTACCTTGGTGATTATTATGAAGTCATGGGTAAGGTCGAACAAGAAATGATTGAGAGAGAAGAAAGCCTTCTCTATAAAATTTCCACAAATAAAAAATACATCCTTCCAGAAACCGGTGTATATCAAATTGAGGTTGAAAGTGACAACAAACGATTACAAGGCATTTGCCTAAAAATTGACCAATGTGATGAAAAAAATATATTAACCGTTAAGCTGCTTCATTATCTTGAAAATAAAAAAGAAGAACATATTCAAATTAGATGGTTGAAAAAAATAGCTGCTGATCAGTCCATTTCAAATCATGTGCAAGAGCAAACAATATTCATTTAAACCTTGAAAGGAGTGTCCTGATGCATTCAATGACGATGTTATCCTGCTCTGATTTTTCAATAGAAATTCAAAATCAGCGAGCTTCAATAGATGACTTATTCCCTGGATTGAATGAAAAAGACCGGATTGGATTTATTGTTCATCAAGCTGGCGGGAGTGTAGGTGCAAGTGCTCTTCTGTTAGCTTCAGTCACAAGATTCTATGAATTTTACCGTGAGAAGCTGGGGGATGGACCAGGACAGCTGAGAATTTACCCCGAAATATTTATGTTCCATATAGGAACGCAGCACTTAAACCATTACTGGCTGGATGTATGGCCACCTCATAAAGAAGTGGTTGTAGAAGACGACCCAGAACAAATCTTGGAAGCAGTAAATGACCGGGGTATTACTCGTTTAATCGTTGAAGACCTTCCTGCTGTGTCCAAGATCGAACTAAATAAACCGATGTCCTTTCATAATATCCCTTCGTCAACGGCCATTTTTTTGCGAGAGACGTTGGCCAGTGCTGAGCAGCGGATCATCACGGCCTTGGCGTATTCTCATACGGGAAGAGTGGACCAGCCAGACGTTTCTTTTTTTAGTTGTCACAATGCAGAAAAATTGTTATCGGCCTCTTTGGAAAGTTCAAACATGCTGACGGAAGAAATAAAGGAGAAGCTATGGCTTAACCGGCAGGCCCTTCAAAAGGATGGACGCATCAAAGAAACGTTTAGGCGCATCAAGGTAGCCGATGCTCTCTGTATGTTAACTCAGACTACTCGAGTAAGTGAAGCTACAAGACAATATATTTCCATGCTGGAAAGCTAAAATTGTTCACAGCCCTTTCGCATGCAACACACTTAACCGTGTTATTTTTTTAAAACTATTAAATGTCAGGGGAGTTAATACGGAATGAAAAAAGTGACAATTTTATCGGGTAGTCCATCTACGATCTCCAAACTAAATGAGGTTTTGAAATACATGGTAATCCAGTTAGAACAAAGGGAAGTCCAGGTGGAATTTGTTTCAGTTTGTGATTTGCCAGCAGAAGATCTACTACACGCACGGTATGAAAGCGATAGTATTCAAACAGTGAATGCTCTGCTGGCAGAATCTGATGCGGTCATTGTTGGAACTCCTGTTTATAAAGGTTCATACAGCGGGATCTTAAAGACGTATTTGGATTTGCTGCCGCAAAAAGGTCTGGAAAACAAACTTCTTTTACCAGTAGCTGTCGGAGGGACCATGGCTCATCTTTTAATGCTGGAATACAACCTTAAACCCTTGTTGTCGGTGCTTGGTGCAACTCGGATAGAAAAAGGCCTTTTCATTCAGGACACACAGATTATTTGGAATGAGCAAAAGCAAGGAGTAATTTCGGAAGAGATTATAGCTCGATTAACTGCGTGTATTAATCAATTTTCAAACAAATTAATGAAAGACGAAGCAGTTTGCTCCATTGAGGTGAGCTAGTCGCAGCATATTGGCAGATGACTAATTTGAACGTAGGCACGGCAGCAGTAATACAGAATGGGAAGGCAGGCAGGAATCAATACTGTAGATTGAAAAACATCGCCGTATTATTGGATGAAACAATCCATGAAATTCGGCGTTTTTTGTGCTGTTCCATTCTGTAATACAAAGAAATAAATATGAACAGCCTGATCCGCTGTCAATTATTTTTAGTTAAATTCTTTTCATTAGAGAAAGAAAGGCAGAATTTAGTCGGACAAACAGAGGGAAAAGGTACATAAATTCTTGGAATAAACCAACTTCATGCAATTTAAAGGCGGATCTTTTTAGAAGTTTAGAATAGTGTTCACCTATCCGATGGGGAGCATAATTCCTTAAATTTTCTGTTCTCATTGGAGAATACGAAGGGAAGAGGTTTGATAAACTTATTATCCTTTTTCAAATGATATCAAGCATTCTGGGGAGATTAAATTTCTCTTCCAAAATGCTTGATAAGTCATTATAAAATCTTAATTGAAATTCCTTTCATCGGTTACCTCCTACATAAACATGGGTTCTGGAAGACGGTGCCCTGTGTAAATAGCCTCTCCATCACTTTCTTTATCAAACACAACGGTTGTGTCAGGAGTAAATACTAATACATCACCAGCTTCGGCTATGTATTTGGTGCCCTGATCATCCCGCACAATAATTTTTCCATTAATAACGACTTTGATTTCCAGGTACGTATAAGTAAATTCAAATTCTTCGGATGGCTGCATAGAGAAATAGCCCAATTGCACGGCATTTTCCTTGTCTGTAATAGGGACGTCAATAATTTGACTTTTTAATGCAGGTATATTTAGTGCGTCATTCAATTCTTTCTTTTTATACGTTCCGGCTTTAATTAACTGAACACCTGGTTTTTGACTTAAAAAAGTGTACGCTGTTTGGATCATTGTGTTTTCGCTCATTTTCTTCACCTCATAAATTATTTTTTATAAAATCAATTGACGTCACTTTTGATGTAACTCAATCAACTTTATATGTATTTCGATTTCTATCATCACATAAATACAAAATGAAACCCAGATTGATATCCTGAATAGTGGGAAAAATCAGAAAATTTTGTTATATAATCTTACGGGTTATTTTATGTATGAAATTATGTTTAAAGAAAGGTTCGTTTCTTACAATAAAAGTTTAATAAGCAGGCATTATGATGATAAAAATTGTATGTTCCTTTATTTAAAAGAAACCCATTTATAAAAAGTCAGCTTGCTGCCAAGCCGGTTTAATACAGGCATTGGAAAGGGGAGAACAAAGTGTCTGAAGTGATAAGAAAGTCTGTTTTATTGCTGCACGCCATGAAGCCAACGGAAGAAAGAGAAGAATGGAGTGCCACAGAATTAAGCAGGGATTTAGGCATTCCCGTCCAAACTGTGCATCGGCTTCTTTCCTCTTTAGAAGAACAGGGTTTAGTATATAGAAGCGCTGAAACAAAAAAATTTCGGCTGGGGCTGTTGATTTTACAATTAGGCCTGGCTGGAAAAAACAATTTGTCTGTTCGAAAGCAATCTGTTGATATAGTGCAGGAGTTAGTGAGAAAAACAAAAAATCCAGTTTTTATTACAGTCCCAGAGGGAGAAGAAGGGGTGCTCATTGAGTATATAAGTCCAGGCACGCCCAAATCGAAAGAACTGACAGGAACTCGATTTTTTCTGTTTGAAGGTGCTTTTAACAAGGTGATGTTAGCTTTTATGAAAAAGCAGAGGCAGCTGAAGATGTTTGAAATGCTCTCTGGAACGCAAGAAAGTAACAAATTAAAAGAACTGGAAGATGAATTAACGATCATTCAAAAAAAGGGCTGGGCTGTGTCATTTAATGAAATTCAGCCAGGAGCGGTTTGTATATCAGCTCCTATTTTTAATTGGGAAAATGAGGTTGTAGCTTCTGTAAGTATGATGGTTTGGGAAGAAGCTTTTGCAGAAGATACAAAAGGAACGAATATAAAGAGTATAAAAAAAGCAGCAAAAGAAATTTCATCAGAATTAGGATGGCTCCAAAACATCCGGCAAGTTTTTTAAGCTCATCAGCACAAACTGTTTCATCATTTCGAAAATGAAAAGAGAGCCCCTCATTTATTTTTTGTACAGATGAGAGGCTGTTTTTATTTAGCTGTATCGTGAAACTGAAAAGGATCTTATCCATTAAAAAATGATAATTGTGCCTTCTGTTAAGCAAGGTTAGAGTACATGGCGAGTGTTTCTTTATACTGCTTTGGGGTAACGTTCATTAGTTTTTTAAAATCTTTTATGAAATGCGGCTGGTCATAGTAGCCATTTTCATGTATAACATCATGCACATCTACATGATCCATTTTTAAAATGCAGCTCAAAGAATTTTGAAACTGGACGACTTTACAAAACTGTTTTGGTGAAAAACCGATATACTCTTCGAATTTCCGGCGGATATACTGCTCCGAATATCCGATTTCCGCAGATAATTGCTTGATATTCAGCATTCCTCCGGACAAATAAATTTTTTTAATTGAATAATCGATGAGATCAAGCCCATTGCCCGACATCTCTGCACTTTTATGTATAAATTGTTTAAACAGCGTGATTCGTTCGCCAAATGAGGCTGCTAAGCTGATTTGTTCAATAAGAGATGGATCAAAGAGTAAAACATCCGCTAGCGGAATAAGCTGATTTAAAAGCTCTTTCATCGGGTAGCGAAGCTTCAGCAGACTTTGTTCTGGAAAAAAACGAACCCCAAAATAATCACAGCCATCTACAAATTCCGGTTGTTTCAGCCTGGAGACCGGGCTGGTCCAAAGAAAAGCCGAAGGAGTATTGGCATCACAGCAAAAAATGATATCAAAGCATCCATCCGGGATGAGTGAAAGAGACGTTTTTTGTCCTTTTTTCGTTTCAAATTGATAAAAAAGTGCAATGTTTTTACTTTTAGAGTAATTAGCTGGCATCAATTCTCGATAGCCGGTTGTGGTCATTGGAATTTCAGGCTGAAAAGGAAAGTAGATGGTTTCTTTCATAATGCTTACCCCTTTACTCTTAATTTGTCAGGAATAGTAACATTATGAGGAGTATTTCAAGTTAAAAACAATTTATTTGTAAGATAATGTAACAAGTTTTCTGAAAATTTAAACTTTGTTTCGTTTTTTACAATAAAAATATTGAAAATCTGACTACTCTATGGATAGTCAAAGCAAAAAGAAACAGATTTGATGCTTTAAAGATCATTTCTTTAGCGATACAAAAGAAGGGAGGATTATAAAATAAGCATATCTTTAGAATAAAATCCTGATTAGTTGACGTTTAGTTTCCAGGGTGAATCGCTTTATGTATTGAGAATAATACATAAAAGTTTTGATGATTAAAATCAATAAAAGGAAATAATTTCATTAATTTTCAGTTGACTTACATGGTACATGGTAAAAACAGGGGCGAGAAGCATGTATAAATGAATTTTACAATGAAAAAGCTGCTGAGTCTTAAAACTTACTGCTAGAAATTAAAAACTTTATAATTTTCTTTTTAAGAAATTATTGACACATGTATGCGCTTACAGATAAAATTGCATTAAATCTTGCATGGTACATAGTACATGCAACAGATGAGATGTGAGGTGATTATTGAAATAGGTTCTTTTAATAACACAGAGTGCTTATACACGG
Source organism: Domibacillus sp. DTU_2020_1001157_1_SI_ALB_TIR_016 (assembly GCF_032341995.1). NCBI lineage: Bacteria > Bacillati > Bacillota > Bacilli > Caryophanales > Bacillaceae > Domibacillus > Domibacillus sp. DTU_2020_1001157_1_SI_ALB_TIR_016. The sequence continues at coordinate 1,282,425 of NZ_CP135438.1, forward strand.
AACACTAATGTGAGGGAAGCGAATTTTAAACGAGAGATTAATGAAAAGATTAAAACAGGAAGTTTAACGATGATCAGCTTGTCTGAAAACGGTGTTTCCATTTCTATTTCACTAAATGAAATAAAAAGGACATTGAGGAAAATGATCAAAGAGAGACTTGGAGGGGAGGTATGGTTGAATATGTTATTCACATAAAACATGTGCATTAACAAGTATGAAAAGCCGTCATACACCTCAAGGGATTTAAATTTTAAACTGAGACAAGGATAATATGATTCATTCCGTAAGTGTTAAAACTCATCTTTCACTGGAATATGTCTAATCCAGCACAGTGTTGTAGTAGTTGTTTCATTAAGGTGCAGGTTATTATGCTGAAAAGGCAGGTAGCTAAACAGGAACAGCATCCCTTTTAAGATACGGCAGTGTTCCTCTTGCATTAAGTAAGTCTTACAATGTAACAATTACGGATCAAAGAAAAGATAAATATGTTAATAGTTTTCTGATATTTCGTAATATTTTGTTTGCATTTACTGTCAAACTGCGGATTAATAGGGAGCGTTTAGTTTGGAATAATTGGTGAGTAAGAAAAGTTTATGAAAACCTAGCAAACTATTTCATATAGCCTTATACACCTGTCCACCGAAATACTTCTAATTACAAATTCACTTAAAGGGGGAAATTCAGTGAAAGTTGAAACACGTACTATTGAGTATATCCCAGCAGAAGAAAGGCATGGAAAAGCTAAAGATTTATTCCCAATTTGGTTTGGAGCAAACATGCATATCACAACCCTTGTAACAGGGGCATTGCCAATCAGTTTAGGGCTTAACTTGTTTTGGAGCTTTGTAGCCATCATTATTGGTACCTTATTAGGCGCCATTTTTATGGCTTCCCATTCTGCTCAAGGACCTAAGCTAGGAATCCCGCAAATGATTCAGAGCAGAGCGCAGTTTGGAGTTATTGGCGCTATTTTCCCGTTATTTCTTGTTATGTTTGTTTATTTAGGTTTTTTTGCCAGCAGCGGCTTGCTTGCGGCTCAAACTTTAAGCAGTTTAGTATCTATTGATCAAACATGGAGCATTTTAATTTTAAATATTCTTTGTTTTGTAGTAACTATTTTTGGACATGACTTAATTCACAAAATGCAAAAAATACTTTCTTGGTCATCACTTATCATTTATCTTGTGGCGACGGTTATTATTTTCCAGCTGCCGCTTCCATCGGGTATTTGGTCAGCTGGCAGCGTCGATTGGCCTGTATTTTTATTAGCGGTTAGTATTGTGGCTACGTGGCAATTAGCCTATGCCCCATATGTTGCGGATTATTCCCGCTATCTTCCGGTTACAACCTCGACGGCTCAAACATTTTGGTACAGTTATGCGGGTACAGTAGTTGGAACTATTTGGATGATGGTGTTAGGTTCAACGCTAACTGTTGCGATTCCAAACTTTCTTGATCATTCAGGAAGCAATTTGGGACAGCTGTTTGGAAGTTTTGCCATAGTGATGTATCTCATCATCATCTTTGGACAGCTTTCCATTAATGTGTTTAATTTGTATGGTGCATTTATGTCAACAATTACAACGATAGAACCTTTCGTTAAATTGAAGGTTACACCAAAGGTGCGCGTGGGAATGATTTTTGGTGTGACCGTAATGGGCACTATACTATGCTTGTTAGGACAAAGTAATTTTCTTGCGTTTTTCTTAAATTTTATCTTTTTTATTAGTTATTTCTTAATTCCATGGACTTCCATTAATCTTGTTGATTATTATCTGCTGCGCCATGGTCAATACAATGTAAAAGATATTTTTGACATAAATGGCCAATATGGAAAAATCAATTGGATCACAACCATCGCATTTCTTGTATCAGTCATTGCAGAAATTCCTTTTATAAACACCTCTTTCTACGTAGGACCTATAGCTACGGCTTTAGAAGGTGCGGATATTGCTTGGTTAATTGGATTGGTTGTCCCTGCTGCTTTGTATTATTTCCCAATGAAACGGAAGTTAAATAACTCTATGTATACGATTGAAAACCAAGAAACAGCTGTTGTAGAAAACTTGGATAATTTGAATAGCAAATCCTAGTTAACTTCAGTTCATGTGAGTTGCTGCTAAAAATAAACATGTCTCAGTACAAAAAATATTTATATTGCATTGAAACCATACAAAATATAGTATAAGGAGCTTTAAGAATGCACTCAAAAAAATTTGATGAGGGACTCGAGGTTCGCAGAGCAGTTCTAGGCGCTGACTATGTTGACAATTCTATTAATAATGCTACAGACTTTAACCGGCCTTTACAGGAATTAGTAACTGAGTATTGTTGGGGTGAGATCTGGACAAGACCGGGGCTGTCAAGGAAGAGCCGCAGCATGATCAACCTTGCAATGATAACAGCATTGAATCGTCCGCATGAACTTAAACTGCATATACGTGGAGCAATTACGAATGGTTTAACTATTGAAGAAATCCATGAGATCTTTTTGCAATGTGCCATTTATTGTGGTGTACCAGCGGCCATTGACAGCTTCAGAACCGCACAGGAAGTATTAAAGGAAATGGAGCAAAGTGAAGTTTAATATGCTGTAGAGGGGTACTTTGATTTCTTGATTGTATGGAGATAAAAATGAGTGTTATCTAAAAGGAAGTTTTTATTTTTTGAAAAAACATAAAATATTTTCTAAATTTTCTGTAACTTTCATTGACAAAGATTACTAATATAAGTAGAATTAAGCCAACAAATAACTTGCATGGTACATGGCACAGAAGGAAGAACAAATATAAAAATTCTTAAAATTTTTATATTTGTTCGCCATTGCACCATGCCCCATATAGGGAGGCGGAAACAACTACCATGATTTTAACAACAAGTATAACCACACAAGTAACAAATGCGATCCGTGAAGCAATTGTGACCGGAGAATTTGAGCCAGGCAGAAAATTATCAGAATTTGAACTATCAGAACACTATAAAGTAAGCCGGACTCCTGTTAGAGAAGCATTTAAGCAATTGGAAAGAGAAGGTCTTGTAGAAATTATTCCACGGGTTGGCACCTGTGTGACAAAACCTACAGAGAAAGAGATTGCAGAGCTATTTACAGTAAAAGAAGTGCTTGAAGGACTCGCAGCCGGCCTTTTGGCCGAAAACAGACATGTGAAGGAAATTGATGATCTTCAAAAAGCGGTTCAATCAATGGAAAAAGCAGTTCAGTCCTCTGATCATAAGCAATTTGTTGAAGCAAACAATGCTTTTCACGAAGCAGTGATTAACGGAGCTAACAATTCAAAATTAAGCTTTATGCTCAATATGTTGATCAATCAAATTCCATATAACCGCTATGTTTACTTGAGTATTGAGGTGCCGAATCGCTTAGAAAAGTCACTTAAGGAGCATCAATTTATCCTTGAAACCATTCTAAGCGGAAACCGGGAAGCTGCAGAAAAAGCTATGCGAGAGCATGTAAGAGCAAGCGCGATGCAGCTTCAAAAAGGAATCAGTCAAAAATTACGAGAGATCAATCTAAAGGAGGAAAATATATGAAATTTGGAATTTTTGCTAACCTGGCAGGACCTGGTCGTATTGAAGACTATGCAACAGTGCTGGATGAAGCTCGCGAGCAAGCAGTATACTGTGATGAAAACGGTTACGACTCTATCTGGTACACTGAACATCATTTTGGACATGAGGGAAATGAACTAATTACCAACCCTATTTTAATGGGGGCAGATATTGCAGCCCGGACAAAGAATATTCGAATTGGACAAGCTGCAAATGTCGCAACATTTTGGCATCCGCTTCGTTTAGCAGAAGACATTGCCATGCTTGACCAGTTAAGCAAAGGGCGTGTAGAAGTTGGGCTGGCGCGTGGATTATATGGAAGGGAAGCGGCTAATTTAAACACACTTTCTGACCCAACCAATCAAGCGCAAAATCGGGCTTTGTTTGAAGAAACAGTTGAAATTATGAAAAAAGCCTGGTCTAATCGATTCTTCTCACACGAAGGAGATATTTATCAATTCCCGCCAAAAGGATTAAAGTGGAATCATCCGATGAGCCCTCCTTCTGAAGAATACATGGATATGGAAAAAGGCGAAATCAGCAAAATTTCTTTAGTGCCTCAGCCGTATCAAAAACCATTTCCACAACTTTGGCAAACCATTGATTCACCGCGGTCGATTGAGCTGGCAGCTGAAAACAACATTAAGGGAATTTTCTGGATGCCTACCGTGAAAGAATTAAAAGGCCGTTTTGAATTGTACCGGGAAAAAGCATCTGCAGCACGTGGATACGATGTACCGCTTGGAGAGGGTATTGCACTTGTGCGGGATGTATATGTGGCGGAAACGATGGAGCAGGCAAGAGAAGATGCGGCAGAAGCTGTACTCAATACGTATCGTTGGATTTGCCATTGGCGTGGACTGGGCAACTTAATGGATCCAGGTGAAGCTGTGAAAGAAGGCCAGGAATTAAACTATGATTTTCTTCATCCGCGTAACTTATTATTTGGAACACCAGAGTATGTAACAGAGAAAATCAAAGAGCTGCAGGAAGAATTAAACTTGCAAAATCTTTTGTTATGGGTGAACCACAGTCACCTGCCTCATGAAAAAGTAATGAAAAGCTTGAAATTATTTACAGAGCAAGTAATGCCGAACTTTACAAATACAAATCAGGAGGTATACCTATAATGCTAGAAGTGAGAAAAGTGTACACAGCGGTTGAAGAAACTCGGATCGATGGCGGAAAAAAACTTGATACTCCAATTAAAATGATTACTACAATGCTGGTGATGAAAAATCCTTGGGCAGGCAGAGGGTACGTGGAAGATTTGATGCCGGAAATTAATGCCTACGCTCCTGAAATCGGTGAAATTTTAGTGTCGGAACTATTCAAGCATATTGATTCGGCAGCGGATGTAGAGGCATTTGGAAAAGCGGCTGTCGTAGGTGCGGATGGAGAAATGGAGCATGCCTCGGCTTTTATCCATACATTGAAATTTGGAAATAAATTCAGAGATGCTGTGCAAGGAACAAGTATTTTAACTTTCACCAATAAACGCGGCGGACCGGGAACAGCTGTAACGATTCCAATGGTGCATAAAACTGATGAATCAGAACGGTCTCACTTTATTACATTTGAGGCAGCGATTCCTGATGCGCCACGAGCTGATGAAATTGTAGTAGCTATCGGTGCTTCCACAGGCGGGCGTCCTCATCCGAGAACAGGAAACCGTCACCTGGATATGATTGAGATGGGGCTTGTCTGATGCCTATAGCAGGGACTACTTATTATAAAGAAATAGGGCAGGGTGAGCCGCTTATTCTTATTCATGGAGTAGGTCTAGACCATTCTATGTGGGAAAAGCAGGTTGAAGCTTTATCCAGCCAGTTTCGTGTCATTGTGTACGATATGGTTGGGCATGGAGGATCAGAGCATCCTCCAGCCCCTTATTCTATTTCCCAGTTTGCGAAACAGCTGTCTGATTTAATGGAGCATTTAAACATTAAGAAAAGCCACATTGTTGGGTTTTCAATGGGCGGCATGACGGCTCAAGCCTTTGCCTTAGCGTATCCTGAAAAAGTCAAAACATTAACGATTATGAGTGCAGTGGCAAACCGAACGAACGTGCAGCGGGCGGCAATATTAAGTAGAGTTCAAGAACTAAAAGCCAAAGGACCTTCAGCTACGATTGAACCAGCTATCCAGCGCTGGTTCAGCAAAGCGTTTCAAGAGCAAAACCAACGCATAGTTCAACAAATAAGACAGAGGCTTCAGCATAATAACCCCGAGTCATACTTGGCAGCATATACGCTTTTCGCAACCGCTGACGAGGAATTATGGACAAATTTTCATGAAATAAATGTCCCCGTTTTCATCATAACGGGAGAAGAAGATGTGGGTTCAAACCCACAGATGTCAGAGCAAATGCATGAAAAATTATCACAATCCAAGCTTACCATTGTACCGGGCATGAAGCATATGCTGCCCGTAGAAGGCGCAGCTCTTGTGAATGAAGCGCTTTCTTCATTTATTCATTCGCAAGCAGCAGTAAAATAAAGGAGGAGTCTCATGGAACAGACAGTAAAGGGAATGAGCCTCGATCGTTCTACTGACTTGAAAAAATACAATTTATATATAAACGGAGAATGGGTGGAGCCAGCGAGTCATGAATATTTTCCAAGCTATAACCCTGCAACGGGTGAAGCATGGTGTGAAGTCGCAAAAGGAACAGCTGAAGACGTTGACAAAGCTGTACAGGCAGCTCACCATGCTTTTTTGCATTCAGACTGGGCAAGCATGACGTTCACTGAAAGAGGACGCCTTGTTTACAGGCTGGGGGAGCTAATTGCCGAAAATATCGAAGAATTGGCACGCTATGAATCTATTGATAACGGTAAATTAATCAGGGAAATGCGCGGACAGCTCCGTTATTTACCAGAGTTTTTCTACTATTACGCCGGACTTGCTGATAAGATTCATGGCCATACACTGCCGATTGATAAACAAGATATGTTTACCTTCACATCAAGAGAGCCGCTTGGAGTCGTTGCGGCCATCACACCATGGAACTCGCCTCTATATTTAACAACCTTAAAGCTGGCTCCTGCACTTACTGCGGGAAATACGATTGTTATTAAACCTTCTGAAATGACATCTGCTTCATTACTAGAACTTGTTAAGCTTGTTGAAAAAGCAGGTTTCCCGCCTGGAGTCGTAAACGTTGTGACTGGGTTTGGGATGCCTGTAGGAAATACGTTAACTGCTCATCCGCTTGTTCGAAAAGTAGCGTTTACCGGAGGTGCTGAATCGGCCCGCCATGTGGTACGGAATACAGCGGAAAATTTTGCGCAGCTTTCCTTGGAGCTTGGCGGTAAGTCACCCAATATTGTTTTTAAGGATGCCGATTTAGACAATGCGGTCATGGGCATCATTGCAGGCATTTTTGGCGCTTCTGGACAAAGCTGTGTAGCGGGATCAAGAGCACTTTTACACGTAGACATTTATGATCAAGTAATAGAAAAGTTGATTGACCGGATTTCCCGCATTAGAATTGGTGACCCGCTTCATGATGACAGCGAAATGGGCCCTCTTGCCACTCCAGCTCAGCTAAAGCGTGTAGAAGAATTTGTTGCGCTTGGTTTGGCAGAAGGCGGAAAAATACTGTATGGCGGCAAAAGACCAGAGCATTTACAGAATGGCTGGTATTTTGAACCCACTATTTTTGAATATGCGGACCAAACTTCCCGCCTGACACAAGAAGAAATATTTGGACCTGTTCTCAGTGTCATTCCTTTCAGGGATGAAGCAGAAGCCATTGCCCTTGCAAACGGTACAGAATACGCGCTTGCAGCCGGCATTTGGACAAGCGACTTAGCAAAAGCACATCGTGTAGCAAAAGCAGTGCAAGCTGGCATCGTCTGGGTGAATACATACCGCAGCATTTCACCAATGGCGCCAATAGGCGGATCAGGTCTAAGCGGGTACGGACGGGAAGGCGGCTATGAAGCGATTTATGAATATACGCAAAGCAAGACGGTTTGGATAAATTTATCTCAAGAGTCAATGCCTGATCCTTTCATTATGCGGTAATGTGACGAGAAAGCGCGATCATTTACTAAAGGAGGAAGAATTCATGAAATTGCTAGGTATCTCAGGAACGATTACGGGCTCAAAAACACGGGTTGTCATCCAAAAAATGCTGGAAGACATTAAGCACAGCCATCCGGAGGTTGATATTGAACTGCTGGATTTAAAAGAATATAATCTTCAGTTTTGTGATGGGCGCAATCCGGCAGATTACACGGGCGATACTAGAAAAGTCATTGATATGGTTTCCTCAGCTGATTTTTATCTGATCGGTACGCCAATTTTTCAAGGATCTATCACAGGGGCATTAAAAAATTTATTTGATTTAATCCCGCCTCAACATTTTCGCAATAAAGTCATGGGTTTCGCAGCAACAGGGGGCACGTACCAGCATTACCTTGTTATCGAAAATCAGTTAAAGCCGATCGCCAGCTATTTCCGTGCTTTTGTGGCACCTGGCTCTGTCTACGCCCATAATGACCATTTTAATGCTCAAAATGAAATTGTTGACCCAGAAGTGTTGAAACGAATGGCCAGCCTTAGTGAAGAATTGGTTTTCATGCAAAAAATGCTGAAAGAACCTCAATACAGCTAAAGGTGGCTCACTATGAAAAAACAAAGCAGCATGTCCAAAACGTTTTGCGGCAAAGTGGTTTCTGGAAATCAAATCGGGCGAACGATCGGGTTTCCAACGGCTAACCTTTCCATTGATTCGAGCACACCGTTCTTGGAAAAAGGTGTATACGGTGTCAAAGTAAAGTATCGGGATCAGGATTATTACGGAATTATGAACGCTGGAAATCGTCCGACGATTAATAAAGAAAATCTTCAGCTTCATTATGAAGTGCACATATTTGACTTTTGTGAAGAAATATATGATCAGGAATTAACGGTGGAAACATGCTTTTTTATAAGAAAAGAAATGTCTTTTCAGTCTCTTGAAAAGCTTGTCCGGCAAATTAACCGAGATGTTCAATATGCCAAATGGAAATTTAGTATAAAGCATGATATAGAAAATATTTTTTGGGGCTAGGAGAGATAAAATGAAGCGGCATGTCGAAGAAATTATTCATTTGCCTGATCTGGCATTTATTCATTTTTGCTGCGAGCATTATGGTATTAATAGAGGCGTTTATAATACTATTGATTCCTGGTTCTACGAGCAGGGGGTTGAACATGTCATTGAGCGCCGCAGACAAATCCTTTTATGTCTTAGATTTATCAAAGAAAAACAGGAAGATAAAAACGGTCGGTGTAAGTTTGGGAATGGAGGCTTGAAGATAAAGCTGCAGGAATACATCGCAAGCGAAAAAGAAGTCTCGAAGAAAGCAGTAACCGTTTAATCTTTGCTGAGAAAGGAGTGTCTATCTACGATGCCAAATATTAAAAGTTTAATAAAAAAAGATTTAATCATTAATGGAGAACAAATTGAAACAGAGAAGTATACAACGCTTTACGCTCCTTATTCAGGAGAAGCTATTGCAGAAATTGCATCTGCCACGGGAATCGAAACAGAGCAAGCCATAACAGCAGCTTATAAGGCGCGTGAAACGATGGCATCTATGCCAGCCTGGAAGCGTGCAGAAATTTTAGAAACGGCAGCACAGCTTTTAAAGGATCGGACAGAAGAAGCTTCCAGCATCATTGCTTTAGAAGCAGCCAAGCCTTTAAATACAGCTCGGCAGGAAGTGGCACGGACTGTAGAAACATATAAATTTGCGGCAGAAGAAGCAAAACGAATTCATGGAGAAACGATACCGCTCGATGCAGCGCGCAGTGGAGAAAACAAGCTTGCTTATACAGTTCGTGAACCAATTGGGGTAGTAGGTGCGATTACACCGTTTAATTTTCCAATGAATCTAGTTGCTCATAAAGTAGGTCCGGCTATCGCAAGTGGAAATACGATCGTTTTAAAGCCCGCTTCGCAAACACCACTCTCTTCTTTTTTTATCGCAGAGCTTTTTGAAGAAGCAGGGCTTCCGGCAGGCGTGTTAAACGTGATAACGGGAAGCGGCCGTATCGTTGGGGATCAGCTTGTAACAGACGAGAGAGTCAGCATGATCACTTTTACGGGCAGTCCGGCTGTTGGTATTGGCATCCGCAATAAAGCAGGATTGAAGAAAGTCACATTGGAGCTTGGATCTAACGCTGCTGTTATAATTGATCAGCATACAGCACTTGATCAAATTGCTTCCCGCTGTGTTACCGGTGCATTTTCCAATCAGGGCCAAGTATGCATATCACTTCAGCGCATTTATGTACATGAAAAAGTTTATGAAGAATTTGTTGAAAAATTGATCATTGAAACAAAAAAGCTGGTTCTCGGTGACCCCCTTTGCTCAGAAACCAATATTTCTGCGCTCATTTCGCCGGAAGAGACGAAACGTGCGCTCAGCTGGATTAAAGAAGCCGTAAAAAGTGGTGCAAAACTAGTAACGGGAGGAGAGGTTGAAGGAACAGTGCTTCAGCCAACGATCCTGTTAGAAGCAGGCCAGTCCATGAAAGTTTCCTGCCAGGAAGTTTTTGCGCCAATCGTGATCGTCAACAAAGTAACAACAATAGAGGAAGCGATTGAAAAAGTAAATGATTCCCGATATGGCCTCCAAGCAGGCATTTACACAAATGATGTGCAAACCGCTTTGACTGCAGCAGATCAATTACACGTTGGCGGTGTAATGATCAATGATATTCCCACATTCCGGGTAGACCATATGCCGTATGGAGGAGTAAAAGAAAGCGGAACCGGGCGGGAAGGATTAAAATACGCGATTGAAGAAATGACGGAAATGAAACTGGTTGTCTGGAGCCGGCAGTAAGGAGGAGTGTTATGGCTTATTATGCGGCCTTGCTTCATATGATGGACCCAGAAAAAAACCAAGAAGTACTCCCGCGTCATATTGAATATTTAAACCATCTTGATAAAGAAGGAAAAATCCTAGCGAGGGGCCCTTTTGGAGACGGCTCTGGCGGACTTGTGATCTATCAGGCAGACTCTTTTGAAGAAGCAGCAGTGCTTGCGGAAAAAGATCCGCATGTGCTTGAAAAAGTGCGCCGCCTTGAACTAAAAGAATGGAAAGTCTGGACGCCCCCTGATAGGGCTTAAACAAAGGGATGTGGAAGGTTTCTTAAGCAGCCGGCTGCTCGCCGCCAATGGGCAGCTGGCTGTTTCGTGTGGGTTTAAAGACAGGTCTTCACAGCGGGCCAGCTTAAAACGACCAAATAAAGACATGAACCTGGGTATCTCCAGGTTCATGTCTTTATTTTTTGGGGGCTTGATCAACGCCAGCCCAGCAAAACTTCCAGGATGAAGTCTCAGTCGGGAAAAAGGGTTTTTATCTATTACTTGAAAGTCTATTTTCTCTGTCAGAAAAGTTAACAATCTCCCTTAAATTAGTCAATTTGTTTCGTTTTTTACAATCAACGAGTCCGAAAACGGCGTATTCTATGGATAAGCAAAGTGACAAGCGAACGATTAGTCATTTTGAAAGAAAAATATTCGGAACGAATTAAAGGAGGATTTATTTATGCAAACACCTGAATTGAAAACTCAAACAATCTTACATCCACTTGAGCCCCTAACAGCTGAAGAAATAAGAGAAGCGGTGGCGCTGATTAGACAAGATAAAAGTTTGACAGAAACGTATAAATTTGTTCAGGTGGTGTTGTATGAACCATTGAAAGAAGAAGTAGCCAGCTTTAAAGAAGGCGACCCGATCGACCGTAAGGCATTTATCATTCTGCTTGACAGCGCTGAAAACAAAACATATGAAGCGATTGTATCGATCACAAACGAGCAGGTGCTCTCTTATGTACATATTCCAGATGTACAGCCAAACTTCTTGCTGGATGATTTTGAAATTGAAGAGCTGATTAAAAATGATCCTGAATATCAAAAAGCCCTTTTAAAAAGAGGCGTTACCGATCCAAGCCTAGTCATGATCGACCCCTGGTCAGCCGGCCATTTCAATGATCTGGATAATCCAGACACACGTGTAACACGGGCGCTTGCCTGGGTTCGCAAATCGGAAAAAGACAATGGCTATGCATATCCATTAACGGGTCTTTACGCAATCGTCGATTTAAATAAAAAAGAAATTGTCCGTATTGAAGATTACGGCGTAAAACCGCTGCCGCCAACAGCTGGCAATTACGTGCCGGAATTAAATGAAAACATTCAGGTGCGTACAGACGTAAAGCCGCTGGATATCATTCAGCCGGAAGGCCCGAGCTTTGAAATCAACGGCCATCATATCAAGTGGCAGAAATGGGATTTCCGCATCAGCTTTACGCCGCGAGAAGGGCTTGTTATTCACTCTGTCGGATTCGAAGATAAAGGAAAAAGAAGACCGATTTTATACAGAGCTTCCTTGTCTGAAATGGTTGTTCCATATGCAGATACATCGGAAATGCACGGCCGTCAAAATGCGTTTGATGCCGGAGAGTACGGAATGGGCCAGCTGGCGAATTCATTAGAATTAGGCTGCGACTGCGTTGGGCATATTCATTATTTTGATGCGGTCATGGCGGATCATAAAGGAGACGTCCGCACGATTCCAAATGCGATCTGCCTGCACGAAGAAGATTACGGCATTGCCTGGAAACATACGGACTGGAGAACAAATGAAGTGGAAGTGCGCCGCTCACGCCGTTTGGTCGTTTCCTTCTTCTCGACTGTAGCCAACTATGATTACGGCTTCTTCTGGTCCTTCTACCAAGACGGCACAATTGAACAGGAAGTGAAGCTGACAGGAATGCTGAATACCGGCGCGCTGGATGAAGGCGAAGTTCCGAAATACGGAAATTTAGTAGCGCCGCAGTTAAATGCAACGTTCCACCAGCACTTCTTTAACTTCCGTCTCGATATGGAGCTTGATGGAGCGAAAAACTCTGTTGTAGAAACGGAAACTGTGGCGGAAGAAAGAGGGGAACACAATCCGTTCAATAATGGATGGTACCCTGTGTCCAAAACGTTTAAAACGGAAAAAGAATCGGTCCGTAAAATGAATTTGGAAACCGTACGCACATGGAAAATTATTAACCCAGAATCAAAGAATTTTGTCGGACAGCCGGTGGGCTACAAAATTGTAACGGGCGAAAACTGCCTTCCGTTTGCGAATGACGATTCCAGCTTGATCAAACGGGCCGGCTTCTTGAAAAACCACCTTCATGTCACGAAGTTTGACCGTAACGAGCAATTTGCATCTGGCGCTTATCCCAATCAGCATCGTGGTGGAGACGGCTTGACGAAATACCTTGAAGCGGACCGCAATATTGAAAATGAAGATATTGTCGTCTGGTACACAATGGGTCACCATCACATCACTCGTCCGGAAGACTGGCCGGTTATGCCGACTGCGTATACAAACTTCCAGCTGAAGCCGGTTGGATTCTTTGATCACAATCCAGCGCTTGACCTGCCGCGTCCAGAATCAAAAACCAAGTGTCAATCAAACACAAGTGCTTCTTCCTCTTGCGGGCATTCAACAGAGATTTAAATCGTTTTTGGAGGCGGGCTCTTGAGCCTGCTTCTTTTTTATAAAAAATGGAGGTGCAGCAAAATGATCCTGATCAGCAGCTTTATTGTCCTTATGTATACCGTCTTTTTTGCTCTCAGCCTTTACCCGGTCAAGCAGCAGGTAAGCGCGGTGTCCGGAAAATGTATTGTTATGGCTTTCAGCATGGTGACTGCTACCCTTATCGGGCTGCTGCTTGCTTTTTCCATGCAGGGCCAGCTGGCGGTTTCCACCATTTTGTCCATTGTAATCAGCAGTATTTTCGCTTATGTAATTGGGCGCCCGTTCGGATTAATGGGGATTGTAGAAGCGCTGATGTCGGGTTTTATGGGCGGCATGATGGGAGCCATGCTTGGTGAAATGATTCCTGTAAACCAAATGACGATTATGATGGCTGCCATGGACCTTTTTTATTTTTTTACAGCAGCCGTGATTATTACGATGATCCGCCGGGAAGTTTCCGCACAAAAAAAGGGGTTGTTCAGTACGCGCCGGCTTCCTTTTGCTTTGCTGACCACTTTATCAATCTGCATTATAGGCGGTGCCGCTTTATTTGACAGTGTGAAAGCAGCTGGCAGTGAAGCGGAAGAAAACGTACAGACCCATGATCACCATAACCATTGAATGGATTAATAGGACGAGTGAGACAGCTTCCAAAAAAGGAAAGCATGACGGGTGATTCCTCACCCCTTTTTTATTGCACGGTATATAAAGAAAGAAGCTCGAAAACTGATGAATAAGAAAGGCGGAAGAAACATGACCCGACATTATGAAAAAGAAGTAAATTGCGACAAAGAATTAACCTTATCCCTAATCAGTGGAAAGTGGAAAATGTTTATCATTTGGACACTGAATGAGAAAGGAACGGTTCGCTTTAATGAAATGAGAAGGCTGATTCCAGCCATTACGCAGCGTATGCTCGTGAATCAGCTGCGGGAACTCGAGGCAGATGGAGTGATTCAGCGGAAAGTATATCCTGTTGTGCCTCCGAAAGTTGAATACTCGTTAACGGAAATCGGCCACAGCTTAATGCCTATCTTGAAGTTAATGTACGACTGGGGGAAAAATTATCGGGCAACAATGGATCAGCACAGCCCGACTTCATTAACCTCCATCTCACAATAATGGACTCAAAAAAGCATCCTCCTCTCAGGGTGCTTTTTTGTTTAAAGAGAAAGGGAAATTTTTATCTTTTCTGTTGAGAACTTCTGTGCTTTTTTAAAGAGAGAAAAAGAAGGCTGCCCAGCCAGACTACAGTAATGCTTGCAGTGCTAATTAAAAGGAAGTACCAGCCATCTCAACGGTTAATGGCAGAGAAGAGAAAATATGTAAGGCAAGGTGAGGCATGATACATTGATAAACAAGGAGAGCTGAGGCTCTTAACAGCCGGCAGTTTGGGTCCTCTAAAAACCAGCTGCCATGTTACATAGTCAGCTGGTTTTCTTAATGAAGACCTGTTTTTTTCCTTGTTGCTTGCTTTGAGAACTATTTAATATCACAATACCGGCAATCGTAAAAAGCAAGCCCGCCGCTTTTAAGCTATCAATGCTTTCGTGAAACAATAAGCTTCCTACAACAGCTGTACAGACTGTACCAGTGCCTGCCCAGGTTGCATAAGCGATGGACAAGGGGATTGTCTTAAGGGCAAAACTTAAACAAGTAAATGTAGCAAGAAAGCCGATTGCAGCCCCGACAGACGGCCATACAATCGTAAAGCCGTTCGACAACTTCAGCATAGTAGAACCAAACACTTCAAACAAAATAGCGGCTCCTAAAAACACCATTCCTTTCAAGGCACTTCCTCCTTTATTCAGTGATATTCAGCAACACAAGCCCCATAAGTAACAGGCCAATGCCTGCAGCGCCTTGCTGGCTGATTTTTTCCCGAAACAGTAAAATGCCAGCTAAAGCGGTTAACATGATGCCAAGTCCGCTCCAGGTAGCGTAAACGATACTGAGAGGAATTGATTTCATCGTAATCGATAAACAGTAAAACGTAATGGTATAGCCGGCAATAGTTCCTGCAGCCGGCAGCCATTTGGTAAATCCATTTGAATATTTCAGCATCGCAGCAGCAAATACTTCAAAAATGACGGCTGTTACTAAGAATAAATAAGGCAGCATACGCAATGTCCTTTCTGTTTGAAAAATAAGGAAGGAAATAAAAGAAAACAAGAAAACAGCCCGGCTTCTCACATGAAAGGTAAAATGCCGGGCTGGCCTTATCTCGTTATAAGTCCAAAACAAGACAGTCTGTCTTAGCACGGGATACACAAGTGAGCATCACATTTTCTTCAGCTTTTTCTAAGTCGGTTAAAAAGAAATCACGGTGGTCTACTTCCCCGCCGCTCACGGGAACAAGGCAGCTTCCACATCCTCCGACTTTACATGAATAGGGAGCCTTCACTCCATGAGCAAGCAGTGCATCGAGTACAGTTTCGTTTTCAGAAACAGGGATTGTTTCCCCGCTTTGCTTCAGCTTGACCTGAAGAGGATGAGACGGACCAAAATCAGGAGGAGAAAAACGTTCAAAATGAATGCTTTTGTCCAGGTAGCCGTATTTTTTGGCTGCTTCCGCAAATTCGTTCATCATGGCTTCTGAACCGCAAAAATAAACGTGCGTGCCGATCGGCTGCTGTTTCAATAAGCTGGTATGCATTCTTTGCTGTCGGTCCGAAAAGTAAAAATGGGTTTGCTCCGGATAAGCCTGTTTTAAAAAAGAATAAAATGCGCACTGTTCGTTTGAAGGCGCAGCATAGTGCAATTCAAACGATTTTTCTTTTCGTTTTAAATCTGCTGTCATCGCTAAAAACGGTGTAATGCCGATGCCGGCTGCAAAAAAGACATGATGTTTTGCCTGAAAACTGAGCGGAAAATGATTTTTGGGATAGCTGATCTGCAGCCGTGCTCCTTTTTGAACCTTGCTATGCCAGTAAACAGAGCCTTCTTTTGAAACGGCCTGACGCCGAATCGCAATTTGGTAAGCTGACGTATCAGCTGGATGGCTTGTTAAAGAATAGTGCCGCTCCAGCACTCCATCTTCTTTGGGGAGAAACGTTGTAATATGCGAACCCGCACTAAATCTTGGCAGGGGAACGTTTTCTGCTGGTACAAGTGTAAAACTTTTAACAGAAGGCGACTCTTCTTTTATATCAGCCACAAAAACATCGATTACAGCATTCGTCATCCTCATCATCCTTTCAAAAAAATCAAACACGGATATATCCTAAATAAGCATCATGCCGTTTGGAGTAGTGGGAAGAAACATCCAATTCAGTACGGCAGCTTGGACAAACAAAAAATTCTTTTTCATTTCGGTCATGGCGTGAATAGCATTTTACACAGAAGACAGTATCTTTTTGAGAACCGATGACTTTTAGCTGCATTTCTTCATCTGAAAATCCGGCTGTTTCTGCTTCACTTCGAACTGTTTTAACAAAAGACGAACTTCCGGATACCACCAAGCGGGTGCCGATAAATTGAATGCGTAATATGGATAAAAGTCTTTCCGAAGAAACGGTTACCAGGCAGTCGAGCGGGTGAGAAGAAAGCTCCGGGTAAGAGGAAAGGATTTGTTTCTTTTTTTGTTTTGTTTGAACAATAAAATGCACTCGGATATCAGTTGAAAAAAAAGGCTGTAAAGATGAAAAGCCCTCTGACAGGGCCGCTTCATCTAACACGATAAGCAGTTTGGCTGTATGGGACGGGATGGAAAAATAATTGATTTCTTCTGCTTCTATTATTTCGAATAAAGGGGTCATTTTATTGCCTCCTCCTGTATGGATAGATGTTTCTCCAAAAAAGCTAGCAAACTTCCTTTATAGGAAATAAAGCCTTTGTACTCAGCAATGTAGTCCGGCAGGTCACTTAATACCCGGTAAAAGCGCTCGGTCCATTCGGGCTTTTCGAGAAGAGCATTTAAAGATATCAAGTGGCTGTGAATACTAAACAAAAGTCCATTGCTTTCAGGTAGGCGAAATAAACGCTGGTCTTCTGTACGCAGATAAACGAGCTCTCCGGCTGTTTCGGCTGTCACTGCTTCTTTTTTGCTGCCCCAGTCACTGAATGTTTCTGGAAATGTATCAAGGATAGGTTCAACTGTTAACGTCCAATTCAGCCGTGTCCAGGGTTTGCCGGCTTCCATGCGCATTAGGAACGACCGTACTTTTTCCGCTAACCCGCTGTCAGAAAAAACAGGGACAGGGGAATGGAATTCCAGGTAAGACATCCCCAGGTTAAAGTGGATAGACCAGTTGGCAGGAAAGCAAAGCTGGCCGGCATCCATAAAAAGATCACTGTCTTTTTGTGAGATGTAAATTAAGTCTTCCTGTACATGGCGGCCGATAAAGTCTAATGGTTCATAAGGGAGGGTGGAAGCATCTCCAAAACGAAACACTTCTTTTTCTTGAAGCAAATAGTTGTGAAACGTCCAGGTATCTTCTTTTTTGGCTACGTGAAAGTAATCGGGATAATGGGCGGTAAGCTGGTTGACGACAAGCTCTAATATTTCCCACTGAGCATTGATAGAATGGGAGAAAGATTGAAAAGCCCGTTCAGGCGTTTGAGATAAAATGCGCCGTTTTAATTGGATTTCCTCATAATATTCTGGCGTAATCGTAATGGCGGGTGAGGAAGCTAGCGTTTCGGAATTATTAGAATAGCGGTATGAATCTTCTTTGAACGGAAACGGAAAACGATTGACTAAAGGGCTGTTTGGAATATCGACCATATGGTTTGACATGATTTTATCCCTCCAATGAAATAAGATAGCGGTATTTAATCGATTTACCTGTACGCCGATCATGTCATAAAACGCAAAAACCAAGCCAGACCCTTTTCTTGACTATCGGGAAAAATGATACTTTTATGTAAGAAAATATATCATTAAAAAGAAAACAACAAAAAATCTTGTCAGATAATTTTCCAATTTGCTTTGAAAGAAGAATTTAGTTTCGTTTTATACAATTGATAAAAGAAAAAAAGAATTATTCTGGAGGAAATATAACAAGAAAGGAGAGAGAATAATCTGAAGCATTCCATAAACCCCTGTTTTCACCAGAAGCTGTTTGGCCAAAAGAAAGTGGATAGAAAAAATGGACATGGTGATGACGGTCGCTTGTCTATTGACTGTTTAACGGATGACCAATTGAATGATTTGGTTGAATCAATCAAAAAAGCAGCCTGGAACGTTTCCAAAAAACTTGGCTGAATCGGGCTTGCCAAGAGACTGCTAGAAGAGATATTAGAAGACACAATCAAGTTCTCCTTATTGGTAAAAACAGATGGGCTTGTATCAGTATCTGCAGAATGTTAAAAGAAGCAGGCTAATCAGGTGAAACGTCAGAAAAGAAGGCGATTAAATTTCTGAAAATTCAATTAAATAGAAAGGGGTTTTCTTCATGAATCTTTTCGGAAAACGATCAAAATGTACTTATTTGTTTTTTCTTTTGCTGTTGTTGATTCCGGGTAATGCGCTTGCGGCAACCGAAACTCCGGCTATAGATACGGGGGATACGACCTGGGTTTTAATTGCAACAGCCCTTGTTCTTTTTATGCATGTGCCAGGACTTGCGCTTTTTTACGGCGGGCTTGTAAGTGAACGAAATGTCGTATCGACCATGATGCACAGCTTTGTCAGCCTGCTGATTGTCAGTATCGTCTGGGTATTATGGGGCTATACGTTAAGCTATGGAACAGATCTTGGCGGCGGCTTAATTGGCGGCTTGGATTATCTCGGTTTTAAAGATGTAGGCGGGGAAGCAGCCCTTGGCAGCTTGACCATTCCGCATTACTTGTTTGCGATGCTGCAGATTGTTTATGCAGCGATCACCGTTGCCATCATTTCAGGCGGTATTGCCGGCAGAATTTCTTTTAAAGCATGGGTCGTTTTCGCAGCAGTGTGGCCGACTCTTATTTACGCACCGATGGCTCACTGGGTTTGGGGCGGCGGCTGGCTGTTTCAAATGGGAGAGCTTGACTTTGCCGGCGGGACGGTCGTTCATATTTTGTCAGGTGTCGGAGCGCTTGTAGCGGCGTTGATGATTGGTCCAAGACGGGGGTATTTAGAAGAGGAGCAGCGTCCGCATAACATCGTATTGTTCTTGTTTGGTGCTGCGACACTGTGGTTCGGCTGGTTTGGCTTTAATGGAGGCAGCGCTCTTGCATCAGGCGGCATTACATCACTTGCTTTTATCACGACACATACTGCAGGAGCAGCAGCCGGTCTTAGCTGGCTGATCATCGAATGGTCGCTGCGCAAGCGTCCGACGTTAATTGGAACAGCAACAGGGGCCATTGCCGGGCTGGTTGCCATCACGCCTGGAGCAGGATTTGTTACGGTTCCTTCCGCTTTAATCATTGGCTTGCTGGCAGCACCTGTTTGTTATTTCAGCATTCACTTTTTAAAGGCCCGTTTAAAATATGATGACACACTGGATGCATTTGGCGTACATGGTATGGCAGGGATCTGGGGGGCTATTGCCACTGGGCTTTTTGCAACCAAGTCAGTGAACCCGGCGGGCAATAACGGTTTGTTTTACGGAAATCCGGAGCAGCTTCTTCACCAGCTGACGGGGGTGGGCACGGCCGTACTTTTATCTGGCATTGGCACGTTTGTGATCTTAAAGGTAATGGGTATGTTTATGCAGCTTCGTGTAAGCGAAGAAGAAGAAATGATGGGGCTTGATTTAAGCTTCCATGAAGAACCTGCGTATAACAACGAGAACCTAGAAAAAGTGGAAGAACATAAAAATATCTCAGGTATGTGAAGAAAGATGTACTCTATAGGGTACGATTCCAGCTTGCAGCTACTCTTCAACTTGAGGAGTGCCTGCGGGCTTTTTTTGTGCTATCTATTGTAAATATCTGGACAAAATGCTGAACCTAAACCGTATTTTCACTTTAAAGGTCTGTTAGTGGAAAGAATACTTTTTAGGTTATCCACCGAAATGCCAACGTGAATTTACGAAGAAAATATTTTGTATGATCCTTCATATGTACAGGCACTCATAAAATTTCTTTATAAAGAAATGCAAAGAAATCCTTTTTTTAAACAAACGCCCATACCAGCTGTCATCCACTTGAATACAGTAAGGAGAAAGTCAAATGGATGGAGGGTTTAATGTTGGAAGATCAAAATGTATATCCGGAAGAATTTTTCTCTCATGAACAGGGCGAGTTTGATGAAGCACTAGAGGTACAGCAGCCGTATCACTACTATCCAAGACCACGGCAGCCGCGTTACCCGTACTATCCATTGTTCCCTTTGTTTCCATTTTATCCGTATTACCCGTACCCTCGTTATCCGCGCTATCCGCGCTACCCGCGTTACCCTCAGTACCCTGGATACGGCGGCGGATATGGTTACGGTGGAGGACAGTCAGGTGGATATTCTGGCGGCGGATATGGCTACGGTGGAGGGCAGTCAGGTGGGTATACTGGCGGCGGAGATGACTATGATAGAGGGCAGGACAGCTAAAAATACTGTATGTAAAGTAAATTAGAAAATGAGCAAGCATCCATGAAGAAATTCATGGATGCTTTTGTTGTGTTAAATGTCTGTTTTTCTATAAAGGAAAATGAATAAAGTTATTTACCGAATGCTTTTTTCGGCGATTCGCTACAGAGGGGGTCATATAGAGATGTTTCATCATACAGGCATAACCGAGATTGTATACCGAGTTAATGCAGGTGAAGATACATTTCCAAGCGGGAATTTAAAAAAAACGAATAAGTGCTAATCGTGTTTGTAAAAATAACTTAAAGGCAGGTGAGGCGAAATGAACTTAACGGAAAAGCAAAAGGCGTTCATCAGTCATTATTATGCCACCTTAGGTGAAAAAAGCGAGATTGCAACCGTTGAACAAATGGTTGAAGTATTCGTTGTTCTGTACTTAGAAGCGAATGATAATTATGAAAGAGAAAAAGCGGCGTATTCTATTTTGATGATCCATCCTAAGGAAAAGCTGACCGCCTTCGAAGAACTGATCGACGTTCAGGAGTTATACAAGTATGCTGCAGCTAAGCAAAAGAGAGTGAAGAATGGAGCAAAAGAGGCGCAGGAGAGAAGGCACCGGGAGCGGGGCGATTTTTCTTTGACAGATTCCGAGTGGGAGAAAGCCGTCCATCATTTCGGCAATGAATGTGCGTATTGTGGAAAAAGAAATAAATTAACCTTTGAACACGTTGTTCCGTTTTCAAAAGGCGGCAGTTTTGACAAGAAAAATATTATTCCGGCTTGTACCGTATGCAATTCCAGTAAAAACGATATGGACTTTTCTGTTTGGTATCGAAATCAGCTGTTTTACGATGAAATAAGAGAGCAAAGAGTCATAGCATATTTAAATCAGGTAAATGAGCTAAGTTCTTCGTTGAGCAGTTAATTGAATAATTATAGAGAGAGCTGCTTAGAGTTCTCTTTTTTTCATTTGTGTAAAACGTATCCCTGCTAAATGAGGGGTAGGCTTTATGTGAGTTTATATTAAAGACATTGCAACAATGGTGTGACGACTAACCCGATCGTTACGGGCGCCAGATTTCTTCTCGCGAGCTCCAACAGGTCAACACCGCAGATAGCAGCTGCAGAGATCAGCGCCCATGACAACAGTGTGCCGCCGCCGACCCATATACTGCTTACAGAATATGAAGTGAATGAAGCTCATCTGGAGCGCCAGTGGACACATAAATGGATTATGTTTTATGTATCGGACCAGTTAACTGAAAGTGTGATGTGTGAGCGTTGCGGTGAACGAGAAGATAATATTAGAGCATTCTTTTCGGACAAAGAAATGGGAAAGGACGAGCAGCGGCTGTGCTGGAGCTGTTATGAAGAAATGACAGCAGTTAAATCTGACTGGTCGTTTAGTGAATGGTATATGTATACGCAAGAAGAACAGTGGTCAGTAAACAGCAAGCTAACAGGAGAATTAAAAGAGGGATATGAAGCTTACTGCAAAGGTGAAGGAGTTGTTCCTTACTGGAATGATAGAGTACTGCAGGAAGAGAAAGACGAGCAGGACGGATGCTTAACCGATACGGGAGGGTTTCTCTTCCTTAACAGTATACCGAAACTATTAATTGATCAAACAAAAAAGGAGACATTGCTGGTCTCCTATAAATTAAGATTAATCCCATTCTTCGGGTTCGTGAATGATCTCTATTATTTGTTTCATTGTATTTATTTTTTGCTTGAAATCGAAGGTATTGCTATGAGTTTCGAAAGTGTCTTTCTCGATTGAAAAAGTTACGACGGCTTCATTTTCGTGATCTAAAACAGCGAATTTATTGTTGTTATCTTGACTTGCATATAATGAATACGATTCGTGGATTACAAGTGTCCACCCATATGGTAACGAAACTTTTTTTGTTGTCATTGTTTCTCTCCTGAAATTTAAAAATTTATTGATGCACAAAGCGACTAAAAGGGGAAAAGCGACAAAGCTTACTAGACTCAATAAAATATTAGTCTCATTAAAGGCATAACGGAACAATCCATAATACAAAGGACCAATTGTCACAATAAGAACAACAGTGATAAAAATGCTTCTGAGAGGTTGAGGCATATCATCAAGCGTATCATCACCACTGTAATATTTACTATTAAAGCTAAAAATGACATCCCAGAGCAAAGCACCGACGAATACAAACTTCCATACTAACGGAGTGAGAATTTGATCGTCTGTTACATACCCAAATAAGCCAATCCAAGTAATGACGGAAATCACAAAATCAATTTTAGCAGCTGTAGTCTTATAACTACCTTTAACAAGAAATCCAAGGGAAGAAACAGCTAAGATCCCTAAGTAGATTATCCAAAAAATTTGCAGCATTATTCAAATCCCTTTTCTTAAGATTAAACCAATTATACAAAATCTAAAATCAAATGGAAGTGTGTTGTCGAATTAATAGAAATTATTTACTAGAAAAGTGTAAGTTGCTAAACAGTACGTCTAAAAAATTGAATAAAAGGGGTCATAGTCTTGATATAAGGGGGAGGATGGGAAAGTTCTGTAGAAAAAGGAAGAAAATCGAGATGGTGATGTTTAATTAATAAGGAGGGACCTTCCCTCCTTAACATTTTACTTGCTGGTCAATCTGCCATCTACAAAAGTGAATTTTACACCTTTTAAATGGGGCTCTGCATCTAGCCAGTAGAACTGAGTTTTTCTTACTTGTCTAACTTTGTATGGATCTGGACCAACAACTAATTCACCTTCTGAACCGATAATTTCGACGATCTCCGGATATGTCATTCCACGTTCAATTTGATCGTATTTTTCTTGTATGAGGGTGCCTTCCGAATCTTTCTCAGAAGTTTCAGTTGGTTCCTCAACGCTTTGAGTAGATGAAGTATCTATATTCCTCTTTCGGCTGATCACAGGCGGTAAGAGATAAGGTTAAAAATAACAGAGTAAAAGAAATTTTAAGATGCATTTGTTTGTGAAACGTCCTTTCATCGAGATGTAATAACCTATTTTTTACAGTCCTTTATACATTACCCATACAGAAGTAGAAAAAACAAAATGAGGAAAGCACCTTGGAGAATGGATGCTTAGTTACTTAATAGTTCATCCAAAAGCTACATGTAGAGGTGTATGCATCAGCAAATTTTAAACATATGTTAGGCTGCTACCTCATACATTGGTTTGAAAATTTAGAGGTCATCGAATGTGGAGTAAAAATCGTAACGGAAGAAACCTTGCCAGACTAGGTGCTCGAAGAAGAAATTCCCGCCAAGCCAGAAGAGCCGCAATTATCCGGTCAGGTAAAACTTTTCTAAAGGGGTGGCAGAGTTGCGATTTTTAAAGGGAGATTGGGTCATTGCTGATGTCAATGGAGGATACAGCAAAACAGTCGGTTATGTAACAAAAGTGGGTTATTGGGGTGAATACATTCAGATTATGCAAGTAATCCGGCTCACAAACAACCGATGGGAATGGATTAAGCCAAAGGTGAGTTCCTATATGTCGGGCCAACTAGTATCAGCCGTTGAGTTATTTGATCAATATCAAGACAAAACAACACTTATTGACTTAGCACTTCAGACAAAAGACAAAGAATGGTTTGAAGAATTGACGGGAGGATTTAAAAATGTCATACCGTAGAGCGGTAATTGTGCAACAGTGGACGCCAGAAGAAGTATAGGCTTATTGCGCTGAAAAGTTTGGTTCAAAGTGTCCAATATATGTAAAGAAGGCAGAGGAGGAAGATGATCTTCGTTTTTCTAAAAACCGTGAGAGAAAAAGAAATGATCTTTGTCTGACAAGGCCGAATAAACAAAACGGTATCTGAAACAGGGTTTAACCGAAGAAAATATTATTAACCGATATCTTCAGCTTCCATCTGGCGGGCTACAGGAATCAAAGAAACGATGGGGATTTGCATAAAAAAATCCCGGGGTACGCCCGGGTTTAGAGTTAGTATAGTGAACTGAGGTGCCTGCTTGGAGTAGGCATTAATAAAGTGTATTTTATCCCAAGAAAAAATATGCGTGATAGAAATTGAAAACAAAAAAGCAGCCAGGTGTGAGTGACCGGCCAAAGAAACTTCAATATGTATGATTAGTCAGCTATTTTGAAGCTGAAACTGAATAAATAATTTATCTAATTCCTGACTATAAGCCAAGACTTCTTTACTTTCAATATGAATGTTCCGGTTGTAGGTTTTACATAGTACTCTAATCCATAAATGTTAGATTAACGGTGAGCCGACAAGCAAGAAAAATTCTAATAAATAGAGCGTTCGAAAACTGGATAACTTGATATTAGGCAAAACCACTGCACATTTTCCTTTCCTATCTATACCTTATAGGGAGGAAGGAGTGTTGGAATGTATGATAAACATGTATCCAGTAGTTATTGAAGGAAAACAGTTTACCGCCGTAACGATTAACTTTCCGAAAACATATTTCTCGGCTGTTACAAATGAAAAAGGCTATATTATGTGCGGAGCTTTAGATGTGGAAATACTGAATAAGAAAAAAGAGAGAGGCATTATTGCAGGCCGTGCATTAGGTGTAACCACAATTGAACAATTGTTGGAAGCACCGTTGGAATCGGTCACTGATGAAGCGAAAAAGCTCGGCATTGCGGCAGGGATGAAAGGGAAAGATGCACTGCTCCTGATGGCTGAGGATTAATGTTGCACATGGATAAAATCATGACTAAAACAAGATAAGAGCACACGAAAAGGACACAGATATCCGTGTCCTTTTTCTGCTTTACAGCGATACAGGTGCCAAAAAAGCGCCTGTTTCTGTGTTTCGTATGATTCCAAATAAAAGTGCCAGAATGGCTGCGCTGACCATTAAGCGTTCAGCCCATACTCGATTCCCCTTGTAAGACCAGTATATATAAAGTCCAAAGAAAGGGATTAGGACATAAACGAGCATATTATAGCGGAAAGATTGATACAGATTCCCATCAATCAGGGCTAAAGATGCTCTTGTAACACCGCAGCCGGGGCAGTAAAAGCCTGTTACTTCCCGGAACAAACAAGGAATATGCAGACCCCATTTTGGAGAAAGAACTTTAAGGTAAATAAGGGCTGCTATGAGAAATGCGGCCCCTATCAAAAGTTTTCTTTCCCACGCTTTTCTATTAGTCCACGAGCTTATTAATCTCTGCCTGAGCGATTGCCATGGATATAATCCCAAATCCAAACACCCCTAAAATGACAAATAGAACGCCTTGATCCGAAGAAGAAACGCCTTTCGTTTCTTGTGCTGCTCGTAAAGCCCGGCCGATTTTATAGTACCAGTATAACGTATAAAGTCCACACGTAATCAGCCCTAAAAGAATGGCCATTCCTCCAGATAAAGAGTAATCGCGGCTGAGTTCACGAAGATCTTCTGACAATGTGTACTGCCAGTACAAAGTGTACAGACCGCATGTAATTAAGCTAAGAATGATTGCAATTGCAACGCTGCGTTGCTTTACCATGATGACACGTCCTCTTTCAGCAATTTTATAGCAAGTTCATTCCTGCCAAGCAGGTAAGGGTGAACGACTATACCTCAAACTCATGTCCTTCAATCTTTTCTGTTCGAAAGAATATGTACAAAATAAAAAAGCAAACTGGGATAAAAAGATTGATTCAACAGACCTAATCTATAATAAATGAAACAAAACTATAAGTAAAATGGAATTTTGAAAAGAAAAGTATGAAATAGGAAAAATTGAATTTGGGTGCTCTACAAACTTCTTTTCCTCCAGATTAAGCCGATTCGTCCTCTTTAAAATTCAGTAGTCCATTCGCTAAATATCCCTATTTAAAGGGGGATAAAAAGTAAAAAAAAGAAGCATAAAGCTTTGCTTTAGACTTTTAAACTATAATTTCATTTAAGGTTAAGCTGTATATTTTCGTCATTTCAATTGAAGGACAGCCATTAAAAATATTAAAGAAAAATCAAATAGGTATAAATGAGTAATAACGCCATTGACACTCATATAAAGAATACCTATAGTAATTATTATAATAACTACTAATTAAGGGAGAAGCTAATGGAGGAAATCTACAAAGAATTGCAAAAACTAGGCTTTTCCCAATACGAATGTAAAGCCTATATTAATTTGTTGAAAAATTCACCTGTAACAGGATACGAGGTCAGCAAGCGATCTGGTGTGCCCCGCTCTATGATTTATGAGGTTTTAGGCAAGTTGCTGGATAAAGGTGCTATTTATACTGTTCCTTCAGAGCCGGTGAAGTATGTGCCTCTTCCGGCGAAAGAATTAATCCAGCGCATGCGGAAAAGCTTTGATGAGTCTTTCGATTTTCTAGAAAAGAATCTGCTAACGTTAGAAAATGAACAAGAAACAGATGTAATTTGGCGTGTAAATAGTGACGAGAAAGTGATGACTGAAATTATAGAAATGATTGATGAGGCTCAAGAAGAAGTCTGGTTATCCATTTGGAACCCTCAAGCCGCAGCTGTTAAGAAAGTGATAGAGAAAAAAGTTAGTGAGAAAATCAAGGTATTTTCAATGCTTTTTTCAGAACCAAACACGAAACTAGGTATCACGTACCATCATGATTTTATGGCTCACGATATATCAGAAAAACGAATGGGCGGACACTTAACGATTGTTGTCCGGGATAAGGAAGAAGTATTAATTGCCAATTTCTCTCCTGATACAGCTGCTTGGGCAGTTAAAACAAAAGACCCCGCCTTGGTTTTAGTGGCAACCGAATATATCAGACACGATATTGCATTTGGGGAGCTTGCAAAAGAAGTAGGAATCGATAAAGTACAATCTTTTTGGAGAAATGACCCAGATCTGTACTACGTAGTTACAGGAAAACGGTTCGAATAATGAGCCGTCTTTTCTTTGCTTTTTTAAATAGACGTTAGGCTTATAACACCTAAAATGAATACGGAAAAGAATTAAAGAGGAAAGGACTGAGAAGAGTGATGACCCATACTATATCAATTCTTGTACAAAACCAGCCGGGCGTTTTGGCTCAATTATCGGAATTGTTTAGAAGCCATGGTTATAATATTGAGAAGATTAAAGCGGGGAAGAGTAAAAAAACAAGCCTCACTAAAATTAAAATTGCTGCTACGGGAAGCGATGAGTCATTCGAATCTCTTGCTGTACAATTAGGGGACATATCACATGTAGTAGATGTAGATATATCTAGACAACGACATTACTCTTTTTGGCTAGTAGCCTATTGCTTGTGTATTACGTTACTTGGCACTAATCTTCCCGCTCCTCTTTATGCGGTATACCGATCAGAATGGCAAATGTCTTCAGGAATTATTACTTTTTTGTATGCACTCTATGCGCTCATTGTAATTCCAACTATTATTATTGTTGCGCAGTTTTCTAAACAGTGGGGAAGAAAAAATGTATTATTTGCAGGTGTCATCTTTTCTATTTTAGGTTCTGTTGGTTTTGCCTTATCAAGTGGTGTAAGTGGATTACTTATCGCCCGTTGCTTTCAAGGACTATCAGTTGGAATTCTAAATGGGATCGCCGTTACGTATATGACAGATTTTCATCCTAAACATGACAAGGTGAAAAGTGCATTTGTTGCTGCTATTGCCGGAACCCTAGGAAATGCGGTGGGGCCGCTTGTTTCTGGTTTCCTTGGAGATTATTCACCCTATCCTATGCAATTTTCTTACGCTGTCCATGTTTTACTTGCTGTTGCAGGGCTTTTGGGCCTGAATTTTATGTTGGATAGCAAAACTGCTACAAAACATGTAACCGTCCTTCAAATACCAGTCATTTCAAAATCTTTAAGAAAGCCTTTCTTGCTGGCAGCTTCTGCCTCTTTTCTCTCCTGGGGCGTTATGAGTTTAATGCTGTCGGTTATACCGACCTATCTTAATCTTTTCTCCAACCAGCCTAGTCTTAGTTTTTCAGGGGCCATGGTGGCTTTAGTTCTAGGTTTGTCAACTATTCATCAAGTCATATTGAGAAAACAGCCTGTATTTCGTTTAATCGTAATAGGTTATGTTCTTTTAATTCTTGGATTACTGTGTTTATTTCTCACCTTATGGTCAAAATCCTTATTATTGCTCGTTTTAACGACTATTTTTATCGGATTGGGGAATGGACCGAGTTATGCAGGCAGCTTAGCTTACCTTAATCAAATTTCCACAGACGACAATCGAGCAAATATGACTTCTTCTTTTTTCGTGGTGACATATTTAGGAGTCAGTATTCCGGTCATAACGCTTGGTTACGTTGGACAATGGCTGGGTCTTACTCATGCCATTCAGGGGTACTCTTGTATTATGATTGCTTTAATTGTTATCAGTCTTTTTAGTTGGTTGAGAAAAAACAAAAGTGAAAATTAAGATGTACACAATTCTGAATAGTTCAATTGGGTGTTTTCCTTCATTCTTTCTAACCATTTAATAGCCCAACAAGTTCCATATAGTGCTGCAATCTTATCGGAATTATAAACACGTAATAAGCAAAAAAAGAACCTAGGCTCAATCCAAGGTTCTTTTTTATCATCTTCGGCGAGAACACCCCTACTTCAAGCTTGCTAAGTGGGGGATGAATCGCTGCTCTTTCAGTCATTCTTTTTCCTTGAACGCTCTATTGCTAAAATGGTGTAATTAGGTATAGAACAAACGTTCAGGGATGGGGGAAATGATGAAAACCAAAACAGATGAAACAAAGAACCTTCATTTTAAAGCCTTTCGGTTTAAAATCCATCCAAGTGACGAGCAAAAACAACGGATTAACCAAACGATCGGCTGCTGCCGGTTTGTCTACAATTATATATTAAATGAAAACATCAAGAGTTTCGAAAAAACAAAAAAACGGTATACAGAAACAGCTGCCAAAAAGCTTCTCCCCGGGCTAAAAGAAACATTCAAATGGATGTCTGGTCCTGATAGTATTGCTCTTCAGGCAAGCATCGAATATCAGTACGAAGGATTCAAAAAATATAAGGATCAGCCGAAAAAAGAATTAAAAAAACGAGCCGCTAAAAAATGTGCAGAAGGCTATACGCCAACGGCGTATGACTTTAAGGGCCATCCGACATTCAAAAGCAAGAAAAACCCGGTCCAAAGCTACACAACCAAAATGACAAATAACAATATTAAAATCGTGGACAATCGCATTCAGCTGCCAAAACTCGGCTGGATTCGTTTCTCCAAGTCCCGAAACATCGAAGGCGACATTAAGCGTGTCACCGTGCGCCGAAGCAGCACCGGCCGGTATTCTATTTCGGTCATATGCGAGATGCCTTATTCTCCGTACAAACCAAGCACCAGCGATGCCGTTGGCATTGATCTAGGATTAAAAGAGTTTGCCGTGCTCTCCAACGGTGAATCCATTGCCAACCCGAAATACTATCAAAAATACGAAAAACGGTTAGCCTTTCTTCAGCGTGCGTTTGCACGTAAAAAAGAAGGGTCGAAATCGTGGGAAAAAAATAAAGCCCAGATTGCTAAACTGCACGAAAAAATCAAACACACAAGAGAAGATTTTCTTCACAAGCTGACGACCAGGCTCGTTCATGAAAACCAAGTGATCGCAGTGGAGAATTTGTCAGTGAAGAATCTCGTCCAAAACAAAAAGCTAAGCAAGGGGATTCACGATGCGTCATGGTCGAGGTTCAACGAAATGCTCGCCTACAAAGCGAAGTGGTACGGACGGACGATGATAAAAGTCGATCCGTTCTTCCCATCAAGCCAGCTCTGTTCCGGGTGTGGCCACCAGCATAAGGATGTAAAAAATCTTGCTGTCCGGGTGTGGGAGTGTCCTTCCTGCGGCGTGCGTCACGACCGGGACCTGAATGCGAGCCTGAATATTAAAAGAGAAGCCCTTCGGCTTCTTTCACTTCAGTCTATTTAAGCTTAATCATAAAACCGTTGGAATACGGGATTAGCCTGATTACTGAGGGTCGAAGATCCTCTTGCCCAGGAATCCCCCACTTCAACCGTCAGGTAAGTGGGTGGTAGTTCAATGATCTATTTACCAACCATAGCTATAGAGACTCTTTTTTACTCGTTTAAAAATCACAGCAGTATGATTAAGCTTATGAAAAAATTATACTTCTAAACCGGCAATTCCGAAGGCACCAGGACCGCCATGGGTGGAAATAACGGCACCAGCTTCGATCCATGTAACATGTTGAAAACCCGCTTCTTCAGCGATGTTATCCATCTGCTTCTTAATACTCTCATCAAGCCCGATTGAATAAAGAAAATAGAGCTGTCCTTTATCGATATTATACTTATTTAAATAATCATGCATCATTTTCACTGTGACGCGGCCCATACTGCCACGATATTTCTTTGTTGATACAAGTTTACCATCTTCTAATTCAATGAGTGGTTTAATTTTCAATAAAGATCCGCTGAGATAAGCGGCATTTGAGACACGGCCGCCCGCTCTTAAAAAATCAAGGCTGCCAGGAAGAAAGGCAAGACGCGACTTGGGAACCTGTGATTCGATTTTTTCGATCAAATGAGCAGGGTCTATAGCAGGTTCTGCTTCCAGCAGGGCAACCGCATACATGACAATCGCCATAAGGCCGCCTGACACATTTAAAGCATCAATCAAAAAAATATCGTCAAATTCCTCGGCCGCGATAACCGCGTTTTGAAAGGAAGAAGAGGCACGTGATGTGTAGCCGATATGAATAATAATGCAGCCGGGAAAATCTGATTGGATTTTCGTGAAAAATTCGTGATATTCATTGGAATTGACAGAGGTGGTAGAAGGTATTTTTTTTGTACGTTCATAATAGTCATAAATATCACGAACAGGAATGAGGCCATCCAAGTAATCCTGTCCGTCCATAATGACATGCATGGGCACGACTTGAACACCGCACTTTTGTGCTACATGAACTGGTAAATCGGCTCCGCTTTCAGTAGAAAAAATAACTCTTCTCATTAATATCTCCCCTTTTCCGTTCTGCGGCCACTTTTTTATGTTTATTCTATTTTCCAGCTATATCATATGGTGAAAGTATGAGATGATTAATAAAAAGTGTATATGATTTTGAATGTTTTTTAAAGATGAACAGTCACTGGCTGTTCATTTTGCTCTACATTAGCGCCCGCTTACATGATGATTTCCATAGAGATTTTTATCAACCATTGATTAGTGAACTGTCTCTTGTGCCTGCTTTTACTGTTCAGAATGGCAAAGGCGTATCGCTACAGGTTCGCCAGTCTGAAGAAAAAGACTTTATTTTCATGATAAATTTTACAGAAGCAGAACATCAAATAACGCTTGAAACAACAGTAAAAGATATAGTGACCGAAAAAGAGCTGGCAGGGGAAATCACCCCGGCAAAATATGAAGTGAAAATAGTGGAGAAGATAAAAGTTCATTAAGCTTTAGAAGCATCCAATTTATGCGGTAAAACCGCTAAAGTGGATGTCTTTTCGCATTTTTTAGAAGATGAGCACATTTTCTTGCAAGCGATTACTTGAGAGAATTGTCGCTTTGAGAGATACTAATGAAAGGTGTGAAAAAGGAATGAAAAGAAAAAGCCGTAAACTTTCAGTTTTAATTATGCTATATGTACTTGTCGTGACATTTACTTTAAGCGGATTTCAGACAACAAGCGGCCTTGCTGCTGGGGTGGCAGAATCCCCTAAAGCTGCTGACATCTTTGTGAAAAAAGTAGAATTGAACAATCTATCTATGTTTTTGCAGGGCAGGGATGCACACAAATCGAATATGTATGTATGTGCCCGGAGAGGTGAAAAAGAATATTAAGTACATAAGACTGTACAAGGTTGGACAAACTGGAACAGCCTTATAGTGAATAATATTCTTATTGAGGATGGAGCAGTTACAATTGGCGCCAGAATAAAGTATCAGTTTTTGGCAATGAATAAATCAAAGAAATAGACAGAAGACAGCGTGGATACAGCCATGCTGTCTTTTATATAAATCAATGATTAAAATCTGTATAAAAAGTAGATCATAATAAAAAAAGTTGATTAAGTGCTCCTTGATTCATTATGGATGAATAAATATGAATTTTTCAGAAGTAATAATAAGAAAATAAAACAGAGGGGTAAGAAAATGAAAAATAAATTACGATTTCAAGTCGGTCAATGGGTGGAAGGAGAAACGTGGGACAAACAAAGAATTTACGGTTATGTGGTAAAGGTAGGAAAACCTGCAGATATCACAAAAGTATATATTGTCGATTCAGCCAATGAAGAATTACGTGGAAGAATGATTCATGTTTTGTCCAAATCGCTTCAAAAAGTTCCCGAGCAGACACCAGTTGAAGCGGCAATTGAACAGCTGATTGACCTGGCACTTTTAACAAAGGACCAAGGCTGGTTTGAGCATTTGTCAAAGCAGCTTTGTCAGTTGAGAATGCAATATTCATAGCTGTATCTATTTTCCTTTATATTGAAAAATCAATTTTAAACAGAGAAGTGGAGTATACAGCCAATGAAAAGGAGCTCACTGTGAAAATAAATAATGATCAGATTTAAGCAGCATCCACTTTGCACATTAAAAGGGCTGGAGTGGATGCTTTTATTATATTAAAAAGGCGATGAAACAACGGGATCTAAGCTGTTTTTATACCTATGTTTACAGCATTTCTCTTCTAGTTATGAAAAGTGATTGAAGATGAATTGTTTAAATTGAAGCGCTGCAGGTGATAAATATCTTCCTTCCACCCAGGCAATGCCAATGTTCCGCTCACAGCGCGGCTGTGATACGGGTATTTGCGCGATTTGGCTTTGATCGGTTCCTTTTAAATCAGGCAGAATCGAAACACCCAGTCCTGCGGCGACAAGCCCCGCTACCGTGTCCGCTTCTTCTCCTTCAAAAGTAATCCTGGGCGTAATGCCTGCTTCTTTGCATAATTGTTCAATCGCAATCCGAAGAGAGTATCCTTGTTTCAGCATAATAAAGGATTCATCTGCAATTTCGTTTAATGTAATGCTTTTATGCCCCGCTAACGTATGGTTTTTTGGCACAATTACAAAAAGTTCTTCACTCCAGAGCTGTCTCCACTGAACAGGAGATTTAACTTCCGCTGGAGCTATTAAACAAAGATCCAATTCTCCTGATTGTAATTGCCGAAGAAGGGTGTGAGAAGAGCCCTGTGTAAGCTGAAAGTCAATTTTAGGATAATGGGTACGAAAGGAAGCGATAAAATCCGGAATGAGATTGGTACTTAAAGTATGAAGAAAACCGAGCGATACCTGGCCTTGATCAGGCTCAAGCAAATCCTGAATTTCTTGTTTTCCTTCTTGAAATTCTGCCATAATCCGGTCTACCCGCTTTAAAAACAAACGGCCATATGAGTTTAACTTGATTGAGCGTCCTTGACGTTCAAACAAAGGAACCCCGATCTCCTCTTCAAACCGGGCAATGGACCGGCTGAGAGCAGGCTGGGAAATGGAAAGAGCCTCTGACGCCCGTGTTACATGCTGCATACGGGCAAGTGTTTGAAAATATTCGAATTGCTGCCATTCCATTGGGTAACACCTCTTTTACTATTGCTGTCTTATTACATAAATGTATTAAAAAAATGATTATAATCAATTATACATTATAAATGATCGGTGATACCATAGGAAGCGAAAACACACTCGAGGACGTTTTTGCACAAAAAAGGGAACAGGCCTGTTTCAATCTATTCTTTTACTACCGAAAAAAGAGGCATGATTTAATATGAAAGATAGAAGAAGTATAAACATGAACGAGCTGATGCTATGAGTTATATAGGGGAGGGAACCCCGGTTTTTCGCAAAACCAGTTTTGCTTTTTTTGCAGCTGGTTTTAATACGTTTGCGATTCTTTACTGCACACAGCCTTTAATGCCTGAATTCACAAAAGAATTTGCAGTTTCTCCCACAGGTGCAAGCCTGTCGCTTTCCATTACAACGATAGCGCTGGCGGTAAGTATGCTGGTCTTTGGTTCCTTATCAGAAGTCTGGGGACGCAAGCCGGTTATGGTTTATTCCATGCTGACAGCTTCAATCCTTTGTTTATTGACTGCCTTCAGTCCTACGTACCCTTTCTTACTAGTACTTCGAACCGTTACAGGTGTTGCTTTGGCGGGTCTGCCTTCAGTAGCGATGGCCTATCTTGGAGAAGAGATAAAGCCTGGCAGCCTCGGGTCGGCAATGGGTTTATATATTAGCGGCAATGCGATTGGAGCTGTATTTGGACGGGTATTCTCGGGCTTGCTGAGCCACCACCTTGGATGGCATATCGCTATAGGAGGAATAGGGGTCATCAGCCTGGCTGCTACCCTGATTTTTTGGAAGAGTCTTCCGCCATCACGACATTTCAGGTCCAGTCCACTGCAAATTGGACAGCTGGGAAAATCATTAGCGTACCATTTAAAGGATCCAGGGCTGATTTGTTTATTTGGATTAGGTTTTTTGCTTTTGGGAAGTAATGCAGCCCTATTTAATTACATAGGGTATCTTTTAACTGACCAGCCTTACTCATTAAATCCATCTCTTGTAAGCTGGATATTTATCATTTTAACCATTGGCATGTTTAGCTCTATATGGAATGGAAAGCTGGCAGACCGTCATGGCAGGCAAATGATCCTGCTATTGAATCTGTTCCTGGCATCCTGTGGTGTCCTTTTAACGTTAGATCCTCATTTGCTTAGTAAAATATTCGGCTTAGGACTATTCACGTTTGGCTTTTTTGGCGGTCATTCCATTGCAAGCAGCTGGGTGGGGCAGCGTGCTTTAAGAAATAAAGCACAGGCTTCTTCACTATATTTGTTTCTGTACTACACTGGATCAAGTATAGGAGGCACGGCTGGCGGCATGTTTTGGACCTCTTTTGGATGGAGAGGAATTGTCACCATGATTATGGGCTTTTTACTCTTTGCTTTCATCCTATTAGCCTACCTTTCAAAAATGGATGTTAAGTCGAAGCAGGTCGCAGAATATAAAATTTAAGTTGAAAAAGCCTCCTGCCAGTGACAGGAGGCTTTTTTTGAATTAAGAAGAAAGAGATAAAGCTTCGCTTTGCACACTTGCTTCGATATTGCGCAGCATGGAAAACAAAAACTTTTGGGAAGCCCGGCAGTTTTGCCAGGAAGACAGCATAGCTTGAGGGGATTGAATAAATGGGCCTTCTTTCAAAGAAGGATGCAGATGTTTTGCAATATATTGTACGCTTTCAGGCGTGAATTCTGGATGAAATTGAAGACCAAGCACCCGGTTGTTTACAGAAAACATCTGCCTTGTGCATGCCATGCTGCCAGCTAAGAGAACCGCTTTGTCCGGTAGTTCAAATGTATCTTGATGAAATTGAAAGAAAAACTCAGGGATCACAACATCTCTCAAAAACGGATGCTTCCGGGCGTGTGGATGAAAAGCGACCGGCCACCAGCCTGCTTCACTATATGTGTGCTGCCGTACTTCTGCGCCAAGTGTTGAGGCGATAAGCTGGGCTCCCAGACAAATGCCAAGCACATGTTTCCCGCTGTCAATGACGTTTTTCAGCCATTGTTTTTCTGTTTTAAGCCATGGATACTTGTTTTCTTCATAGACAGACATGATGCCGCCGAGCAAAATGACTAAATCAAATTCAGAAGGGTCGGGGAGGTGTTCTCCTTTATGCAGCCGTGTAGATGTAACCAGCTGATCGGTTTCTTCAAGCCATTGATGTATTGATCCTAGTCCAAGCAAATCCATATGTTCGATAATGTGTACTCTCACAGCCCTCACCCCTTTTATATTTCTTTTTATTATAAGAATTTCAGGTGGAAAGAGGAAAGAAAGGGTTAGATTTTCTGACAGGATTCTTAAAAATAATTTTAAAACGAGAAAGTCAGAAAGGAACTAACTGAAAGAAACTTGAATTGGCTTATTACAATACCATTTTTATTGCATAATGATCTTCAGGAGCATATGTAACAAAAGCAGATTCTCTTTTTGGTTATATCAACCAAAAACTGGCAACGTGCACAAAAAATAAAACCGAAATTTCGTCACTTTGTTACATAACATATTTTCTGAAAATTTAATAAACTGAAACTCATCAAGATTGAGGAGGTAATACTTTGGCAGAACTTAAACTAAATCACATTTATAAAGTGTATGATGGAGACGTTACAGCAGTACAAGATTTTAACTTAAGCATAAAAGATAAGGAATTTATTGTTTTTGTAGGGCCCTCAGGCTGTGGAAAATCTACAACACTGCGTATGATTGCTGGACTCGAAGACATTTCAAAAGGTGATTTTTTTATGGATAACAAAAGAGTAAATGATGTGGCGCCAAAAGATCGCGATATTGCTATGGTATTTCAAAATTATGCACTATATCCGCATATGACAATTTACGATAACATGTCATTTGGTCTTAAGCTTCGTAAAACACCGAAAGCAGAAATCAAACGGCGTGTGGAGGAAGCTGCACGCATTCTTGGTCTTGAACCGTATTTGGATCGAAAGCCTAAAGCTCTATCTGGAGGTCAAAGACAGCGTGTGGCGCTTGGACGCGCAATCGTTCGAGATGCAAAAGTGTTTTTGATGGATGAGCCGTTATCAAACCTGGATGCTAAACTTCGGGTTCAGATGCGGTCTGAAATTTCTAAGCTTCATCAAAAATTGCAGACAACCACAATTTATGTCACTCACGACCAAACAGAAGCAATGACAATGGCAACCCGTTTAGTTGTAATGAAGGACGGGGTTATTCAGCAGGTTGGAACACCGAAAGAAGTCTATAATCGTCCAAACAATGTTTTTGTTGCAGGATTCATTGGATCGCCTGCCATGAACTTCTTTAAAGGAAAACTTGAGAAAGACTTTTTTGTGGTGGGTAATGTTCAAATTAAGCTGCCTGATGAGAAGTCAAAACGCTTAAAAGCACTAGGCTACGCTAATAACGACATCATACTCGGTATACGGCCAGAAAGCATCTATACCAACCCCGATAAATCTCCCGCTGGCTCCGTTGTCGATGTAAAAATTGAAGTGGCAGAATTACTGGGTGCAGAAACACTTGTATACTCATCTATAGGAGGAACCAACTTTGTTGCAAGATTAGGTGCAGACATAGCAGTAAAGGCTGGTGAAATTATGCCGTTAGTGCTTGATATGAAAAAAGTGTATTTTTTCGATTCTAGTAGTGAGGAGTGTATAGATTTAAAAACAGCTCATACACCTAACTTACTGGCAGAATCAATTTAAAAGTGAAAGGAGAGAGACACTTAATGAAAAGACAGCGTTTCGGACTATGTACAGGCAGCCAGCTGACTTATAGTAGTTTCTTCTTCAGTTAGAAATAAAGCAAAATAATACTCAATTCAGGCAGAGAGAACACAGTGAGATTATATAATAAATAATTTTTAGAAAATTTAAATAAATAGTAGACAAATTAATCATTCTCTTTTACTATAAAGGAGAAGTTACGGATTTAAAGATTTGGATTATCGTTTTGTAGGGGGTGCTTGAAAAAGTTTAATAGAGGAGTTTCTTGCCGTATAATAAAGTTCCTTTATTTATATTCAAATTTATGACGTCATATGATGTATACAAATTGTCTTATTTTTTTAACCTAATATATGACGTCGTATGATGTCCTAAAAATATCACTTACTCTAGGGGGAATAGATCAATGCCAATTAACGTACCGAATTTAAATGAAAACGTAAAAACCATATTAAATGGATTGGAAAACCGTAATATTACTGATGTGTTTTTTGTAGCATGCGGTGGATCGCTTGCTGTGATGTATGCGAATAAATACTACCTTGATCGTTATTCTAGAGCTTTGAGAGCCAATTGCTATAATTCTGATGAATTTGTTTACCGCAATCCTGTTGCTTTATCGGAACATTCTTTAGTGGTTTTATGCTCGCAAACCGGTACAACGAAGGAAACAGTAAGAGCAGCTGCTTTTGCTAAGAGTAAAGGGGCAATTACGGTAGGAATGACAGTCGATAAATTTTCTCCACTTGCCAAAGAGGTTGATTATATTCTTGAATACGAAGCATCCTATACGACTGGCATTCCTATTGATGCAGTAAAGAGTAATTATTCTGTGATGTACCAGTTAGATGCAGGTCTTGTAAAGCTCTTTGATGGTGTAGACCGGGTGTCTAAAACCGTTGAAAGTTTAATGAACCTTCAAACGGTGATTGATAAAGCCCAAGAGCAATACGACGAAATGGGAACTGATTTTGCCCATGCATTCAAAGATGAAAAAGTGATTTATACCATCTCAAGCGGCTTAAGTTATGGATCAGCCTACTCTTATGCTATTTGTGTACTGATGGAGATGCAGTGGATCCATTCCCAAGCAATTCATGCCGGTGAATTTTTCCATGGGCCATTTGAAGTGTTAGATGAAAGTGTACCATTTATTCTCTTAAAGGGGATTGACGAAACAAGACCTATAGAAGACAGAGCTCATGACTTTTTATCAAAATACGGCGGCAAACTGATGGTTTTAGACGCCAATGAGATTGATTTTTTAGGAATCGATGAAGAGATGCGGGCATATGTAACGCCGCTAGTTTTCTTTGAGGTTCTATGGAAGTTTTCTTATAAACTGGCGGATCTCAGAAATCATCCAATGCTTGAAGGAAGAAGATACATGAAAAAGTTTGCTTACTAAGCATCGGTTTAAACAGCTTGTATAACAGAGCAAGGGGGATGAGTGGTCAATGAAAAAAGTTTTAGCTAGTTTGGTATCGATCTTGATGATAATCAGTATGTTGGCAGGGTGCTCCGCAGGCAGTTCTTCTGGAAACGGCTCAGGGCAAGAAGATGGCATTACATTAACCTTGCTGCATCGGTGGCCTAATGAACCCTTTAAAGGATACTTTGATGCTGCTATTGAAGAATTCAAAAAAGAAAATCCAGAAGTTAATTTTAATGTAATAAGTGTTCTGAACGAGGACTACAAACAAAAAATTAACGTTCAATTAAGCAGTGATACACCACCAGATATTTTCTTTACATGGGCAGGTGAATATGGAGACAAATTCATCCGTGACGGAAAAGCCCTGGATATTACAAAATACATGCAAGAAGATGGGGAATGGAAAGAGACAATTATTCCTTCTGCTTTAAAACCATTTACTTCAGAAGAGAAAATTTACGGTGCACCTGTGCTGATGGACGTTCGAATGATGGCCTACAATAAAGACATTTTTAAAGAACTGAATCTGACTCCGCCTAAGACGTGGGATGAATTTATCAAAGTGTTAAAAGTGATCAAGAAAACTGAAACGACTCCTCTTGGCTTAGGAAACAAAGCTCCATGGAATGGCGGTTTGTATGTTACAAGTTTAAATCAGCGGATGGTAGCGCCGGAAGTATTAGCAGCTGACAATAACCGGGCTACTGGAGAGTTTACAGACCCAGGATATGTGGAAGCGCTTAAAAAATTGCAAGAACTAGTTCCTTATATGAATGAGGATCCAAATGCATTAAGCCGCGAAGAAGAAAGAAGTTTATTTGTAAATGGCCAAATTGCGATTATGCCATTGCATACGATTGAATTCCCTTACGTTAAAGATGCTCCGTTTGAATGGGGAACGTTTAATTTCCCAACGATTGAAGACGGCAAGGGGAAAGAAGCAGTGGTAACAGGAGCTCCCGAAGGATTTATGGTTTCATCCGAAACGAAACATCCAGAAATGGCAGCTAAGTTTCTAAAGTTTTTAACGTCTAAAGAAATGGCAGAGAAGTGGGTAGAGACAACAGACGTAATCAGTACAACAAAAGGAGCAGTCAATGAGAACAACTCTTCTCCAATTATGTTGGATGTAACAAAAGAGGTAGAAGAATCAGACGAGATGGTAATCTGGCTTGATACAGCTCTCGAAGGAAAAGTGTTCCAGCCTTACTTGTCTGGTATTCAGGAATTGCTGAATGAAGAAAAAACGCCAAAAGAAGTTATGAAAGAAGTACAAAGCGCCGCCAAGGAAGTCCGAGAAGCAGCAAAATAATAGAAATAAAAGGTGCAGCGGTCCGCGGCATGCTGCTGCACTTTTATTATTATAAAAGGGAGGTATAAGGTAAAAATGAAGACAAATCCGGCAGTCCCTTACTTGTTTGTGACCCCTGGTCTTCTGATTGTCTGCTTGTTTATTTACTATCCTGTAATCGATAATCTTCAATCCAGTTTTTATAGCTGGAATTCCTTTTCACCAAACCGAGAGTTTCTGGGGATTGCTAACTATACAAGAATCTTTGAGGATACAGTTTTTCAAACTGCATTAAAAAACAATTTAATTCACGCCTGTATTTCTCTGATCATTCAAGTGTTTGGAGGATTGGTTATTGCCGCTGTTTTAGAAGATACGATTTTCAGAAAAGTGGCTCCGCTTCTTCGTACCGTGTATTTTATTCCAGTTCTCATTTCTATCACGGTCATCGGCCTACTCTTTTCATTTATTTATAATCCGCAAATAGGGCTGTTAAATAAGTTTTTAGAAGTGATTGGCCTGGGCGAATTGGCAACAGGGTGGCTTGGAAACAGTGATACAGCTTTTTATGCGGTCGTTGCGATGGGCCAATGGATTGGAACGGGATATATTGCTATGTTATATATTGTGGCTATGCAAAAAATTCCTGGTGAGTTGTATGAAGCGGCAAAAATGGATGGGGCAAATAAAATTCAAACCTTTTTCAATGTAACCGTTCCACAGGTTAAGGAAATGACTTTTGTAGCCGTTATTTTCACGCTGAGTCAGTCTATGCTGACTTTTGCCGATGTGTATGTTTTAACACAGGGGGGTCCCGGAAATTCTTCGCAAGTCTTAAGCACTTATCTTTATGATAAGGCTTTTGTGGATAATGAAATGGGCTATGCTTCAACGATTGCAAACGTTATTTTTGCGATTTCAATTATCTTTTATATCACTCAATCCAAAATTCTTAAAACGGGCAAAGGAGATTGAAGATGGCAAATAAACTGGTTCAATATAATGTCGTCGGAAAAAAAGAAACGGTCAGAAGCCTTACGAAAAGCGGCAAAAAAAGCTGGCTTTCCTGGTCAGGTATTGCCATTACTTCAGCTCTGTTGCTGCTTTACTTTTTAGCGGTAGCTTACCCTTTATTTTGGATGGTCATTAATTCGTTTAAAGAAACAAACGAGATCTTTCGCAGCAGCTGGGCGCTCCCTTCAAAATGGATGTTTTCCAATTATCAAGAAGCATGGGCTACAGGTGTATCAAAATTCTTTTTAAACAGTGTATTCGTAACCGTTATGACTGTTCTATTTACTGTTATTCTCAGTGCACTTTGTGCATTCGGTCTAGCAAGGTTTGAATTCAAAGGAAAGCTGATCATCTTAGGGCTTTTGACTGCTGGTTTAATGTTTCCTCCACAGGTAAGCTTAATCCCGCTCTATAAATTAGTTCAGCTGATGGGGATTTATGATACACATTGGGCATTGATCATTCCTTATGTTGCGTTTAGAATTTCGCTGATCATGCTTCTTATTCGATCTTTCTTTCTTCAAATTCCGAAAGAGCTGGAAGAAGCGGCTTATTTAGAAGGGTGCTCCATATTTGGCGTGTTTTTTAGAATTTATCTACCGCTGAGCAAACCTATTTTGGTTACTTCGATGCTTTTGACAGCGTATTGGGCATGGAACGAATTTTTATTTGCCAACTTGTTTATTGACAGTGATGCACAAAAAACGATTACAGCAGGACTGCTGGCATTCCGTGATGCACTTTATACAAACTGGGGTGTTTTAATGGCTGGACTGGTTATTTCTTCTCTTCCGCTGATTATTTTATTTTTGTTTATCCAAAAATCTTTTGTTCGCGGGCTTGCAGACGGCGGTGTGAAAGGATAATCCGGCTTACAGATTGGACAGTTTACAAGACAAGGAGATTCTATTATGAAGATATTAGGTATTGGGGATGGAGTAGTTGACTACTATCAAGAACAGGCACTGTATTATCCCGGGGGAAGTGTCGTAAATGTAGCCGTTTTTGCTAAACAAAATGGAGCTGAACAAGCTGGCTACATGGGGATTTTAGGAACGGATCAAGAAGGGGACCATATTCTTCATTCTTTAGAAAAAGAAAAGGTAAATACTGAACGGGTCAGACGGGTACATGGCGTGACCGGAAAAGCCGTTGTCACATTGGATGAAGAAGGGGACCGAGTATTTGTCGGTACAAATAAAGACAAGAGAGTTCAATCGCTGGTTTCCCTTCGCCTGAATCAAGACGACCTAAGCTATATTGATCAGTACGATTTAGTTCATGCTACGATCAGTATCAATCATGGCATTGAAGAAGAATTGCCCAAAATAAGCAGCAAAATGATTTCTTTTGATTTTTCTACAAAGGAATACTGGACAGAAGAGTACGTGAAAAAGGTTTCTCCTTATTTAGATTTTGCTTTTTTTTCAGGCAGTGATTTAACAGTTGTTGAAATTCACCAGCTGATTCAACAAGTCCATGCGTTAGGCGTGAAAGTGGTCGGCGTCACAAGAGGAGCACAGCCGGTCATTTTTTCAGAAGACGGAATGATTTTTACTCAATCACCCCTTGAAGTTGAAGCAGTCGATACGATGGGAGCTGGGGATTCATTCATCGCTTCCTTTTTAATGTCCTATACTCAATCAAAAGACATGG
The DNA here is from genome assembly GCF_032341995.1 of Domibacillus sp. DTU_2020_1001157_1_SI_ALB_TIR_016. Classification (NCBI taxonomy): domain Bacteria; kingdom Bacillati; phylum Bacillota; class Bacilli; order Caryophanales; family Bacillaceae; genus Domibacillus; species Domibacillus sp. DTU_2020_1001157_1_SI_ALB_TIR_016. The sequence goes on from NZ_CP135438.1 coordinate 1,325,578, forward strand.
GGGCGGCCCTTCGAACAGCGTCCGAGTTTGCTTCAAAAGTATGCGGGCACTATGGTGCTTTCGGATACGGAGCAAAAAAATAAAGGGAAGAGGGAACGGAGAAATGAATTTTGCAAACATGAACCTGGCCTACCAGCGGTATCCCATTGATTATTTTTTAGACTCTACCGTTCAGCTTGACCTGCAGGCAATTGAACTTTGGGGAGGGGAGCCGCACTTACATGTGGAAAAGGTAACGGCTTCAGAAGTTCAGTCCCTTTTTAAAAAAATTAAATCAAGAAATTTAGAAATCATATGCTTTACACCGGAGCAGTGCAGCTACCCGGTCAACTTAGCGGCTCCAGACAATGAAACACGAAAAAGCAGCATCCGCTACTTTGAAAAAAGTTTAGCGATTACAGATTCCCTGGAGTGTCCATATCTTCTGATTTCAGCTGGATACGGTTTTTTTAACGAACCTGAAGAAAATGCTTGGAAAAGAGCCCGAGATTCTATTTATCAGATCGCCCAATTAGCGGAAAAGAAAGGAATCACTTTGCTGTTAGAACCCTTTTTTTATCCTTATTCAAATGTAGTCATCAATGCAAGAACAGCAAAACGAATGCTGGCGGAAATAAAAAACCCCTTTTTAAAGGTGATGATCGATATACCATGTATGATAGTTGCTGGCGATACGATTGAAGATTATAACACCTTATTTGCGGATGATTTGGTACATATTCATTTTGTTGATGGACAATGGAACAATTCTTCCCACCTTGCTTTAGGAAAAGGGGAATTTCCTTTAGGTTCATTGAAAGAAAGCTTGGAGAATATAGGGTATAATGGGTATTTAACCTTGGAAGTCTTCGGAAACCAATATAATGCGGATCCTGAAAAATGCGTGCAGGCCAGTTTGGACTATGCAAGGAAAAAGTGGGGCAGTGTAAATTGATGGACAGGAATTTAGGAAGTCTTTATGATTAAATTGAAAGGGGTTGCTCATGATGCGGATTTCTAATCGTGCTGTTAAAATGCTTATTTCAAGTAGGAATGATAACACTATTGTATCGTCTAGAAGATTAAAGAGAGCTAACCCCAAAGGCTCTTTGACAGTTGAGGTTGTAATATGAAAACTAAAGTTAAAAGATATGCAAAACCACTATATGTTCAATTAAAAGAAACAATCAAAAAAAATATTGAGAATGAACAATACACCATAGGAAGCCAGCTGCCGACCGAAGCAGAATTGTGTGAACTGCATGGGGTTAGCCGTATTACGATACGAAGAGCGATTGCAGAGCTCGAAGAAGAAGGGATTGTTCAAAAGCAGCACGGTATCGGAACTTTTGTAAAATCTGCTGGGAAAATTAAACGGGAGCTTGTCTCAGTGGGTGGGTTTTCAGAGTTTCTGGTCCAGTCAGGTAAACAGCCTAAAACGAAAATTCTTTCGACTGCCGTGGTGACGATTGCAGATGTAAATATTGATTCCTTGCATGTAGAGCTGGAAGAACCGATACTAGAAATTAACAGACTGCACTTGATTGATGATGAACCTATTCATTTAGAAAGCAGTTATTACTCATTAAAAAAATTTCCTGATTTAGATAAGCATCTGGAAGAATCAAGCTCTATTTATAGCATTATTAAAAACAGATATAAGGTTGACTTAGTGAAAAATCAAAAAACACTAAATGTCATTAATCCAACCATGGAACAAGCCGCCTTACTGAAAAGTTCCCCGGACCATTCATTTTATGAAATTGAGAAAGTAGCATTTGATCAAGACGATATTCCGATTCATTTTGCTAAATCCTATCTGCCGACACATAAAGTTACGTTTACTATTACAACTGAATGATCAATCTGGAGTGTAAGAATTCAGCTTTAAGGTACCGGTCACCCGCCGCTTTTTTGTAGCTGCCGTTTTGTCCCGGACGAAACGGTTGAATAATTTTACTTGTACTATATAAAGTTACTTGAATACATTGTCTCTGATCGGATCATCAACTATTCTCCCCGCTTGCTGAACTGCATAAAGTGCTGTGAACTATTTAAGGTTTCGGCTGAAATTTGTAAACAAACATTTAATACTTCCTTATCAAATCAGATATATCCCAGCTTCTCTCTAATAGAGTCGTATTTATCTTGTCTGTTGAAAGGCATGTTATAAAGGACTCTATTCTGATTCATTAAAAGTAGTTAACATGGATGATGTAGATATTAAATGAATACCGGCAAAACCGGTTTCAATTATATGGACTTATCCTTTTAATCTAAACTGCAATAAGTAAAAAGTAACTGTCTATAATATACAAATGAAGCCGCTAATCCATTCGGGATCAGCGGCTTTTTAATAGTGAATCTTTTTTTCTATTTAAAAGATAAAAAGGTAGTCATAAAAGCACGCTGCTCTGAATAATAATAGATTTTATAAAAAGGGTTTGGTAGATCTGCAAAGAAAGGAGAGGGTTGAATGTTTTTAAATAATGGGTATACAATCAGGTGATTCTGTTCTTACATTTAGCTGGCTGGAAACTAGCATCCTATCCTATAGAGCAACTTATTAGGAATTTATATGAACTGGGTAGGTTGATTAAATTGGAAAATATTTTATAAGATTTAGTGCAAAAAGACTACTAGTAAGATATAATTCATTTAAGTAAATTGGGAATTTATTCATTTTACAAGTTGTACATAAAGGTGAGAAATTAGAAGGAGCTTTATGCGTCTTAGACATCATAGCTTCTTTTCCTCTAAGAGCAAGATTCCTCAAAGGAGTAATGATGAACATGAATGAAAAAACAGTTCCTGTAGATGCCCTGCATCCAGAAATCGCTTCTTCTCTTCTTAATCATATACCGGATGCTGTGATGCTCCTCTCTGTTGAGGGTGAGATGTTTTATCGCTTTGCTTTCATCAATGACGCAGCAATGGACTGTTTTAATTGGCCTGCAAATGTATGTGGAATGCTTTTACACCAGATGTGGCCGGAAGATTCGCAAGGCATAATCCTAAAGCACTGCAGGGAAGCGGCAGCTTCTCGAAGCAGCATAACCTTTAATGAGCTAGTTTGTCTGCCTCAAAATAGAACGGCCAGACAAATGGTTTTGACGCCTCTGTTTAATGAAAGAAATCTTTGTACTCACCTCATCTTCACTATTCAAGGAATCAGCAAATCATCCATCCAGAAAACACAAATTGAGATGGATCATTCTTTTTTTGAAGCATTTTTTACTCATTCGGTGGACCCAATTTCGTTATGGACGGTGAAAGGTGATCTTTTGGAATTAAACCCTGCTTTCAAAAAAGTGTTCGGTTGGGAAGAGGGGGCATTTAAAACAGAAACAGCTCTTCATACGTGCGGCTTTATTCCCGAGGATAAAGGAGAAGAAGCAGAGATTTTTTTTCAGCAAATGATTCAAGGACATACTATTTCTCATTATGAAACGCAGCGGCGGCATAAAGATGGAAGACTGCTTGATGTAGCCATTACCTATCTGCCTATTAAAAATCAAAAAGGAAATGTAACAGCAGGAGCTATCAGTTTTTGTGATATTTCTGAGACGAAGAAGCTTGAAAGAGAGCTGCGTCATGTAAAAGAACAGCTTGAGCTCGTTTGGAACAACACGGCGGACGCGATTGACTTATTTACACTTCAAGGACGGCTGCTGCATATCAATCCTGCTTTTACTTCTCTTTTTGGCTGGACAAAGGAAGACACAGAAGGGGAAAGGCCAGCCATTATCTTCACGCCGCCTCATTTAAAAGAAGAGCTTCAGCAAATACGCAGCCAGCTCCGAAAAGGACAAACAATTGTTAGTTTAGAAACCGAACGACAAAAAAAAGACGGCAGTATACTGGATGTACTGGCGACTTACAATCCTCTTAAAAATAAAGCAGGAGAAGTATGGGCTGTAATTGGGGTATACAAAGATATTACGAAACTAAAGCAGGTACAGGCAGAGTTAATGCAAAGCGAAGAACGGTACCGCATCATTGCTGAACATTCACATGATATTATTAAAGTTCTTCATTCAAATGGCCAGATTACCTATGCTTCTCCTTCCCACGAGAAGGTACTTGGTTTTAAGCCGGATGAGTTAGTAGGAAAAATATTTTTTAATACTGTTTATAAAGAAGATGTCGAGCAGGTAAGGAAGCAGTTTGAGCGTTCAATAGCGGAAAACAGCATGTGCCAGGTACAGTTCCGCCAGTGTACAAAAGACGGCTCATGGATCTGGGTAGAAGCCATTTTTTCACCGGTCAGTGGAAAAGAAGGGCTTGTTCAACAATACATAGTAGCGGCCCGGGATATCACACAAAGGAAGCGGGACGAAGAGGAATTGCAAAACTATGCATCATTCGATTCATTAACGAGTGTATACAATAGACGAATGTTCACTGAATTTATCGATAAGGAAATTGATGCAGCGAAGCATTCCTGCCGCAGTTTTGCCGTTATGTACATGGATATCGATAAATTTAAAGAGGTTAATGATTCATATGGCCATGAAATAGGAGACGAACTATTAAAACAGTTTGTCCAAAGGCTGATGAAAGCAACACGCAAAAGTGACATGATAGCCCGCATGGGAGGAGATGAATTTACGATTTTGCTCTCCGATATCAACAGCTTAAAGGAAGTAACGGAAGTAGCAGAAAGAATTCAGCAGGAACTCCGGATGCCATATCACCTTCAGGGGCACATGATCAGGGCCACATCAAGCAATGGCATTGCTTTTTATCCGCATCATGGCGAAAGCACACAAGTATTACTGCGTCATGCAGACAGAGCATTATACAAAGCCAAAGAGAATCGTAATACGTATCATATTTATGGATAAAAGCAGCGCCTGTTTCATTTTCCTCGTAAGCAAGTTTATAAAAGAGCAAGGAAAACAACAAACACCTGGTAAGTGAACCTCTCCAGCTAATTGCTGCGCAATTTGATGGAGCATCTCTGTCAGAAGCATAAAAAAGCATCCTCTAACTTCATTGATTTTCCTGCTTTATCGATGTCTGCCCTGTTCTTCCGAACAGGGTCTTACATCATCTCCACAGGCGTTGTTTTATACTGTTCGGGCGGGACCTCGACCTACAGTTGTAAAGGAATTATATTGCCGGAATGAGTCCTATCTGGGCCAGCCCGGCTTTTTCAATGTTCAAGGCGGCATTATGGTCGCGGTCCAGCACAAGACCGCAATCCGGACATGCATGTGTTCGGACGGAAAGGGATTTTTTCACCCTTTTTCCGCAGCCTGAACAGTCCTGGGTGGTGAAATGCGGCTTCACTTTAACCAGCTGGCCGCCATTGCGCTCACATTTATATGCCAGAAACTGGCGGAACATTCCCCACCCTGCATCATGAATCGATTTGGACAGTTTCCGGTTTTTTACGAGATTGCGGATATTCAGATCCTCCACACAAATGACGCTATAGGTGTTTGCAAGGCGGAACGCTGTTTTATGCAGGAAATCCTTCCGTTGGTTCGCCACCTTGGCATGAAGCTTCTGCAGCCTGGCCGCTTGTTTTTGCCAGTTTGAGAAGCCCTTTTTCTTTCTCGAAAGTTTCTTCTGGGCACGAATGAGTTTTTTCTCCTCTTTACGGAGAAAGCCTGGGTTTAGAATCTCTTCGCCGTTCGACAGAACGGCAAATTTCTTGATGCCGACATCAATACCGGCTGTTTTAGAGCCTTGATGGACAGCCTGCGGCGGGTCTGCCTGTCTTTCGACACAGAAAATAGCAAACCAGCGCTCATTCTGGCGCTTAATGATCACCTGTTTGACTTTTCCATCCAGTTTCCGATGGAGGCAGATATCCACTAAGCCCAGCTTAGAAATGAGGAGCTTTCCCCCTTTTCCGAAGGAAACAGCCCGCCGGACGGTATGCATCTTGCCTTTTTTGCCTTTTTGTTTGCCCATGCCAAACTGTGTAAATGTAATCGAGTGGTAGTCTTTATGCTTTTTCATCTTAGGGTAGCGTGCTTCTTTTTTTAAGAATTGATCAAACGCTTTTCCCAGCCTGTCCAGTGTTTCCTGAAGGGGCTGAGAAGGCACTTTTTTAAGGTATGGATGTTGTTTCTTGGATAGGGTTAACAGGGCACTGAGATCAGATTTAGTCAGGTTTTTCTTGTTATTTTGATAGGCTCTTTGTTTGTCGAGAAGAGCAGAATTATACTGATGGCGGCAGAGATTGACCCATGAGTGAAGCGTGCTTTTTTGTTCTTCAGTCGGAAAAATTTCGAAGCGGTAATTCAGCATCATCTCGATCCACCTCCAGTATTTAACAAATACAGTATACCAAAAAGGAAACATACGTTTCAACCACTAAGTAACAAACACAAAAAAAGCGGCCATTCATCTCCCACTAATTGCGAAGCAATTTGAAGGAGTCTTCTGGCCTGTAATGCGATAAATATGTAAAACCATAGACAAAACTGCTTACCAATCTTAGATTGGTAAGCAGTTTTGTCTTTTTTGCTTTCTACTCTTAAAAATAAAAAAGTACAGATAATCTTAAAAAATTATAGAAAAACAAGGCGCATAAACAGCCTATAATCAATATTGTTAACGCTTACATAAGGTTGACCTCTCATAAGAAGCAGGGTGATTTGTTCAACGGCTGTTATGTTTATTCCTATATTTAGGCAGTTTTCAGAAAGGTTTAGCGTATCTGTGTTTAAAACAGCAGTTTGTGAAGCGAAAAACTACTTTTAAGCAGGGGAACTTAAAAATGGGAGGTATCATAATGGGAAAACAATTGAAGAAAATCAAAAAGACATCACAGCTGAAACGGTTCGCCGCTTTATCTGCAGTCGGCGTGTTATTGGTTACTTCTAACGCTGGAGGAATGGCTTATGCACAAACATCTGCAGCAGAATCCCTTCAGGCCGCTGTCTCTGCTGACTCCCAGACTGAAACACCTCAATTAATAAACGCACAATCAATCGATTCTGTTATTCAAGCTATGACCCTGGAGGAAAAAGCAAAACTTGTAGTAGGGACCGGCATGCCTGGTATGTTCGGCACACCAAAAGCAAGAGTGGCCGGTGCGGTTGGACAAACGTATGGCATTCCGCGTCTTGGTATACCAAGCTTGCTGATGGCCGATGGACCGGCCGGGCTGAGAATTAGTCCAACAAGAGCAGGTGACGAGAAAACCTACTATGCGACGGCTTTTCCGATTGCCACATCTCTGGCTTCCACATGGGATACAGAGATCGTGCAAAAAGTGGGGCAAGCACAGGGAAATGAAGTAAAAGAATACGGGATTGATATTTTTCTTGCTCCTGCTCTTAATATTCATCGAAACTTGTTAAATGGCCGCAACTTTGAATATTTTTCAGAAGACCCGCTGGTGGCTGGCAAAATGACAGCGGCTCTTGTAAATGGAGTAGAATCAAACGGGGTCGGAGCTACAATCAAACACTTTGCAGCGAATAACCAGGAAACCAACCGGATGACGATTGATACAGTAGTTTCAGAGAGAGCTCTAAGAGAGATTTACCTAAAAGGGTTTGAAACGGCCGTAAAAGAAGCTCAGCCGTGGGCCGTGATGAGCTCTTATAACAAGCTAAATAGCCTGCCGGCTTCTCAAAATAACGATCTGCTTACCAATGTGCTTCGAAATGACTGGGGATTCAAAGGGTTTGTCATGACAGACTGGTTCGCCGGGACGGACCCAGTTGAGCAGATGAAAGCGGGCAATGACCTGATTATGCCAGGTATGGGACAAGCGGAGGCGATTGCTATTGCGGTAATGAATGGACTGTTAGATGAAGCAGTACTTGACCGTAATATTAAACGAATTCTGCAAGTGGTAATTGAAACACCGACTTTTAAAGGATATGAGTACTCCAGTCAGCCGGATTTACAGGCACACGCTAAAGTGGGAAGGCAAGCCGCGGCTCAAGGCATGGTATTGCTGAAAAATGAAAATGGAACATTACCTCTTCGTTCAAAAGAAAAAGTAGGGTTGTTTGGAAACACACAAATTGAAACGATTAAAGGAGGTACCGGAAGCGGAGATGTTAATGCAGCCTACACCGCCTCTATTGCGGATGGATTAGAGGAAGCGGGCTTTCATCTAAATCAAGATTTGCTGAACAGCTATAAAACTTATATAGCAAACTTGAGAAGTATGGATGAGTATAAAATTGTCGACAGTCCATGGGGAAGCGACTTTGGAAAGCTGACGCCGCCGATTCCAGAAAAGACACTGGCAGCAGACGAAATTCAGTCAACGGTAAAGGAAACGGATACCGGGGTTATTGTGATTGGAAGAAATTCTGGCGAGAGCGCAGACCGAAAAAATGAGAAAGGGGATTACCTTCTGACAGATCAAGAGCAGGCGATGATTGCAGAAGTAGCAGAAGCTTATCATAAGGAAGGCAAGAAAGTGGCGGTTGTCCTAAATATTGGCGGACCGGTTGAAATGGCCAGCTGGAGAGATAAAGTGGACAGCATTCTTCTAGCCTGGCAGCCTGGACAGGAAGCCGGGGGTGCAGTAGCAGATGTGCTGTCAGGAGCCGTGAATCCGTCAGGAAAGCTTGCAACCACATTCCCAGTTGCTTATAGTGATGTACCTTCAGCAGATAACTTCCCGGGTGACCCGGCTGAAAATCCAGAAAAAGTGGTCTATGAAGAAGGGATTTACGTCGGCTACCGTTACCATTCAACATTTAATGTAAAGCCTGCTTACGAATTTGGCTATGGCCTGTCGTATACAACATTTGATTATAGTAACATTCGAGTGAACCAAAAAGAATTTAACAAAAAAATAAAAGTTTTTGCCACAGTAGAAAACACGGGTAAAACAGCAGGAAAAGAAGCGGTTCAAGTTTATGTGTCCGCACCAGATGGAAAGCTGGAAAAGCCAGCACTGGAATTGAAAGCATTCGGCAAAACAAAAGAGCTTCAGCCAGGTAAGAAAGAAAATATGATATTTGAGCTTGATGCCAAGTCGCTTGCTTCTTTTGACGAAGATAAGTCTGCCTGGATTGTAGAAAAAGGGACGTATACGGTAAAAGTCGGTGCTTCTTCCGAAAATATTAAAGGAACTGCTTCCTTCCAGGTAAACGATGATATTGTAGTAGAAGAGGTGGAAAACGTTTTGTCACCAAAAGAACCAATAGACGAACTTTCAAAGGAAAGTAACTAAGCATGCTGACACGATAATTTTGCCTGCAGAAGAAACGAAGAAAACCCTGTTAAACAGTTGTTGACTGTTTAACAGGGTTTTCTTCGTTTCTATGTGAAATATAGCTGTGTGAAATCATTCCGATAATTACAAAAAGGATACCACACCAAGCTAACATAGAAGGAGCAGGAATTGCTAAAAACAGAAGCTCCCCGGCTAAAGCAAAAAGAACTTCCATCGATTGTGTGGCTTCAACTGAAGCCAGCTTTTGCATATTTCCTCTTACCATATCCGTTGCTTTAAAAAACAGTACTGTTGCAATCACACCTGAACAAAGGGCCACTAATAAAGATTGGAGATTTTGTTCTTTGCTTGGCAGGCCGACGGTATAAAAGCCGTACAAAGAAAGCAGAAGCCAGAATGGAAGACTGGCCATGGTCATGCCTAACACCCTCTGAAAAGCATCCAGTCGTCCTTCACATACGTCCATCATTTTCCGGTTTCCTAAAGGATAGGCAAATGAGGCGATCAGAACAGGAACCACACCCAGCAATATGTTTTCGGCAGAAAACTGCTTTGCGTGTTCCATTTGCATGAATAAAATTCCCAGCAAAATAATGAGTGACATGATCAAGCCTTTAAAAGGAATTTCTCCCCTTACCTGCAAAGGACCGTCCTTTGTATACACTGTTTCAAAAAATAAAGGGGCAAGTAAAGCGCCGGAAATAATGGTAATTTGCCACGTTCCGGCGATCAGCCAGCCCGGTGAATAAGCAGCGGCATAACATAACGGAGCATAAAAAAGGCCGAACCCAATAAAGCTCCATAAAAGCCATGTTCCGGGCTGCTTTTTCATTTCCACCAGGAGCGGACGTAAATTTTTTCTTATCATCACAATACATAAAAGAAAGGGTACCATAAAAATGTAGCGGAGCGATGCACTCCATATCCAGCTGCCGCCGGACAGCTCCATGGATGCATTAAGCACAAAAGTAAAAGCAAAAAAGAAAGCAGCGCAAATTCCAAGAAAAATAGGCTTCATATGACTATCACCTCGATGCTGTTTGCTGTGTAAGCAGTGTTCCAAGACTTAGCCAGTTTTCCTCTACAAGATGAACCGCTTTTTCAAACTGTTGATTTTCACATGCTAATATAATCTGATTGTGCTGATCGATCGAGTTTAATGCTTTTAATGTAGCGAATTGTGAAATCTCTAAACGGTGAATTTTTGGCTCGCTGCGTTCTAAGGCCAGGATAATTTCAGGATTTCCGGCCGCATCCAAAAATACCTTGTGAAAAGCGGTATCTGCTTCAATTGCTCCAATCACATCTCCTTTTTCAATTGAAAGCTGCAGCGTTTTATTGATTGATTTTAAAGCTTCCATATCAGCTTGATTCAATAAAGGGCACGCGAGCCGGGCGGCGAGGGCATGTAAAACAGCTACCACAGTAAAAGCGTGCTTCGCTTCCTCTACATTTAGTGGAGCCACACGTGTAGAAGAACCGGGAAGTGATTCTACCAGCCCTTCATCTTCCAGGCGTTTTAGCGCCTCCCTGACAGGAGTACGGCTAATGCCAAACTGTTCAGCTAATTTTTTGTCGTGCAGCCGTTCTTCCGGCTGAAATTCTAATGTGACAATCGATTTTTTTAACGTTTCGTACACTTCATCTCTAAGGGACAAACGCTTAATAGGTTTTATTATATTTTTTTCCATAAAACCAATATATCGCATATTAATTTTTAACACAACCTCATTTTTTAACACAAAATAGCTCAGAAGATGCAATGGCAATTTATGCGATGAGCTCTGATTTAAAGTGAAAGGGAGAACAGCGATTTATTTCATCCAGGCACTTTTTTAAACTCATCAATAAAAATTGCTATATTAAAATCTTTTTAGTCCAGGGACAGATGATGTAGAACTTAATCCAAGCACGACGGTTTGGAAACTAAGAGAGCTTCAAAATCATTTATTCCCGGAAGACGGCCTGCAAAAAGAGCTTCTTTCGAGCCTTATTACTTTGTAACAGACAATCTTCCATAGCAGATTATGCTAAACAACTTGTATAATGGGCAGGGAGGGTACGCTCATGGAAACATGGCTCCCTGCTTAATCAGCATATCAAAGGGGTAGGAACAATGACGTTTATTGAAGACCGGCGGGCTCTAGTGAAAATGGCACACATGTATTACGAAGAAGGAGCCACACAATCAGAAATTGCAAAAGAAATGGGCGTAAGCCGCTCATTGATTTCAAAATATTTAGCAAAGGCAAAAGAGCAGGGCATTGTGAAAATTATCATTCACGATGATGTTATTCATCCGTTTCGCCAGCTGGAAATGCAGGTGGAACGTTCTTATGGCATTCGGGAAGTGGTATGTATTCCGAGTTTTGGCGGGGAATCGTCTAAAAGCAGGCTCGGTGCGGCAGCAGCCAAGTATTTGCTGCGCATTATGCAGGATGGTCAGGTAATTGGTGTTTCGTCGGGAACCACACTGTTTGAAGTAGCAAAAGCAATGACTTCCAACCAAACATATCCTTCTGTTCGGTTTGTCCCGCTTGTGGGCGGAATGGGGAATGAACGTGTAGATATTCATGCGAATCATATTGTAGCGACGATGGCTGGACAGCTGCATGCGGAATATAAGCTGCTTCACACACCAGTTATGGTGGATTCTAAAGAAGCCAAAAAGGTATTTATGAGCCAGTCTTCTATTAAAAGTGTATTTGATCTTGCTGCTCAGTCCGATATTGCGGTTGTCGGCATTGGCGGAACGCCTGAACATTCCACAATGGTACAGTCTTATCTTGGACAGGAGCATCAAAATCATTTTGCTGATCAGGATATTGCAGGAGATATATGCTATAACTTTATCAGCAAAAATGGAACAACTTCTCAAAGTACTTGGAATGAACGAATTATTGCTTTTGAGGCTGAGAAGCTAAAAGATATTCCTCTTGTTATTGGAGTAGCGAGCGGCAAAGAAAAAGTACAATCTATACAAGCAGCCTTAAAAGGAAAACTGATCGACGTGCTGATCACAGACGAGGAAACAGCGAAAGACCTTGTTGCGGAACAGGATAAAAACTAACCCTTTCTATTTTCCGTTCTAATGAAACTTGACTCATTCAAATTTGAATGAGTAGTATAATGTGAGCGTTTTACAAAAAAAAGAAATTGCGGGTGGGAAAAGAGATAGACTTCCTGGTTAAGTTCGCAGAAGGTTTTATTGGAATGTTCTAAAGAGGCGGAGAAACCTTTATGGATATGTTCGCCGGTATCATAAAGTAAAAAAGCTGGCCTGAGGATTTGAACTGCCCCGTAAATGTTAGACACCAAACTAACATTTACGGGGTGTTTTTATGGCCAAATTTACAATGGAAGAAAAGATTCAAATTGTATTAAGGTATTTAAAAAGAAATGAAAGTATTTATACAATTGCTGAAGAAGCCGGAGTCAGTTCTCCAATCTTAAGTGGATGGATTCGTCTTTATGAACAATTCGGTGCAGAAGGGTTTTTAAAATCCTATACAAGCTATTCTGTGGAGTTTAAACTTAATGTACTCAAGTATATGAAAGACACGGGTACATCCTCTTATGACGCAGCTGCCATTTTCAATATTTCTTCACCAGGCTTGATCCGAAACTGGCGAAAGTTATTTGAGACTGGAGGAATGGATGCCCTGTATCCAAAGAAAAAGGGGCGATCATTCATGAAAAAAGAAACAAAATCTACTGTTAAAAAACAATTACCAGTTGAAGGATCAATGGAGGCTCTTCAGGCTGAAAATGAGCGTTTACGCATGGAGAACGCCTACTTAAAAAAGTTGAACGCTTTAGTTCAAGGACAGGAAAAATTACAAACAAAGTCAAAGCGCAAGTAATTTTTGAGCTAAAGAATGAATTTGATATCGTGGAATTAGTTAAAGTCGCTGACATTCCACGCAGTACATATTATTACTGGGAAAAACAATTAAATCGAGAAGATAAATATGTGAGTGTAAAAGAGGTCATTGAGGCCGTTTATCATGAACATAAAGGTCGTTATGGCTACCGCCGTATTCACAAAGAATTAACGAAAAGGCACATTCACCATGACCCAAAGACCATTCATCGCTTAATGAATGAGATGGGCTTAAAATGTGAAGTGCGTATGAAAAAATACCGTTCATATCGTGGAAAAGTAGGTAAAATCGCCCCCAACATACTGAATCGCGATTTCAGCACAGAAAACATGAATGAAAAATGGGTAACCGATGTAACGGAATTTCACTTGTTTGGAGAAAAACGATTTTTATCTCCTGTTCTAGACTTATGTAATGGGGAAATTATTGCGTATAAAGTGATGAAACGTCCTGTTTATTCACTGGTTGAAGAGATGTTAGAAGAAGCAGTGAAGCGAATACAGCCTGAAGATAAGGTCATCCTTCATTCAGATCAAGGCTGGCATTATCAGATGGCCAAATACCAAAAAAAATTAAAAGAATATGGTATTCGTCAAAGCATGTCCCGTAAGGGAAATTGTTTAGACAACGCAGTCATGGAAAATTTCTTTGGCTTATTAAAATCAGAACTTCTTTACTTACAAGAGTTTGAGAGTATGGAACATTTTGAACGAGAATTAGAAGAGTATATTTATTATTACAATCACAAACGAATGAAGGCAAAATTAAATGACCTAAGTCCAATAGAATACCGGACTCAGGTCTTGGAAGCTGCCTAAACTTTTTGTCTAACTTTATTGGGTCAGATCAATTCTGGCCAGCTTTTTCAATTGCAATCAAAGAAAGCATGGAAAATTTTTAAGTAACAGCTAACCCTTTACGCGCTTGCTTTACCTGCCCGGCCGGCTGTTTGGAAAGCTGGGCACATTCTTTAAAGGCACGCTGTCTGCAGCCGAGGCACGTTCCGGCATTTAAACGAGCTAACGCATAGTTTAACGCTTTTCCGGTACGGTCAAAGAAATATTCTTCACCGAGATGCTGATAAAAACCAGTGCTTGAAAGCAATTCTTTCGGCTGTCGTTTCAATCCTGACAGCAGCAGTTGTCCGCCTTGTTCTTTCAACTGATTGGCAATGGAAACAAGAAGCGCTTCACCCGAGGTGTCAATAAAAGAAACGTTGCTCATGCGCAGCAGCAGCACTTTTGGTTTTGACTCTAAAATGTGGTCAATCGCTTCTTCAAACTTTTCAGTTGATCCAAAAAACAACGGCCCTTCAATGGTATACATGCCGATTTGAGGACAGTTTTTACCTTGAGCAACCATTTCTGGCTTTACCAATTTGTCTTCTGGATCCGGAAGTACTTTAGAGACCTTTAAGCCGCGGCTCATTTTAACCACAAACATTAGCAGAGCCAATAGTAATCCGGCTCCTACCCCAGTCGTTAAATCGGTGAAAACTGTTAACAAAAATGTAACAATCAGGACAGCTGAATCTGCACTTCTTGTTTGTACAATGTGACGGAATTCTTTTCGTTCACTCATATTCCAGGCCACGAACATTAAAATCGGCGCCATGCTCGCCATTGGAATATGGGAAGCGTAAGGAGCTAACAAAAGCACGACGAGCAGCACGACAAGGCCATGCACAATGCCCGATAAAGGGGAAGCCGCCCCGTTTTTAATATTGGTTGCCGTTCTGGCAATGGCACCTGTAGCGGGAATGCCGCCAAACAAAGGGGTCACCATATTGGCAATTCCTTGTCCAACGAGTTCTTTATTACTATGGTGTTTTTCTTTACTCATATTATCAGCCACAACGGCTGATAAAAGAGACTCGATTCCTCCTAAGGCGGCAATTACAAGCGCAGCAGGCAAGAGCATAATCACTGTTTCCCATGTGATCGCTGGAAATTGAAAAGCCGGCAGTCCGCTTGGAATCGATCCAAATGCCGTGCCGATGGTCTCTACCTGACCGCGAAAAAAGAAAAAGGCGACAACACTTGAAACTAGCAAGCCAGCCAGAGGCCCGGGTATTTTAGGAACATATTTTGTCATTAAAATAATCGTTCCCAGGCAGATGAAGGAAATCAGCACGCTAATTGGATTAACTGATCCAATGTGCAGCATAATCTCTATCATGTTTAAGTGAAATTCTTCATGTTTCTTAATGTCTCGCAAACCAAGAAAGTTAGCAATTTGCCCGGAAAAAATAATGACGGCGATGCCAGCTGTAAATCCTATTGTAACAGGGCGTGGAATGAACTTAATAAACCGTCCTGCTTTCAAAAGACCGGCCAGAAGAAGCAGGATTCCGGCCATGAATCCGGCAATCAGAAGATTTTCATATCCATACTGGGAAACAACCGCAAAAAGAATAGGAACAAAAGCTCCTGTAGGACCCGCAATCTGGAATTTGGAGCCTCCTAAAAGCGAAACCAAAATGCCAGCAATAATGGTCGTGTACAATCCATACTCCGGTCTTACACCAGAAGCAATCGCAAAAGCCATTCCTAATGGAATTGCGACAACCCCTACTACCAACCCAGCAAGCAGATCTCTTTGAAACCGGCTGATGCTGTATCCTTCAAATCTTCTTAAAGCGATCATGCGTTCATTCCTTTCTTTTATAAAATTTAGATATTAAACGTAACTATGGAATATTATAGTTAATTATTGTAAATAAAATGTTTCTATACCATTACTATCCATAGGAACATTGTTCCTTTTTTCGTAATAATCAGAAAATATAACAAAAGACCAAAATTGGGGAAAGAGAAGGGTTTTAGTTCATAAAAAATTAAAATTAATGTATAAAATTTAATATTTAATTAAAATAAAAGGATTAATTACTTTAAAATGATAAAAACTACCTGATTGTAAAATAGCCCTATTTAATAAAATTTTAAAAATAAATAAAAGAAATTAAAAATTAAGAAGGGGAAATGGGAGTACCGCCAAAATTAGGTAAGTGGGTGGCAGTTCAATTAAAGACAATTACTCAGTTTATCACTTAATTAAAGTAGAAAAAGCAGCCGATCGGCCGCTTCAAAGTTCATATGATTTTGTTTCTATCATTACTTCTGTCCTTTTCAAGAGTAATCTGTCTGATTATCGTTAATGACCACGTTTGACCTTAACCTTCTGTATGCTCCGGGTGCGGTTCCATACTTTTTCTTAAATACTTTGCAAAAGTAGGAATAAGAACCAAATCCACATTCGATCGCAATATGTTCAAGTGTCATATTCGTGTATATCATTCGGTCAATGGCAGAGGACAAACGGATCTCTTGAGCATATTCAACCATCGTTTTTCCAACACAGCTTTTAAAGAGATGGACAGATCGTGATAGACTGAGTCCTGCATGTTGTGCTACATCGTCTGCTTTGAATGTTGTCAGTGCATGCTCCTCAATATACCGCATCATACGTGTCACTGAGTAGGGACGAGAAAAAGCAGGACTCGTTTCAGTGGAGGCCCGTTCGAGAGATAGACAAAGCGCCCGCAGCAAATAGCTGGTGATCATTTGGTTATCACTGGATGAGGGCCTGCGTTCTTCAATGATGATGTTCTGCCACAAGGAAATGAGGGTTTCATTAATCCCAATGTGTGAAATTGTCCGCTTTGCTGATCGGGACCACCATTCATCAAGCCAGGCGTCGTTGCAAATGAGGTAATAATCCCCGCTGCCAACCTTTTCTTTAACAAAAAGTTCGTAGTGGTCCTCTGGATGAATCATTAAAAGATCCCCTTTTTTGATCAGAAGTTTCTCCCCATTGATTTTGGCTTCACATGACCCTTCCGTTTGCAAACGAAACAAATAACTTGCAGACCCAGGTTTGTGCTGAGAATAAAACCCCTGTGTGTGATAAGAGTAACCGCATACATGTATATCCATATCATTCACTCGCTTTTTTACATAATAGCAAAATTGTACATGTTTTAATTATATCATTTATGTTCATTTTTAATTGTCCGTTATATGCTGTAGTCAGATTAATCATATGACAAGAAAAGGAGAAATAAAATGAAAGCGATTCCGGTAGCGGTTCAAATGTTTACTTTGCGTGATGAAAGCGAGAAGGATTTTGCCGGCACATTGAAAAAGGTGGCAGAACTTGGCTACGATGGTGTTGAATTTGCAGGATATGGAGGGCTGTCCGCTGCTGAAGTCCGTACATTGCTGGATGAACTGGGGCTAAAAGCCGCTTCAAGCCATGTACCGTTGGACGAATTGAAAACAAATTTGGCACAAGTGATTGAAGATCAAAAAACATTAGGCAGTAAATTTGTGGTTTGCCCATATTTACTGCCAGACCAGCGAAGTGAAGAAGATTACAGGGCGCTTATTGCCTTGCTGAATGAAGCTGGGGAAACATGCCGCCAGGAAGGTATCACGCTTTGCTATCACAATCACGATTTTGAACTGGACCGCTTATCAGATGGCCGGACGGCGCTTGAAGCCATTTTTGATGATACGGACTCAAAAAATGTAAAAGCAGAATTTGATGTGTATTGGCTGACTAAAGCTGGGGAACGGCCGATTGACTGGCTTCGTCGTTATAACGGAAGAACACCTCTCGTTCATTTAAAAGATATGACAACAGATGAGGAGCAGTTTTTTGCGGAGCTGGGCACAGGCGGTGTGGATCTTGATGAGGTCCTGGCAGCAGGTGAAGAATCCAATGTGGAGTGGTGGATAGTAGAACAAGATATGACTCGTAAGTCTCCGTTTGAAAGTATTGAAATCAGCATTAACTATTTAAAAACGAAACTGCCGCATCTTACAGGCAACTAAAAAGGGGGATAAGAATGGCAGTAAATGTTGGCGTCATCGGCTGTGGAAATATTAGTGGCATTTATTTGGAAAATAGCCGCCGCTTTCCGCAGTTTAATATTATTGCTTGTGCGGATTTAGACAAGGCAAAAGCCGAAGAAGCAGCTCGTAAATATGGTGTTGAATCTGTATACAGTGTCGAGGAAATGATCGCTTCACCGGACATTGATATGATTTTGAACTTAACGGTTCCACACGCTCACGCAACAGTAGCACTCGAAGCTATTGAACAAAAGAAGCATGTATACTCAGAAAAGCCTCTTGCTGTTTCATTGGAAGATGGAAAGAGGATTATGGAAGCTGCACGTTTAAACAATGTCACAGTCGGTTCCGCACCGGACACTTTTTTAGGCGGCAGCATTCAGCTTGCCGGCCAATTAATGAAAGATGGAGTTATTGGAAAACCAGTTGGTGCAACCGCATTCATGATGTCACGGGGGCCTGAATCATGGCATCCGAATCCCGAATTTTTTTACCACGCAGGCGGCGGGCCGATGTTTGATATGGGTCCGTATTATCTTACGGCACTTGTCAGCCTGATGGGTCCGGTAAACCGCATTACTGGATCCGCTCGAATTACGTTCCCAGAGCGTACCATTACAAGTGAAGCAAAATACGGAGAAAAAATTACCGTTCAGGTTCCAACTCATGTTACCGGAATTTTAGATTTTATAAATGGGGCCACGGCAACGATTACAACGAGCTTTGATGTATCTGCAGCACGCACGCCATTCATTGAAATTTACGGCGAAGAGGGCACGATTAGCCTCCCGGATCCTAATCATTTCAACCAGCCTGTTTTAGTGAAAAGACACGATGAAAAAGAATGGAAAGAAATCAAACCAGAAGGAGATGCTTTCGATAACCTGCGTGGAATCGGACTTGCAGATATGGCAGAAGCGATTGAAACAGGCAGACAACCACGCGCAAATGGAGAGATGGCACTGCACGTTCTTGAAATTATGCATGGCATTCATCTGTCATCCGAACAGGGAAGGCATTACATAATGGAAAGCAGCTGCAATTGTCCGCCGTTAATAAAACAACCAAATGCAGCAGTATAAGACTGGGGAGGAAAAGAGAATGAGTAAATTGAGGGTAGCGGTTATCGGATGTGGGAGTATTGCAAAATATCGTCATCTTCCTGAATATAAAGCGAACAATCAGGTAGAGGTCGCAGCGGTATGCGACATTGTGGCAGAACGTGCAGAAGAAATGGCAGCAATGTACGATGCTAAAGCCTACACCGATTATAAAGAGGTAATAGCTCTTGATGATATTGATGCCGTCAGTGTATGTTTGCCTAACTATCTGCATGCGCCTGTATCCATTGATGCGCTAAATGCAGGCAAGCATGTTTTATGTGAAAAGCCGATGGCTACTTCAAAAGAAGAAGCAGAAGCCATGATTGAAGCGGCAAAAGTAAACAATAAAAAGCTGATGATTGCCCACAACCAGCGTTTCGTGTCTTCCCATCAGACGGCAAAAGAGATCATCGGCAGCGGCAAGCTTGGAAAGATTTACAGCTTTAAAGCAACATTTGGCCATCCGGGGCCTGAAGCGTGGAGTGTAGATGGAGCTGAAAGCTGGTTTTTTAATAAAGAGCAGGCATTTATCGGCGCAATGGGCGATCTTGGCGTACACAAATCAGATTTAATGCGTTATTTGCTTGGCGAGTTTTCAGAAGTAGGTGCGTTCATTGAAACAAATGCAAAACAAAACACGGAAGTGGATGACAATGCGGTTTGTATTCTAAGAACAGAGAGCGGCATTATCGGCACGCTTTCTGCAAGCTGGGCCTACGTTTCGGGCGGCGACAATTCTACGATTATTTATGGAGAAAAGGGGGTGCTTCGTCTAGAAGCGGATCCGGAATATTCCCTCGTTGAAGAATACCGCAACGGTAATGTAGTGAATCATAAATTGGATAAAATCCAAACCAATGAAGAAGGCGGGCAGACAAACTCGCATGTAATTGATCATTTTATTGAAAGCATTCAGGAAAACAAGGAACCGCTTATCAGCGGCGAAGAAGGCTTGAAATCTCTGCAAATTATTTTAGCGGCACTTGAGTCACAGGAGACAAAGCAAATTGTTTCACTAAGACAGGAAGTGCCACTCGGATAAAATTAGGTGTTTTTACGACAGCCGAAAAATATTGTAAAATCAATCACTAAAAAACAGTTTAGCTTTCCATAAGTTTGAGCTGCTTCCTTTTTCCGGAGCGGCTTTTTTATATTTCTTTCATAAAAAGAAAAAGGTCTTGGGAAAAATTCTTTATTGTACTTGAGGTAGTAATAGATTACTATAGTCAAGCGGCGTATACTAAAAGATATGTGTACAGCAGGCTTGTAGTGTTTACACTGTAAAGCTTTCCCATTCTCTTTTACAAAGTTCAAATTTACTGTTGGTTTTAAGCCAAACGGCAAAGTAAAATACAAAAACTGATGAAAAAGTGAACGCAGGTTTGCATAAATATTAGCATTAGGAAACAAAGGAAAAAACGTAACGGACCGTGCGGAAGCATTCAGGCTAAAAGCCAAAGCGGCTTCTAAAAGGTGTAGTTAAAATAAAGAACAGAAGAGGGGAAGATATGGACTGGGAGATGGAACTATGGATGATTGGAAAAATTGCATTTGCGGCCTTTTTAGGTTTCTTGCTCGGTGTTGAACGGGAATTTAAACGAAAGCCTGTCGGCATGAAAACTTCTATTGTAATCGCTGCGGCAGCCTGCCTGCTTACCATCGTGTCGATTGAATCAAGCTTTCGTTATGCAGAAGCGGCGATCCGGCCGATGGATCCACTGCGCCTTGCAGCTCAGATTATTTCGGGTATCGGCTTTATCGGAGCGGGGGTTATTCTACGCCGGAGCAATGAAATGATTTCAGGCTTAACAACGGCAGCTATTGTTTGGGCATCGGCGGCAACAGGAATCGCGGTCGGCGCAGAATTTTACCTGGAAGCCGTTGTGATGGTCATCCTCGTGATTTTCGCGGTTGAGATTATACCGTTTTTAATGAAGCTGTTTGGTCCAAAAACACTTTTGATGAAACCAATCTACGTGAAAATTAAGGTAGAAGACAGCGTGAATTTAACTCTCTTGCTGAAAAGTATTAAACAAACTGGCGTGAACGTAAAAAATTTGCGGCTTAAAGATCTAGAAGATGACTGCAAAAACATGTATCTGGAAGCCGAAGTAGAAAAGCGGCGGTATACAACGGACGTTTATGAAAGCATCCGGAGCATTGAAGGCGTAATATCTGCTGAAGTACAAGGAACATAACGTTCTCGTACTTCAGTTTTTTTATGAAAAAAGCGCAACACACATACATGTCCGAGTTTTCTGACATGATACACGTGGGTGTGAATACATCCGCTGACTACGATGTGGAGGGAGATTCCATTGAACGTTCGTGAAGGTTTAATTCCAACTGTATTGGGTTCAGCTGTTACGGCCACTGGATATGCCCTAAGACAAAGAGACGGGACCAATAAAGCCATTGCAAACACTGTGTTTGGTTTTGGAATAGCCCACATAGTATTAGGCGCCATTGACCTCGTGCAGCATCGTCGTTAGTTTAAAGGCAGGCACAAATTTGTGCCTGTCTTTTTAATTCTAAAGAAAAAAGAGTCTGACATGCGGCTTAGCTGGTTCAGTTTGAAGGGCAGAAAGAAATATGAAAAATCTTTCAGTACAATCAGTTGACAGACCGAAAAGAATCAGGTATATTTATCTTGAATTCAAGATAATTTATTTTAAAGTGGTAACTATTTAGAAAGAGAAAGCAGCATTTTTTAAAGAAGTTCTTGCCCTTACTCAATTTTAAAACAGAAGGTTTATCATCTTTTATACATTAATATCTCGAATTCGAGATGTTTATCCGAAGGGGGATGTGAAAATGACCGAGTTTACACAATTAGTAGAAGAACGGCGCTCGGCGAGCAATTTCCTGGCTGATACACCCATTACCAAAAACGAATTAAATGACATTTTCTCGCTCGTCAAGCTGGGACCATCGGCTTTTAATCTGCAGCATACGAAATATATAACCGTAATGGAGCCAGAACTGAAAGAAAAGATAAGAACGGCTGCCTACGGGCAATATAAAGTGTCAAGCGCTTCAGCCGTGGTTATTGTGCTTGGAGACAAAGGCGCATTTAAGCAGGCTTCACAAATTTACGAGGGTTTAAAAATGCTTGGAATTGTGAACAAGCAAGAATATGATCAAATGGTTGAAGATACCGTCTCCTTTTATGAATCAAGAGGACGAGAATTTCAGCGGGACGAAGCAATCCGGAATGCTTCTTTATCCGCCATGCTGTTTATGCTAGCGGCCAAAGAAAAAGGCTGGGATACATGTCCGATGATTGGATTTGATCCTAAAGCGGTAAGAGAGCTGTTAAATATACATGATGAAGATGAACCCGTTTTAATGATTACGATTGGAAAAGAAAAGACAGAGAGCAGAAAGCCGCGCGGGTACCGAAAACCTGTCAGTGAATTTGTGACGTACTACTAAGTCGTTCAATCAAGAATTCGGTGCATAACGAAACCGAACCAATCACATCAAAAAGGAGCAGGTAAAATGAACAAACAAACAGCAGGCATTCACCATATTACAGCGATTGTCGGCCATCCACAGGAAAACGTTGATTTTTACGCAGGTGTACTGGGGCTGCGCCTCGTTAAACAAACGGTGAACTTTGATGACCCCGGAACGTACCACCTTTACTTTGGCAATGAAGGCGGAAAACCGGGAACAATCATTACATTTTTCCCTTGGGCAGGCGCCCGCCAGGGGACGATAGGAGATGGCCAGGTAGGGGTCACTTCTTATGTTGTTCCAAAAGGAGCGATCGTATTTTGGGAAGAACGGCTGGCGAAATTCAATGTGCCGGTTACCAAAATGGAGCGCTTTGGGGAGCAATACCTCGAATTCGACGATCCTCATGGACTTCATTTGGAGATTGTGGAGCGGGAGGAAGGCGAAAAGAATACATGGCAGTTTGGAGACATTACACCAGACACAGCCATTAAAGGGTTTGGCGGGGCTACTTTATTATCAGCCCAGCCGGAAAAAACGGCTCACTTACTGGAGCAGGTGATGGGGCTAAAAAAAGTAAGTGAAGAAGGAGACTTCGTGCGTTTTCAGTCTTCAGCCGACATTGGAAATATCATTGATTTAAAAAGAACGCCGATTGGGCGGGGAACAATGGGTGTTGGTACTGTGCACCATATTGCCTGGCGCGCCGAAGATGATCAGGATCAGCTAGAGTGGCAAAAATATGTGGCTGAAAACGGATATGGCGTGACGGCAGTACGGGACAGAAATTACTTTAATGCCATTTACTTTAGAGAGCATGGTGAAATCCTATTTGAAATTGCGACCGATCCTCCAGGGTTTGCGCATGATGAGACATTTGAAACGATGGGAGAAAAGCTGATGCTGCCGGAGCAGTATGAACCCCGCCGGCAACAAATTGAACGGGTGCTGATCCCTTTCCAGGTAAGAGAACTCGATTAAATTCTGATTGGAGTGAGTGCTTTGCTTTCCATTGACCCATCTGCAAACACAGAACGAGAAAATTACAAGTTTCTAATAGGGAGCATTATCCCGAGACCGATCGCTTTTGTAACGTCGATGTCAAAAGAAGGAACGCTGAACGGCGCCCCGTTTAGTTATTTCAATATTGTTTCGTCTAACCCTCCGATGATTTCTTTAGCGATTCAACGAAATCAGGGAGAACGAAAAGATACTGCCCGAAACATTGTCGAGTCAAAAGAATTTGTCGTTCATATTGTAGATGAACAAAACGTAGAAAAAGTGAACGAAACGGCTGCCAACCTTTCTCCTGAGGAAAGTGAAATAGAACGGGCACAGCTGACGCCGGTGGAAAGTGTGAAAATTTCCGTTCCAGGCGTAAAGGAAGCAAAAATTCGAATGGAATGCCTGCTGGAGCAGTCATTGGAACTAGGAGGCTCTGATGCTCCTGGGTGTGATTTGATCATCGGAAAAGTCGTGCAGTTTCACATTGCTATGGATATTTATGAAAACGGCAGAATCAATCCAGAGGGATTAGGAGCTGTAAGCAGGCTGGCGGGAAATGATTATGCAAAAATCGGCGAAATCTTTACCATTGACCGCCCAAGCTGACAAAAGCAGAAACGGGGTGTACAACATGCAAAATACAGCGGGCATTCATCATATTACTGCGATGGTGAACGATGCACAAAGAACGATTGATTTTTACGCAGGGGTGCTTGGGCTGCGGCTCGTAAAGAAAACAATCAACTTTGACCGACCAGAAGTATATCATCTGTATTTTGGAAACGGATCAGGAGACCCGGGAACAGTCATTACATTCTTTCCGTGGGCTAAACAGCCGAAAGGCCGTATCGGTACAGGACAGGTGGGCAGTATCAGTTTTGGCATCCCAGCCGGTTCAATGGAATTTTGGAAGAATCGGTTACAGAAGTTTGGTGTAAAAATTTTTTCATCGGTCCGTTTTGGCGAAAAACATATCGCTTTTCAAGATCCAGATGGCCTTGAACTGGAACTGGTGGAAAGGGAAGAAGTATCATCACATAACGGATCCTTTGGTAGTATTTCATCGGATAAGGCGGTTCAAGGATTTAGCGGGGCGATGTTAATTTCTGTGCAGCCCCATAAAACGGCGGAAGTACTTGAAAACATAATGGGCTTCGAATGCCTGGGACAGGAAGATGGCTTTCTGAGGTTTAAATCAGAAGCATCGGTTGGAAACACGGTTGATATTAAGCTGACTCCTTCTGTCCGCGGGCTGATGGGAGCAGGAACGGTTCACCACATTGCCTGGAGAGCAAGAGATGAAGAAGAGCTTCTCAAATGGAGAGCGGTTCTTGAGGAAAGGAACTTCTATCCGACCGAAATTCGTGACCGGCATTACTTTAAAGCCCTTTATTTTCACGAAGGGGGTGGCATTTTGTTTGAAATCGCCACTGACCCGCCAGGCTTTGCGGTGGATGAACCGATCGAGAAGCTGGGGCAGAAGCTGATGCTGCCGTCCTGGCTGGAATCAAAACGACAAGAATTAGAAAAAACCTTGCCTCTTGTAGAGGTTCGCGTTTTGGAAGGAGACCAGAAATGAAACACCTTTTTCAAAAAGGCAAAGACCCCTCAAAGCCTACACTATTACTGCTTCACGGAACAGGTGGCAACGAATTAGATCTGCTGCCTCTTGCCGGGAAAGTAGATGAGGAGGCTTCCATTTTAAGTGTAAGAGGAAACGTACTGGAAAACGGTATGCCGCGTTTTTTCCGGAGACTGGCGGAAGGGATATTCGATGAAGAAGACCTTATTTTCCGCACAACAGAATTAAATGCATTTTTGGATGAAGCGGCTGAAACGTACGAATTTGATCGAAATAATATCATTGCGATTGGCTATTCAAACGGAGCCAATATTGCAGCAAGCTTGCTTTTCCATTATCAGCATGCACTAAAGGCGGCGATTCTTCATCACCCTATGGTGCCTAGAAGAGGCATAGAGCTTCCTGATTTGACTGGAACGTCCGTTTTTATCGCAGCCGGTACGAATGATCCGATTTGTGCCCCGATGGAATCAAAGCAGCTTCAATCTTTACTGGAACAAGCAAACGCATCCGTAGACGTTCACTGGGAAAATCACGGCCACCAGTTAACGCTGACTGAGGTAGAAGCAGCTGCTGACTGGTATCGCAATTTATCACTTTAAATAGATCGGTTATCGTTTCGAAATAAAGGGAAGAAGTGATGATAATGGAACAGACTTATAATGAGCTAAAAGCCGTTACGGTGATTTTGCGTGCTTCCCAGGCGATTCAAGACGTCGTTCGAAAAGATGTAGCGCTCTATGGGTTAAATCCAACAGAGTTTGCGGTTTTGGAATTGCTGTACCATAAAGGCGATCAGCCGATTCAAGTGATTGGCAAAAAAATATTAATTTCAAGCGGCAGTATCACATATGTGGTCGATAAACTCGAACAAAAAGGGTATGCCGTTCGAAGAGGCTGTCCGAAAGACCGCCGTGTCACGTATGCAGCAATTACACAAAAGGGCAGGGAGCTAATGGAGGGAATATTCCCTAAACATGAACTTACGATGGGAAAGGTATTTGAAGGCTTGAAACCTGATGAACTCCATACTGCTATTGAACTGATTAAACGAATTGGCTACCGAGCACAATCGCTTGAATGAAATAAAGAGAAAAGATCTTTTTAACGTTTATATCTCGAATTGAAGATAATTGAACCTAATTGGTTAGGAGGAAAAAGAAATGAATCATTTAAAAGGCATTCACCATGTGACAGCTATTACAAGCAGTGCAGAAAAAAATTATGAGTTTTTCACCTATGTACTAGGTATGCGGTTAGTCAAAAAAACGGTAAACCAGGATGATATTCAAACGTATCATTTGTTCTTTGCTGATGATAAGGGAAGCCCTGGAACCGACATGACGTTCTTTGATTTCCCTGGTATTCCAAAAGGCGTGCATGGGACAAATGAAATCTCAAAAACGTCTTTCCGGGTACCGACCGATGCGGCGCTTGATTATTGGGTCAAACGATTTGACCGCCTAAACGTGAAACATACAGGCATTAAAGAACAGTTTGGCAAACAGACACTTTCGTTTGTTGATTTCGATGATCAGCACTATCAGCTTGTTTCAGATGAACATAATAAAGGAGTGGCTTCTGGTACGCCTTGGCAGAAAGGGCCAATCCCTTTAGAATTTGCGATTACAGGTTTAGGCCCTCTGTTTGTCCGCATTGCTGATTATAAGTATTTCAAACAAATGATGGAGCAGGTGCTGTTATTTAAGGAAATAGCAGCGGAAGGTTCCCTGCATTTATTTGAGGTAGGCGAAGGCGGAAACGGGGCTCAGGTTATTGTAGAACATAATACGGTGCTGCCGCAGGCGCGCCAGGGATACGGTACTGTTCACCATGCAGCCTTCCGTGTAGAAGACCGGGCCGTGCTGGATGAATGGACGGACCGCCTTGAAAGCTTTGGCTTCCAGACATCCGGTTACGTAGACCGTTACTTCTTCGAATCTCTTTATTCCCGTGTTGCACCGCAGATTCTATTTGAATTTGCAACGGATGGACCTGGATTTATGGGCGATGAGCCGTACGAAACAGTCGGTGAAAAGCTTTCGTTGCCGCCATTTTTAGAGCCGAAACGTGAACAGATTGAAAAGCTTGTGCGGCCGATTGATACTGTAAGAAGCACTGTTGAGTTTCAAAAAGAATACGAATAAATCAATATAAAACCAGCAGCCCAGTCAGTCATACACTTGATTGGGCTGTTGATTTTAAAGCGTTCGTTTATTACTTTTTCTGAAGCATCAACTCTTTTAAATGCTCCATTGCTTTAATCAGAAAATCTGATTCACCAAAACTGACTGATTTTAATACGACCAGCATATCCCGCCCAAAAGCAAGGCCAGAAGGGATACCAACTGCAATTTTGTTCAAAATAAAGTTGCCTTTAATGCCCAGCTTTCGGCTCATGGTGCCAGACGTATCGCCGCCGGCATATTAAGAAGGCTGTACTAAAGTAAAAATCAGAAAGAGCTTAGGAACAAAGAAAGAGCGATTTTATTCAAAATTAGAATACATAATCATGAATTATCACTATTTTTCAAAGGATTTATGGATCGAGTACACTTTAATCAGAGAAAACAAATCTTCATTTACAAAAAAATGAAAGCGTTATCTCAACAAGTGAAAGGAGGTTTGTTCTATACTTCAATCCTCAATAGAGGTTGATTGAAAAAATAGTCAGGTGAGCTTGGCTTGGCTCTCTTCAAAACTTAAGAGAGTAAGAGGCACACTAAGGGAGAAATAAGCGTTTCAAATCAAGTCCGTCGCTTTTAAAACAGAACAAAAGAACCAAAGAAATTTTACTGATTATTCAGATAAATAATTGGGGGGATTTTGATGAAAAAGTTGATGGTACCTATTCTAGCTGCTGCTTTAACGCTGGGAACGGCCGCCTGCAGTAACAGTGGAGGAGAAAAAGCTGCCGGTGGACAGGGCGGATCAGGCAGCAGCTATCCGGAAAAAGCGATAACCTTTTCTGTTCCATCCGGTGCTGGAGGCGGGCTCGATACAACAGGAAGAGCGCTGAGCAACCTTTTTTCTTCTGAAGGAATTGTAGACAGTACCATTACCGTTGAAAATAATCCAGGCGGCGGACAAGTTGTCGGCACAGTTGATTTTGCCAATAAAGATAAAGGGAACGACTACCGGCTGCTGATTGCGTCTACACCCTTTATTTTGAATCACATTAAGAAAGAAGGAAACAGCCCGGTGTCTTTCCGGGACATTACGCCGATTGCCCGGCTGGTGACAGAATACGATGTACTGGCAGTCCCGGCAGATTCTAAATATGACACATTGGAAGTTTTATTTGCGGACTTGAAAAAAGATCCAACGTCTATCTCATTTGCGGGCGGTTCCGGTCCAGGCTCTTTTGACCACTTAAATGCGATTTACCCGGCTATGAAAGCCGGCGTAGACGTAAAAAGGCTTAAGTATATTTCTTTTGATGGCGGTGGAGAGGCGCTCACTTCTCTGCTTGGCGGAAACGCTGACGTTATTTCTTCTGATGTCTCTTCCGTATACGAGTATGTAAAAGCCGGCAAAGTGAAGATTTTAGGCATTTCTGCTCCTGAACGCCTGGAAGGAGAATTTGCAGAGATTCCAACGTACAAAGAGCAGGGCATAGACGCCGAATTAACCAACTGGCGCGGTATTTACGGACCGGCTGATATGTCAGAAGAAGCGAAAGCCTACTGGGAAGAAAAAGTAGCCCAGCTGGTAGATACAGAAGCCTGGAAGAAAGAACTTGAAAAGCAGGGCTGGCAGGATGGCTATATGGCATCCGAGGACTTTATTAAGCTGATGGAAGAAGAAGAAGCGATGTATAAAGAGATTTACGAAGATCTCGGCATGGCAAAATAATGATCCGCAATGAGAAAAAAAGCAGCGGCAAAATATTCCCTGGTGGGCTGCTGCTTTTTTCGAGACAGGGAGGAGGAAAACAATGAGCAAAACATTTGACCGTTATGCAGGCATCCTATTTCTTGCGATCGGCGCCATGTTTGTAGTGGAAAGCTTTAAACTTTCTCAAAGTGCCTATGGCAGTGAAATTGGTCCGAATATTTTTCCGATGTCTTTAGGCATTGCCTTAATCTTGCTGAGCATCCGTCTTGTTTATGAGACATTTCGCTACACAGAAGTGAAAAACAGCGGTACGAAACTGGATTATAAGCGGTTTGGCATTATCTTGACTGCGGCCATTTTATATGCGGCACTTTTAGAAACACTGGGGTACGTGATTACGACTTTCTTGTTTTTGCTCATTGGTTTCCAAACGATGCAGAAAGGAAAGGTTTGGGTATCTGTTTTAATTGCTGGAGGGTTCTCACTAGGAGTTTACTACTTATTTGTCGTCATTTTGCAAGGTTCGCTGCCACCATTTCCATCATGGATGAGTTTCAGTTAGGAGGGGTTAGATGGGCACGCTGGATTACTTACTGCAGGGCTTTGCAACAGCACTGCAGTGGCACAATCTTTTATTCGCTTTTTTCGGAGTGTTGATTGGGACGGCTGTTGGCGTTCTTCCTGGGATTGGCCCCATGAGCGGAATCGCTCTTTTAATGCCTATAACCGCATCCATTACAAGCGGACTTCCTGCCGAAGCAGCAGCCACAAGCTCTATTATTCTACTGGCTGGCGTATACTACGGAGCTATGTATGGCGGGTCTACTACGTCCATTCTCTTGAACACGCCAGGTGAATCATCCTCGGTTGTAACGACACTTGATGGGCATCAAATGGCTAAAAACGGCCGGGCGGGAATCGCTTTGGCTATTTGCGCAATCGGCTCTTTTGCGGCCGGATTAATTGCCTTGATTGGTTTGATTTTGCTGGCTAATCCGCTGGCCAGTATTGCGTTAAAGTTCGGTCCGGCAGAATATACGTCTCTTATGCTGCTTGGCCTCCTGGCTGTAAGCGGTCTTGGCGGCAAATCTATAACGAAAGCCTTGATGATGACCGTCTTCGGCCTGCTTCTGGCGACAATTGGCATCGACTCTGTATCGGGTGTTACCCGTTTTACATACGACATGCCGGTTCTTTATTCAGGATTAGAATTCTTAACGATCGCAGTAGGTCTTTTTGCGGTAGGAGAAGTGTTTAAAGCCATTTTAGAAAGAGAAAGCAATGACGGCGAGATTGCCAAGATTACCCGGATCATCCCGACTAAACAGGATTTAAAAGACAGCTCTCTTCCGATTGCACGAGGATCGGTTTTGGGATTTTTCATCGGCGTTCTTCCTGGTGCCGGGGCTACTCTTGCTTCTTTCTTTTCTTACATTATGGAAAAGAAATTAAGCAAAAATCCGAAGAAGTTCGGAACGGGAGCTATTGAAGGAGTAGCGGCTCCGGAATCTGCAAACAATGCGGCGGCCGGAGGGGCCATTGTTCCTCTGCTGACACTAGGTATTCCGGGATCCGGTTCCACAGCCATTTTAATGAGCGCGTTTATTATGTTTAATATTACCCCTGGCCCGCTTCTTTTTGAAGAACACCCGGATGTTGCCTGGGGATTGATTGCCAGCATGTTTGTTGGAAATGCGATTTTACTGATCTTAAATCTGCCTATGGTTAAAGTGTTTGCCAAAGTAGTTGAAACACCTGCCAAATACTTGATTCCGTTAATCATCGGTTTTTCTTTCTTTGGCGTTTATGCGGTCCAGTTTTCTGTTTTTGATTTAGGTCTGCTGATTGCCTGCGGAGTAGCCGGCTATTTTCTTTCAAAAAATGATTTTCCGATTGCTCCTCTTGTACTGGGCCTGGTATTAGGGCCTATGATTGAAAATAATTTGCGGAGAGCGCTGACGCTTTCTAACGGCGATGTAATGATTTTCTTCCAAAAACCACTTTCCCTGGCTTTTATTATTGTCGGGATTCTGTGGATTTTAACGCCTCTGTTTTTAAAACTGAGAGGGAAAAAACTAATTTTAAATGAAGAAGGATAATTAAAGGAGAGAGAAAAATGACTGTTGAAAACCAAGTGAAAATGAATATTGTAGAACAATTTGAGGACGTTCCAACGACTTGTATTTCAGATGCGCTGCAAGGAATGAACAATTTGTCATCAGCGATTCAGCCGCTCAAAGAAGAATACCGTGTTGCCGGGCGGGCTTTTACAGTAAAAATGCCGGTTGGTGATAATTTAGTCGTGCTGAAAGCAATCAGGGAAGCAAAACCAGGCGATGTTTTGGTCATTGACGCAAAAGGAGACACATACCGGGCGATAGCGGGTGACTTTATTGTTGGGATGGCGCAGACGCTTGGCATTAAAGGTATCATCGTAGATGGCGTGATTCGGGATGTAGTCGGCATCAAAGAACTAAACTACCCCGTTTTCTGCAAAGGGACAACCATTGCCGCAAGCGGAAAAGCAGGGCAGGGAGAAATCAATGTACCGATTTCCTGCGGCGGTGTAACTATTCAGCCAGGTGATATTATTGTGGGAGACGCGGATGGAGTCACCGTTATTCCACAGGAAGCAGAAAAAGAAGTGTTAAAACAATCGATAGAGAAAGCAGACAAAGATATTAAACGAGCTCAAAAAGTATCAGGCAAGAGAGAAGAAATTATTGCGTATTTAGATCGCTTCTTATCATAAGAAAACAGGCCGAAACTGGCCTGTTTTTCTTTTTAATGACAGAACAGCCTGCTGCATGTGTGTAAATATTTTTATGATTAGCCGCTTCACCTTAAAAGCAAGAAATTGACTGTCTTTATAAAACATCGTTTTACAGAATGGCATAAAGCGATTAAATAATAAGGCGGTTAGAATGTGTTTAAACGCCGGAATAAACTATGATCAATGGAAATTGGTGATGCTTAACTATGAAAAATCGCTATTTTTACAGAGAAGCGAGATTCAGTATGATAGAAATGAGCCTGCTTGATGCAAAAACAAAAGAGGAGAAGGGGGATAAAAACAAGCAAACACGTCATAAAAGAAGTTTGAAAATGGTACATAGAGCTGGAATTGTCCAGTTTCAGGT
The DNA here is from genome assembly GCF_032341995.1 of Domibacillus sp. DTU_2020_1001157_1_SI_ALB_TIR_016. Lineage (NCBI taxonomy): Bacteria > Bacillati > Bacillota > Bacilli > Caryophanales > Bacillaceae > Domibacillus > Domibacillus sp. DTU_2020_1001157_1_SI_ALB_TIR_016. Next base: position 1,357,589 of record NZ_CP135438.1, read on the forward strand.
TTAGATGAAGCAGCCATTTAATAGAATAAAAGACTTGCAAACAATGAATGGATGGTCAAGATCGGCTTGTTGCGGAGCAGGATAAATTGCATTTTATTGTAAGCGTATACAAATGAAACGGGAGGGATTGGATGGTTTCGTTATTGGGTTTTGTCATGATGCTGGTATTTATTGCTTTAATCGTTACTCGAAAGATGTCCGCTTTACTTGCTTTAATTGTGGTGCCTTTGTTTTTTGCGATCATTGGCGGTTTTGGAAAAGACCTTGGCCCTATGATACTGGAAGGGCTTAGCGGGGTAGCACCGACAGGGATTATGCTGATGTTTGCGGTTATGTATTTTGGCATTATGATTGATGCCGGATTGTTTGAACCGCTCATCAAAAAGATATTAGCTATCGTTAAAGGAGATCCTTTAAAAATTGTCATCGGAACAGCGGTTCTTTCTGCTCTTGTTGCTTTTGACGGTGATGGGACAACCACTTATATTATAACCGTTTCAGCGATGCTGCCTCTTTATACGTACCTTGGGATGAACCCGCTTATTTTAACCTGCGTATCTATGATGGCTTTTGGGGTGATGAATATGCTGCCGTGGGGAGGGCCAACGGCGAGAGCTGTAAGCGCATTAAATTTAGATGCGAATGATGTGTTTCTTCCTCTTGTTCCAATCATGGCGGTAGGTTTGGCTTGGGTGTTTTTTACAGCGTATGTGCTGGGGAAAAAAGAACGTACTAGATTAGGAATCATGGACTTAGATATGTCTAAGCTTCCGCTGCAATTTCAGGAGGAAGCAGCTACTGTAGTGGATTCAGAGTTAAAACGGCCTAAGCTAATCTGGTTTAATTTTCTTCTTACGCTGTCGTTAATCACAGCACTAGTGATAGGGGTTCTTCCTCTGCCTGTTCTTTTTCTGATAGGGTTTGCTTTAGCGCTATTAGTGAATTATCCAAACCTTGAAATTCAAAAAAAAGTATTAGCTTCTCATTCTGATAGTGTCCTAATCGTAGTCGCGTTAATTTTTGCTTCAGGCGTTTTTACAGGTATTCTATCTGGAACGCATATGGTGGATGAAATGGCGAACAGCCTCATATCCATTATCCCTGAAGAACTTGGCTCGTCTTTTGCTTTAATAACTGCCATCACCAGTATGCCTTTAACGTATGTCATGGCAAATGATCCATATTATTTCGGTGTAGTACCTATTATTGCGCAAACCGCGGCAGCGTACGGGGTGGACCCGGTTGAAATTGCCAGAGCATCTGTGCTTGGCCAGCCGCTACACGCAATGAGCCCGCTTATCGCTTCCACCCATCTATTAGTCGGAATGGCAAAAGTAGATTTTGGAGAGCACCAAAAATTTATTTTAAAGTGGGCAATCGGAACTTGTGTGGTCATGATTATTGCAGCTCTATTAACAGGAGCCATTTCTATGTAAATACCCGGTTGCAGCTACTTTTGTTCACATAAAAAAGCAGGCCAGTTTTTTCTGGCCTGCTTTTTTAGTTCTTATAAGCGACATGCTGCTTAATAAAATCAGCGAAAGCTTTCACGACGTTTAATTCTTCAGCTTCTGGGTGATACACCATCCACGTTTTTTGTGTCAGTGCCTGTCCGTCTTTGGTCTGAAGCGGAATTTTGTAAATAGGATCCGTTTCATTAAAAAATAAAGATGGCAGAATCGCATACCCTAAACCGTTTAACACCATTTCTTTACATGTATCAGCCCGGTCTACCGTGATGCCGATCGAAGGCGGGTGTGAGTAGTGCTCAGCCCACCAATTATCTGTCATATGTTTATAAAGCTGGTCCGTTTGATAATCAATCCTGGCCAGATGAGGCAGATCTTCGAGTGTGACCAGCTCATTGGAAAACACACATAAATTTTCTTCAAACAGCTGCTCTTTATGGCCGGGCCAGTTGTATTCTCCGCGGATAAAGCCAATATGGATATCATGATTGTAAGCAAGCTGGTAGATTTGCCTGCTGTAGGCGGTTTCAATTTGAAATTCAACGTCCGGATACTGTTCCTTAAATTGTTTTAACCAGCCGGGGAGTTTATATTTGCTGATAAAGTTTGAAACACCAATTCGAAGCGTGCCGGCTACAATATGGTTAAAATTATCGACTTCTTCTTTAATTTCACGAAATGTATCTAAAAGTTCTTCAGCCCGTTTTGCTAAATATTCTCCTTCAGGGGTAAACTGTACGCCTTTAATGCCGCGGTTTACAATTTTAACCCCAAACTCTGTTTCAATCTGCTTCAGCCGTTTCGTTAAGGTCGGCTGGGCAATAAAAAGGGTTTGTCCCGCTTTTGTAATACTTTTTTCATGAAAAAGCGTATGTAAAATTAACCAGTCCCGATCGTCCATATGCGCCCTCCTTTTTCTACAACATATCATACCCTTTATGGTTTCTAAAGAAGAAAGATGGAAATCGTTCATGTTTAACTATGAAAAAATGCTATTTTTTCGAAAAGAAACGATTCAGTATGATAGAAATAAGCTAATTTCTATTTAGAACAGAAAAGGGGAAACGGCATGAAGACAAAAGGATATATCGAGCCAGTCAGCCTGAAAGTAAATGAAAACGAATACAAGTATTATCCCATTCATCAATTAGACAATCAAAAGTTTCAGCATATAGCAAGACTCCCTTATTCCATCAAGGTACTATTAGAAGCAGCCATCCGTACATTTGATGGAACCTCCATCACGGAAGAGCATATTCGGAAGCTGGCGGACTGGACAGTGGAAAGAGAACCGAATGAAGAAGTTCCATTTAAGCCTGTGCGCATTTTATTGCATGATACAACAGGGCTTCCGGCCATTGTGGATTTAGCCGCCATGCGTGAAACGATGAAGCGCTCAGGAGGAAATGTTTCGGCTGTCAATCCTTTGATTCCAGTTGATCTAGTCGTGGATCATTCGGTAACCGTCGACTATTTTGCCCGGCCAGATGCCCTGGAGCTCAATGAGAAAGTCAACATGGAGCGTAATGGTGAGCGGTTTCGTTTCCTGCGCTGGGCACAGCAGGCATTTGATAACCTGAACATTATCCCGCCTTCTTCGGGTATTATGCACCAAATTAACATGGAGTATTTGTCCACTGTCACGGCGGTAAAACAAGAGGAAGGGCAGGCTGTTGTTTATCCTGATTCACTTGTTGGAACAGACTCTCACACAACCATGATAAATGGTCTTGGGATTGTGGCATGGGGAGTAGGCGGTATAGAAGCGGAAGCAGCGATGCTTGGACAGCCATTGTATTTTGCTACGCCAGAAGTGGTCGGTTTCCGGCTGACTGGATCACTTCCAGAAGGAACAACATCCACAGATCTTGCCCTAACCATTACAAACATTCTTCGTCAAAAAGGCGTGGTTGGAAAGTTTGTAGAGTTTTTTGGCAAAGGTGTGCGTTCCATGAGCGTAGCTGACCGCGCTACAGTTGCGAATATGGCGCCAGAATACGGAGCCACAATGGGCTTTTTCCCTGTAGACGAGCAGACCATTCACTACCTGCGGCTGATCGGACGTGACGAGGAGCAGGTCAACCTGGTTGAAGCGTATTACAGAGCCCAGAGCATGTTTATGGAAAAGGACAGTGAAGATCCAGATTATCCTGAAGTGATTGAGCTGGATTTATCTACCGTTGTCCCTTCCTTAGCTGGTCCGAAACGGCCACAGGACCGAATCAGCTTAACAGACATGAAAGAAAATTACCGGGAAATCATCCGCAAGCCGGTGGTTGAGGGCGGCTATGGCGTTACCGAGGAAGCGCTGAAAAAAGAAGTTCCGGTTACGCACGAAAGCGGGGAAACGTCGGTTATAAAAAATGGCTCCGTCGTACTGGCAGCTATCACAAGCTGTACCAATACGTCCAATCCAACCGTTCTCATGATGGCAGGGCTGCTTGCAAAAAGGGCAGTTGAGAAGGGATTGTCTAAGCCTGCTTTTGTAAAAAGTTCCTTAACGCCAGGATCACGTGTAGTCACCGATTATCTTCAAGAATCAGGGCTGCTTCCATATTTAGAAAAACTGGGCTTTCACATTGCCGGGTATGGATGTGCTACTTGCATCGGCAACTCAGGACCGCTTCCTTCTGAAATAAGCGAAGCGATCAGCCAGCACGACTTGACGGTAGCAGGCGTTCTGTCAGGAAACCGTAATTTTGAAGGCCGGGTCCATCCTGAAATCAAAGCCAATTACCTGGCTTCACCGCCTTTGGTAGTCGCTTATGCACTGGCTGGCACAGTTGATATTGATTTTGCAACAGAGCCTCTTGGGCACGACTCCAGCAATCAGCCTGTTTATCTGCGTGATATTTGGCCGTCTTTAGCGGATACACAAAAATGGCTTGGGGATGCCCTGCGGCCTGAGCTGTTTCAAATGAGATATCAAAATATACTCAAAGCCAATGAAAAATGGAATGGGTTAGAGATTCCAGAAGGACCGCTTTTTGACTGGGAAGAATCCTCGACCTACGTACAAGAGCCGCCATTCTTAAAAGATTTGCCTGCCCAGCCAGGAAACATCGCTGATTTTCAGCATGCCCGTGCGATAGCCGTATTAGGGCACTCGGTCACAACAGACCACCTTTCGCCGTCTGGCGTAGTGCCAGCTAACAGTACGGCTGGTTTATATTTAAAAAGCCGTGGTGTGAAGCCGAGAGATTTGAATTCTTATCCTTCACGGCGCGGCAATCACCAGGTCATGATTCGGGGAGCGCTGGCTAACCATCGAATCCGCAACTACCTGGTTCCCGGCTCAGAAGGAGGCGTAACAAAATACCTGCCGAGCGGGGAAGTGATGTCGATGTATGAGGCGTCGCTAAAATACAAAAAAGATCATACGCCACTATTTATTATCGCCGGAAAAGAATATGGCACAGGCAGTTCCCGTGACTGGGCGGCGAAAGGTACAGCACTGCTCGGTGTTAAAGCTGTGATTGCCGAAAGTTTTGAACGTATTCACCGCAGTAACCTGGTTGGAATGGGTGTGCTTCCTCTTCAGTTTGAGAGGGGGGAAAACGCGGAGTCTTTAGGCATTGAAGGAACAGAAATCTTTCAGACAATCGGCTTATCAGATGAGATTCAGCCCGGACAAAAGATTAGAATTAAAGCAACAGGTAAAGACGGAAAAGCTTTTGAATTTAATGTGACCGTACGTCTTGATAATGTTGTAGATATCGAGTATTACCAGCACGGGGGTATTATGCAAAAAGTAATCCGGCAATTAATAAACAATTCGTCGACAATAATCATGAAATGAGACATTTACTCCCCGGCGAATTAGAAAGCCGTATTGCTGCAAAACGAAGAAAAATCGAAACGCCAATTTTAAAAACCGTCTGTAGGATTTTGAGAAAAGAATGCTGCTTACAGGCTTGGTATAAAATGTGTGTTTGAAGGAGAGACGAGCATGGAAATAAGCAACACATTTGCCGAATTAGTTGTTGCGATCAATAAAACGGCGCAAGAATTCCAATCCAGCATTGTCATTAAAACAGATCGTAAAAGTTTTGATGCAAAAAGTATTCTTGGGCTGACGTATTCTGTTTTAAGCTCTAAAACCTTTGAACTTGAAATTCATGGACCGGACCAGAAAGAAGCAAAAAAAGCGATGACCGATGTATTCTTTCGTCATAATGTGCCCGTACACGTGAATGAATAACAGAAAAGCCTCTGATGCTGTTGAAATGTAGAAATGGCAAGCGATAGATTTTCAAGCTTGTAGTACATTTAATGAGCCAGCTTATTGGAAATAACTAACGGAAGTTTTGATAAAAGATTCGATTATTCTACAATAAGATGAGTTCAAACAGCTTGCTGCCTTATATCAAGCAGCAGGCTGTTTTATTTTGGAAAAAAGCTCGTTTACTCTTATTTTAAAGCAAAATAGTGCCCCTTTTTTACTCCAAATGAACAAAATAAAGATATAATAGATAGAAAATGATGAAAGTGAGATGGATACGATGTTGTGCAAACCTTTATTTGAGCATGATGTACCAGTCGCTTTTCTTCCTTAACGGTGGAAAACGACATCTCCGTTAAGGACAGGAATTGTCTAAAAAAACGGAGGGTGCAGAATGAAAAACACTTTGTTAGGTTCATTATATTTAGCTATTGCCGCCAGTATTTGGGGTGGAATGTATGTAGTTGTAAAGGTCGTAGTAGAGGTCGTTCCACCGCTGGAATTAGTCTGGCTGCGGTATGTGATTGCGATTTTTGCTCTGTTAATCATCAGTCTCATCAAAAAACAATCCTGGCGAATTGAAAAAAAGGATTGGCTGATGATCTTCCTAATTGGGCTTATCGGTAATACTATTTCTATTGTGACTCAGGAAATTGGCACGATGCTTTCAACCGCCCAAATGGGAGCTATTATTACTTCAACAACACCTGCTTTTATGGTGCTGTTTGCACGTCTCATTTTAAAAGAAAAGATTACCGTTAAAAAAGCCATTTCTGTTTTTTTAGCTACAGTGGGTGTCAGTATTATCGTAGGAAACGCTCAAATTGATCCATCTTATCAACTTGGCGGTCTTTCCCTGCTTGCTGCAGCTGTAACATGGTCACTCATGTCTGTATTGGTTAAGCGAGTGCCCGGACAATATTCTCAAATTGTCGTTACCGGTTATGCGGTTCTTGTTGCTATTGTTCTATTAACGCCTTTTACTGTTGGACGGTTAGCTGAGCTTGATTTTCACGCAATGATGCATCCTTCTGTCTGGGGTGGTCTCTTATATCTCGGCATCGTTTCAACAGCATGTGCTTTTTTACTATGGAATCGAGGCCTGCAGATGCTTAACGCTTCAAGCGGCGGGTTATTTTTCTTTTTCCAGCCAGTGGTCGGAACATTACTGGGCTGGCTGCTGCTGAATGAACAAATTGGTTTTTCTTTTTGGATAGGCACCCTGTTTATCTTTGCGGGTGTTATACTGGTGATTCGAGAGAAGTAAAAAGCAGACAGGAAAAGAGCTGATTGGCTAAGGTCCAATCAGCTCTTTTATATGACGAAACATGCAGGCAGAAAAACACTTTAATATTTGGGTTAGGAAGAAGCTGGTTCACTTGCCCTGTTTATACGCTCAATGGCATTGATCAAAAGAGCGGTCGTTTTTTTGGACAGCTTCATGACTGTGTCTAGTCTTGTGTGATTTAAAGAATGAACAGGGAAAAAGGGATCGAAATGGTTGACGACCGCTTTTAAATGATAATCACCGACGGGTGGTAATGCTTGATGGACAGCATTGCCAGGACGGAAAGGTCCTTCATTAAAATGAATGGAACCAATCTGGTGAGAATCTCCCAAGCAGGCATCGATGGCAAAGATAAATGAATGAAGTTTCTTTTTTTGAATGTCTTTTAATACTGTTTTTAAATTAAGAGCATGTACCGGATCACTGAGTGTGCCAAATACTTGATACGGCACTTGATGTTCCTTCAGCATGGTGCCGACTAAAGGACCGAAAGAATCTCCTGTAGAACGGTCAGAACCGATGCATAAAAACACAGGATCTACTGGGGATGATCGAATGATTTGAGCGATTTGTTCAGACATCTTTTCCGTTTCTTCATCTGCCGTCACAATATGAGGATATAACGCGGTATCTTTCCCCGAACAAACGGATTTCCTGCTTTTAAAAGGATACATTCTTGGGCCTCCCTTTAACTGCTCGCTTTTTAATGGCTATATATAACTTTCTTAAGTAGTCACAGTATACCCTCTCTTTGTAGAATATCTTCTTTTTCGAAAATATAAAACCATAAGCCTTGCTTACTCAAAGCCTGGTTGATTAAAATTTAAAAGGTAAAGCGTTTTAAAAAGGGAGGAGCGAGAAGATGAAGGCATTGTTTATCGGAGGAACCGGGACAATTAGCAGCGCCGTATCAAAGCTTGTCGTGGAAAAAGGATGGGACTTATACCTTTTAAACAGAGGGAACCGTTTGGATCAAGTACCTGAAGGCGCAACGGTTATCAAAGGAGATATCCAAAATGAAAAAGCGGTTGCCGAACTCATCAAGGATTTCCATTTCGATGTGGTTGTGGACTTTATCGCCTTTAAGCCAGAGCACGTTGAGCGTGATATAAGGTTGTTTACAAACAAAACGAAGCAGTTTATTTTTATCAGCTCCGCTTCCGCTTATCAAAAACCACTTTCTTATTATCGAACAAGTGAAAGTACACCATTAAGAAACCCGTACTGGGAGTATTCGCGGGACAAAATCGCCTGTGAAGAGGTGCTGATGGCGGAATATCGCAACAATCAGTTTCCAGTCACAATCGTGCGTCCAAGTCATACATATGGAGAACAAAAGGTGCCGGTAGCCTTCTATGGGAAAAACGGCAGCTGGCAGGTTGTAGAACGGATCCGACAAGGAAAGCCGGTTATTATTCATGGTGACGGTACGTCGCTTTGGACATTAACGCATAACACCGATTTTGCTAAAGCATTTGTCGGACTGATGGCCAATCAAGGGGCTATAGGGGAAGCGGTTCATATTACATCGGATGAGGCCCTTACCTGGAACAAAATTTATGACTGTATTGGGTCTGTTTTTGATATGGAAGTGAAAAAAATCCATGTAGCGACTGATTTCCTCGTTGGCTGCCGACCGGATCTAGAAGGGCCATTACTCGGGGACAAAGCTGGGTGTGCTGTGTTTGACAACAGCAAAATCAAAAGACTTGTCCCGGATTTCATCGCAACGAAACGGTTCGATGAAGGAGTAAGAGAAGCAATTGAACATATCTTGGCCTATCCGGAACTGCAAAAGACCGACGAGGAATTTGACCGTTTCTGTGACAAGCTGATTAATGTGCAGCAGGCAGGTTTAAATATGTTCAAAGAATTATTCTGAAGAGAGTGAGAAAAAGTAAAAAATAAAAACTGAAGGATTGCAGAAGAGATGGATTTGAAAACGGATTAAACATATAAAATTCAACATAGTGAGTGGTTAACACTTTGATGAAAAGAGCATGTTTTTTCATAACATGCTCTCAGGCTGTTGACACACGCCCGCTTTCGGCGTCACTTGCCGGCTGTGAATGCTCATGACCCCGAAAAGGTCACTCCGCTTCCCAGCCGGCGGTGTTCCTGGAAAGACAGACGTTTTCAATCAGCCTGCTTTCTTACTTTATCTACATTCTCAGAGCATGTTTTTTCGAGTATGCTCTTTTTTAATGACATAAATCTATATACATAACAAAAAACTAAAAACCTTAAAAGTGATTAGAAAAAAGTTAGCTTAAGAGCAGTTTATATAAACTTGGTGGTTTTAACATAAGCAATTGATAAATCAATGCAAAAATGTATCCGGATACAAAAAAACAAATTTTTTGAAAAAAAGGTGTAGACAAACGCTTTCAACAGTTGTATAGTGTTCACATAAGCTAGTTGTCATACAAGTACACAAGTTAACAAGTAATTAAGTTTACATCTTAAATTATGACAGAGGTGATTGTAGTGAAAGAAGTAAGTGTTGCGGAACTACAAGAAAAAGCGATTGAGCTTAGAAAAACAGCCATTACAATGATTTTTGAAGCTCAGTCCGGACATCCAGGGGGGTCATTATCCGCTGCAGATATCATCACCGCCCTTTATTTTAAAGAAATGAATATAGATCCCCAAAATCCGAAATGGGAAGACCGGGACCGTTTCGTTCTCTCAAAAGGCCATGTAGCCCCTATTCAATATGCTGCCTTGGCGCTCCGAGGCTTTGTTCCATATGAAAACGTATACAAGCTTAGACAATACGGATCGCCATTCCAGGGTCATCCTGATATGAAGAAATGCCCGGGCATCGATATTTCAACCGGTTCACTAGGCCAGGGACTTTCCTGCGGCGTCGGTATGGCACTTGCAGGCAAACGAGACGAAAAAGATTATCGGGTATTCGCTATGGTAGGCGACGGGGAGTGCCAGGAAGGGCAAATTTGGGAAGCGGTTCAAACAGCCGTAAAATACAACCTGGATAACTTAATTGTCTTTGTCGATAATAACCGCTTGCAAATTGATGGCTTCTGTGAGGAAATTATGCCTCTGCAGGACATCGAGAAAAAGTTTGAAGTATTCGGTTTTGAAACGAAACGAATTGATGGACACTCGATGGAAGAGATCGTGCAGACATTAGATGAAGTAACAAAAGCGAAAAATGGAAAGCCGAAATGCATTGTAGCCGACACGATTAAAGGCAAAGGCGTTTCTTATATGGAAGACGTCTGCTCATGGCATGGTGTAGCGCCAAATGAAAAGGAATATGAGCAAGCACTAGAAGAATTAGCAGGAGGTTTAAAATCATGAGCCTGACTGAAAAAGCAGTAATTACAAAAAAAGCGACAAGGGAAGCTTTCGGTGATGAAATCGTTAAATTAGGAAAAGAAAATAAAAATATTTACGTAGTAGATATTGATATCGGCAAGTCATGTAAAACAGGAGAATTCATTAAGCAGCTTCCTAATCAGCATGTGAACGTCGGGATTGCGGAGCAGAACGGTGCCGGCCTGGCAGCAGGTCTTGCAACAACTGGTAAAATTCCATTTGTAAGCACTTACGCTGTTTTTGGCTCGCTGCGGATGGCAGAACAAATCCGCCAGGAAGTATGCTATCCAAACTTGAATGTAAAGATCGCCTGCTCACACGGCGGACTGACTCCAGGAAATGACGGGGGAAGCCATCAGGCGATTGAAGATATGGGCGTTTTAAGATCATTTCCAAATATGACGGTCATTATGGGTTCTGACTACTATTCAACAAGAAAACTGATCGAGCAGGCAGCGAATACGTATGGTCCAATGTATCTCCGCTTTACGCGTGACGCGGTGCCGGTTATTTATGACGAAAATGAAGAATTCATCATCGGAAAAGCCAAGAAATTAAAGAACGGAAAAGATATTGCAATTATCGCGAATGGTGATACCGTATACCTTGCCTTAGAAGCGGCCAAGCAGCTGGAAGAACAAGGGGTTTCAGTAACGCTTTTAGATATGCATACGATTAAGCCTCTAGACAGGGAAGCAGTAGTAGAGTGCCTTGATATCGGAAACATCGTGACTGTGGAGGATCATAACATCCTGAACGGTCTGGGAAGTGCTGTATGTGAAGTAGCAGCGGAAGAAGGACGAGGCCGAGTGAAACGAATTGGAGTTCAGGACCAGTTTGGAGAATCAGCTCCTTATGAAAAGCTGATGGAAATCAACGGCATTACCATTGAAAACATTGTTCAAACAGCAAAAGAAATGCTTTAAAAATAAAATATGAAAATAGGAGTACGCCATGTTTACATTAAATGATAAAGTAGCTGTAGTGACTGGAAGCGGTTCCGAAAAAGGAATTGGACGGACGATTGCATTAACGCTTGCGGAGCAGGGTGCTTCGATTGTGGTAGCTGATATGAATCCAGCCGGTATTTGGGATACAGTAGAAGCGATTACGGAAAATGGCGGAAAAGCCATCGGGGTAGAAGTGAATGTAACAAACAAGGAATCAGTTGACCAAATGGTAGCCAAAACGCTTGAGGCGTTCGGACGTATTGATATTTTGGTGAACAATGCTGGAATTTCTCAAAAAGTAACCGTTGAAGATATGACACTCGAAGATATGACAAGAGTATTCAACGTCAATATGTTTGGTTTGTTCTTGTGCACACAAGCTGTCTTGGCCACAATGAAAAAACAGCAATATGGCCGCATTATCAGCTTATCTTCTGTATCTGCCAAAAGAGGCGGCGGCGTCTTTGGCGGGGCTCATTACTCCGCTTCTAAAGCAGCTGTATTAGGTTTTTCTAAAAACCTTGCCCGGGAAGTGGGGCAGGATGGCATCACAGTAAACTGTGTAGCTCCCGGCCTTGTAAATACAGATATATGGAAATCACTTCCTGAAGAAGATGCGAAAAAGGTCATCGACAGCATCCCAATGGCACGTCCGGGTGAAACAAAAGAGATTGCTGCAACGATTGCGTTCCTGGCCTCTCAGGAAGCGTCTTACATTACTGGTGAAGAGATCGATATTAACGGCGGTTCACATATGGATTAAGGTTCAACGGAGCAGGCATATTCTATATGCCTGACCCGTTTCTTTCCTGAAAACAAGTCAATAAGCTGGCGGTTTTCGACCCATGAAAAAAGCAGTTTTTGTAAGCGCTTAATAGGAATGCCATTACATCTTTTACTTCCCGGTAAAGGAATCTCGCCTTTTCAAAAAAGAACGGATAATTAGTTAGTTTATTTCTAAGCTTTGGAACATGGCAACAAGAAGGAAGGCAAAACAAGCTTAAGGGGGAATTATAATGGACCAACTCGCATTAGAGCGTTCCACTACTCGTAAAGTAACACTCCGATTGATTCCATTTTTGTTCTTATGTTTTATTATTGCTATTTTAGACCGTGTTAACATCGGGTTTGCTGCCCTGCAAATGAATGAAGATTTAGGATTTTCCAATGCTGTATTTGGGTTAGGAGCCGGAATTTTCTTCATCGGGTACTTCCTATTAGAAGTACCAGGAAGCGCAATGATGACTAAAATTGGAGCTAGAAAATGGATTAGCCGGATCATGGTCACATGGGCTGTTATCGCCATATTAATGGCGTTTGTTAAAGAGCCGTGGCAGTTCTACACAGCCCGCTTTTTATTAGGTGTAGCAGAAGCAAGCTTTTATCCATGTATGGTGTATTACTTAAGTGGTTTTTACCAAACAAAACACCATGCAAAAGCAATTGCTGGTTTTATGCTGGCCATTCCGGGTGCTAATGCACTGGGTTCTCCGCTTTCCACCTTTCTTTTAGGAATTGACTGGCTTGGTATGGCCGGCTGGCAATGGCTGTTTATTTTAGAAGCGATTCCAGCGCTTATTCTCGGTGTTATTGCATTTTTCTACCTGGATGACAAAATAGAGGATGTAAAATGGCTGAATAGAGATGAAAAGAAGTGGCTTATCGACATAACAACAAAAGAAAGATTGGAAAAAGAAGAGGTTAAGCATTATACATTCGCCCAAGCTTTAAAAGATCGTGATGTGTTAATTCTATCGATTGGTTACTTCTGCTGGATGGTTGGCTACTACGGCATTAATATGTTCCTGCCGACTATTTCGCAAGGATTATCCCAAACGACTTCTTTAAGCACGCAAGGTATGGGCTGGCTGTTAGGTCTTATGTATGCCTGTGCAATGGTCGTGATGATTTTGGTCGGCAACCATTCTGATAAGAAAAATGAAAGACGCTTGCATGTGGCCGCTTGTTTAACAGTTAGTGCCATTGCCATGATTGTCAGCAGTTATGTAGCAGATTCAAATGTTGTATTAGCATTTGTATTTTTAACTATTGCGTTATGTGGCGCATTTGGTGCCTACTCTCCATTTTGGGCGATTCCGCCTTCTTTCTTAACAGGAGCTGCAGCAGGTGGTGCCATTGCGCTAATTAACAGTATTGGAAATCTTGGCGGATTTTTCGGACCATATATTGTTGGCTACATTAAAGATGTAACTGGCTCATTTAATACGAGCATGATTTTCTTAGGCATTAGCATGATTCTTGCTTCGCTTATTATTGTTTTCCTGGTTAAACAATCAGGGAAAGCGCTAAAAGTAGAAAATAGCTCAGAGAAATCCGGCCTGGAAAAGTCTAGCTGAAAGAATCGATTTTAACAAGACATACGGTAGAAATCTTTCATATTCTGGCCCATCTTCGAAAACAAAGAAAAATTCCTAATCTTCTAAGAGGTGTGTTAATCATGAAAAAGCTGGGAGTCTTAACAAGTGGAGGAGATGCTCCAGGAATGAATGCGGCTATTCGAGCTGTCGTTAAAGCAGCCCATCACTACGGGGCAGAGGTTATGGGGATCCAAGGCGGCTATCAAGGTTTGATTGACGGGACGATGTATCCTCTGACTCTTTCAGGTGTCGAAAACATATCGAACAAAGGCGGTACGATCCTGCAAACCTCCAGATCTTTAGAATTTATGGAGGACGCCGGGAGAATGAAGGCAGTTCGCACATTAAGGGAATGTGAAATAGATGCGGTGGTCGTTATCGGCGGGGAAGGTTCTTTAAAAGGAGCCCAGAAATTGCACCAGCTGGGCGTAAAGATAGCTGGCATCCCGGGTACAATTGATAATGATATGCCATATACAGATTACTCCATTGGATTTGACACTACACTAAACACAGTGCTTGACTGCGTCGGGAAAATCAAGGATACAGGATTTTCTCATAGTAAAACGACTATCGTGGAAGTGATGGGAAGATACTGCGGCGATCTGGCTCTTTATTCCGCTCTGGCAGGGGAGGGAGAAATCATCTCCACTCCAGAAAGAAAACTGGACTTTGAGACAATCTGCCGCCAATTGCAAGAAAGAATCAGCAGCGGGAAAAAGGATAATGTCGTCATTATTACAGAAAGAATGTATGACCTTCCTTCTCTGCAGCAATACATTGAAGAAAAACTGCAGATTGAGGTAAGAACGATGATTTTAGGTTTTATCCAAAGAGGAGGAGATCCTTCTGCTTTTGACCGGGTCCTGGCCAACAAACTAGGTGTAAAAGCAGTGGAGCTGCTGATACAGGGCCAATCTGGACAGGCGGTCGGCATGAAAGAAAACAAAATTATCTGCAAAGACATTGAAACGATCGATCAGGCATCTATAAACAAACGAGATGATTATCAATTACTTGAAATGCTTTTACAGTGAAAATGAAACGTCTATATGTCCATCAGATTAGTTTAACTTAAGAAAACGTTCAGCATTCTTAAAGGCCTTTTTAAATAAGAGGAATAGAGGCGATAAATCATGGTAAAGGAATTAAAAGTGAAGCAAGATACGATTGTATGCCAGGTTTGTGAAGAAGTGATCGATACAGCTCATAGTCCTGAAGGTGTTAAAGTGTTATATGGAATATGTCCGAGATGCTTGGGATTAGAAAACCAAAAAGAAGCATAACAAGCAAAGGAAAAGGCGTATATCGACAGGCAGCAAGCCTGTCGATATACGCCTTTATTTTATTTGTTTTTATAAAAAGAGGAAGCGCCTTTAACAAGGCACTTCAAATAACCAGATCATAAAGCTCAGCTTTTCCAATAGCGGTCATATAAATTTTGCATATGGGCGGTCATGCGTTCGACTGCTTCTTTTTCATTGCGATCCTCGATCGCTTGAATAAGCAGTTTATGCTCTTGGAAGTTCACTTCCTGATAATCTGACCGGGTAACGGTCCGGTCCCGAATAAACTGCCACATTTCCTGCTGCTTCATTGCACTCGTAATGGAAGACATAAACGTGATAAATAAATCATTATGCGACGCTTTAGCAATGCCCATATGTAGTTGTTCATCCGTTTCGGGAACATAGATGCCAGAACGCGTTTCCTCTTCCATTTTTTTAATCGTCTGTTTTAGTTCCTCTATATCCTCATCCGTCGCTCGTAAAGCAGCAAATTTGATAATTAATGGCTCGATATTCATTCTCGCTTCTACGATATCCTCTGGAGATACCGACTCAAGGGATTGTGAATTTCCATTTATGATATGCGTGCTTTTCACAAATACCCCTTCTCCCTGGCGGGAATAAATGATACCATTCATTTCCAATGCACTAAGAGCCTGTCTGACAGGTGCACGGCTGACGCCGAACTGGGCGCACAATTCTCTTTCCGAAGGAAGTTTATCTCCTACTTTAAAAGAGCCTGCCTGAATTTCCGCAAGAATTTGGTTATAAATTTGAATATATAATTTTTTGCTGGATACAGGATTGAAATTAATAAAAATCACTTCTTTCAATGGTTATTAGTTGTCATACAAGTACTATTATTATATACTTTTCCCTTTTGTAGGGCAAAATAATTATGTGATTCTTGACTAAGAAGGCATTTAAAAAAGAGGAATTGAAACAGCTTTTTCTTGCTCTCAAGGAAAGGGATAAATCGCTTTAGCCAATAATAAAATAAGACTTACCAGAAAAAATCATTGAATCATGAAAGCCCTATCAAAAACAATTGACAGGTCTTTGATGTTTAGTTATACTTTAATTGCGGTAAACATAGTATACAAGTAGACAAGTTATGGAGGGAGGGAATAAATTGGGAACTTTAATCTGCTACACTTGTAATGCCACAATTGGTCACTTTGAGGATGAAAAAGTTACGTTTCTTTATTCTAATTGCGAATGTGAGAACTGCAGCCAGAACAATGAAGATAACGAATGAATAGATAATAACAGTGCGCGGAGTTGTTTTTTTGATATTTAATGAAAGGGATTACAAAAAGCAGGATTGGCTTATAAAAGCCAATCCTGCTATAAAATTAAAGGAAATGAAAGTACATAATGAGACAGCCAGTTAAGAAAAAACCATTTTAAGAGGAGAGAATCGCATGAAAATCGTCATTGCATCTGACCATGGAGGGGTAACGATTCGAAAAGAGATCGCCGCTCTTTTAGAAGAAATGCAGGTAGAATATATTGATTTAGGGTGTGGCTGCGGGGCTTCTGTTGATTATCCCGACTATGCACGCCTGGCCGCAGATAAAGTCGCCAGCAGGGAAGTGGATCGGGGCATTTTAGTATGCGGAACGGGTATAGGCATGAGTATTGCGGCCAATAAAGTAAAAGGAATCCGCTGTGCCCTTGTACATGATACTTTCAGTGCCAGAGCGACACGGGAACATAATAACTCGAATATGCTGGCAATGGGTGAACGGGTTATTGGTCCGGGGCTGGCCCGCGATATTGTGAAGATTTGGCTCGAAACGCCCTTTGAATCGGGAGGACGGCATGAAAATCGTGTAAATAAAATTGAGGAAATGGAACAGGTGTGACCTTAAATTTAGGTTTCATATAACGCTTAGGCCGGTAATAGTAGAAGCTGTTCTGTTCATCTAGCAGCGGATCTGCCACTGGATGTTTATCTTATAATGGATAATCCAGATATATGGATGTTTGTGTAAAAGAAGGAGCAGATGTACTTATGTGTGCTTCATTATATTAATTAAAAAAAGTAAAACAGATTAAAATAATGAAAAATATTAATCTCTCTTTCTAAAATAAAAAGCAGGTATAGCCATTAGCGGTTATCCTGCTTTTTTGTATTGGTGCAAAGGTTGCTGAGCTTTATACAATGAAGTGCTGATTTTGAAATAAAAATTTAGTTAAAAAGAAAAACCGGCTTTGGCAAAAGCCAAAGCCGGTTTTCTTGTACTACTAATTGGAAGATTTTGCTGCCTCGATGGCTGCTTCGTAGTTCGGATGATTGGTTGCTTCAGGGACATACTCTACATAAATAACTTTATCATTTGAATCCAATACGAAAACAGAACGTGTCAGCAGACGAAGTTCCTCAATGCCAACGCCATAATTTTGAGCGAAAGAGAAATCACGATGGTCAGATAAAGTTTTAACATTTTCAAGACCAGCCGCTGCGCACCATCTGCTCTGGGCAAATGGAAGGTCAGCTGAAATGGTCAGCACTTCAACGTTCGCCAAGGCTGCCGCTTCTTCATTAAACCGGCGTGTTTGAGCATCACAAACGCCTGTATCAATAGATGGTACTACGCTTATAATCCGTACCTTGCCGCTTGTATCAGCCAGGGAAACCTGAGAAAGATCATTTGCCAATACAGTAAAATGAGGTGCTTGATCACCCACTTTCACTTCATTTCCAGTTAGTGTAATGGGGCTTTCTTTAAACGTTACATTTGCCATGAATGATTCCCTCCAACTTATGTAAGATAGATTTATTATAACAGGTTGTCTGCTTGTTATACAAGTGAAACCTTGTTAGATGCCTAAATTAAAAGATTAGATTGTCACTTTTTAAAATAAAAGAATTTTAAAGGTTTTTTAAGAAGGATTTTTTTATTTTAAAAAGTTGATCAAATGATTATAGGAGCTGTTTATTACAGGGTACCCTTCATAATTTATCTTTTGAAAGCGACTGTTATAGAGGCGTTTTTTTATTTTTTTAAACTAGTTACATATGCCGCTACCGCAAGAACGATTGGCTCATACAGTACTGTATAACATGAAAAAGGAGGTTAAAGCTATGTCAAGATGTTTTGAGGAAGAAAACGAGTTCAAAAAGCATAAGCGCAAGCACCGTGAAGACAAACATCATGAAGAGAAAGATGAGCATGAGGACGCAGTGGTTGTGCAGGAGGGCATTCAAAAATCAGTGATTGAACAAGAATCTGATGAACTTGTATGGATTAAAAATTCATGCAACGTTGAAGTTCAGTCTACTGATACACAGGCTGCTGTTTCTCTGCAAGTAGGCTTGCAGCTGGCTATTGCGCTCGTTGTCAGCATCACAATTGGTGATTCCGATGAAGGCGAGTCGGTTGCTCAGGAACTGTTCCAGCAATTTGACGCGGAGCAGACAAACAAGCAGAAGATTCTTGTTGAAAATTCAAAAGACGTTAAGATCACAACAACTGACACAGACCTGGCCGTCAATATCCAGGCGCTTCTGCAAGTGCTAGTTGCTTTAGTTGTTAAACTAGACGTTCTGTAATGGGAGTTTAGTAAAAAAATAAGAGAGGTGAATAATATGGCTGAAAAAAAATGGAGAGCACTGGATCACTGTGATGACAATCACAACGGTAAAAACGGTGCAGACGTTTTGCAGGAAGGCGATCAAGTTGTGTCAAACGAGCAAAAATCGTTTGAGTGGATTATCGTAAAAGACTCTGAGGATGTAGAGGTACACACAACAGATACACAGGTAGCAGTTTCCCTTCAGCTTGGCATCCAGGCAGCAATTGCTGTTGTCCTAAGCATCACAGTTGGCGATTCAGATCAGGGCAAATCAGTGCTTCAAGACCTTAAACAATTCATTAAAACAAAGCAAAAAAATACGCAGAAAACAGTTGTTGAAGGCTCTAAGCACGTAAAAGTGACGACAACTGACACAGACTTGGCTGTGAACATCCAGGCATTGCTGCAAATTCTTGTAGCAATCGTTGTGAAACTAGATGTTCTTTAATAGATAAACCAGTTTAGAGAGGGGAGAATGTATGGATACTAAGGGTAAAGACCTGGTTGAACAATTGCGTAAAATGAACGAGAAGTCTCTCCAAAATCTGGTGAAAGATTCTCGGCAAAAACGTAATAACAAGAAACTAAAAGAAGATTTCAAGAAAAGCCAGGCGAAAGCATTGGAAGAGCTGAAAAAGAAAAATGCTCCAGCGACAGATTCAAAGAACACTTCTTTGCAAGACATGCTGGACAAATTATTCTAATAATTTGTAAGAGTTGTAATAGAACGTAACGAGTTGTGAAGGTTTAGCTAAATTTCTTCAATTCTCCTTACTAGAAAAAGAAAAAGGAAATTGAATTCATACAAAAAATGAAGCACGCTGCTGCTAAAAACACCCCGCTTGAGCAAAACAAGCGGGGTGTTTAACATGAGCGCTATTTCCTCCTGGATAAAAAATGGATTTCAGCAGATATAGAAAGAAATCAAAAATTCATCAGATTGTCACCCATTCAGTCCTGATTCGTATACCATTAAAAGTAAATCGTGTTATACTAATTTGTACCAATGCAAAGTATAATCTATTATCCGAATTTCTACTGTTGGATGATGATATTGTACATAAAGCAGCCACGGGTATGCTTGAAAAAAGACTACACTTTCAAAAGGATGATCTTACATGTTACTAGACAAATCAAGAGCACAGGTTGTCGTAGAAATTAACCAGACAGCCAGCAAATTCAAATCAAGTATTGTGATTATGACAGATAACCAAACAATCGATGCTAAAAGTATTCTCGGCCTGACATACAGTATTTTAAATTCAAAATCATTTAAACTAGAAATTCACGGACCCGACGAGGAAGAAGCAAAAGTAGCCATGTCGAGCGTATTTTGGAAACACAGCCTGCCGGTCGAAGTAGTGTAAATAAAACATTTGTAAAAAGTGCAAACCACCAAAGGGTTTGCACTTTTCTTTTTGCCTGTAGTTTTAAAGACATAGTTAAAGTAATAAAAAAACAAATTTCACTTTATGCAAAATTCAATAAATAAAATAAAAGCTTTTTAAGTTTCTAAAAAAATGAATAGGTTCTTTCTTTTCTATTTTTACTTCCTATTTTAAAATAGAAAACGGTGTGAAAAATCGTTCACTGTTTATGTGTTGATAATAAGAAAGAAGGTTTATTTTTTGAAAAAATGTCGTTGCTTCTCTATGAGATTCATAAAAAATGAAAAAGCTGTCTTCAAAAAAATAACAGCCAGTACATTCATTACAAGTATGCTGATTCTGCCAGTAACTCCGTTTTCCTCTCCTGCCGAAATCTCCGCTGTGGCAGATGAAGGAACCAACGATATAGCTACGACGGCTTCTGCAAGAGCAGACAGCGTTCCATCTGCTGATTCGCTGAACCTGCATCTTAAATCAGCTGTACTTATGGAGCCGACAACGGGAAAAGTCCTTTTATCGGTAAACGCCGATACAGCTTATGCGCCGGCCAGCATGACGAAAATGATGACAGAGTATATTGTGATGGACAAAGTAAAAAAAGGCGAAATAAGCTGGAACGATACCGTAACGGTGAAAGCAAATGCGGATCAAACAATTGGTGCCAGTGTGTATCTAGCCGAAGGTGAACAGCACACCGTAAAAGAGCTGTACACAGCGATGGCCCTGCATTCTGCGAATGATGCAGCGGTTGCCCTTGCTGAATTTGCAGCCGGCTCGGAAGCCGAGTTTGTCAAGCTGATGAACGAAGAAGCGAAACGGATGGGAATGACGAAAACCCAATATATCAATGCGACAGGACTGGACCGGTCCGATATGCCTGTTGCATTCCGTCCTGCTGAAGAAAAAGAAACAAAAATGTCAGCAATGGACGTAGCAAAGCTTGTCCAGCACATTATCCAGGACCAGCCGGAATTCAGCGATTTTACGTCTCTTCAAACCTATCAATTTCGCGAGACTGATGCGGAGCCTCTCGTGAATTCAGACTGGATGCTTGAAGCCAACAAAAATGATCCAGAGCTGAAGAAATATGCTTATGAAGGGCTGGATGGATTAAAAACAGGTTACACCACCAATGCCGGCTACTGTTTTGCAGGAACAGCGGAACGCGACGGCATGCGCCTGATCAGTGTAGTAATGGGCGCAGAAACAATGGGCAGCCGCTTTACCGAAACGAAAAAAGTGCTCGATTATGGATTCGATCATTTTGAAGTCAAACAAGTCGTAGCCGCTAAAAGTTCAGCGCAGGAAGAAAAAGCGCCGGTACTGGATGGAAAAGAAGCAGAAGTTTCGGTTGTACCTGACCAAACAATAAATTTTGTGGTGCCAAAAGGCGTAAAGTCGCCCAAATTGGTTGCAGAAATAGACTTTTCAAAGGAAGATTTAACAGCTCCCGTTAAAGAAGGGATCAAAGCAGGAACGGTTACCTACACGTACCGTATTAAAGGGGTAGAAGGTGCCCAGACTCAAACGGTTAATCTTGTTACGGCAGAAGAAATAGAAAAAGCAGGATGGCTCCGTTTAATGTTCCGTTCAATCGGTCATTTTTCGGCAGGCATCTTTTCCGATGCAAATGAATAACTTGTATCGATGCTTCTTTCATTTTCTATGAGAAAACCAGTTTTAAAAATGTTGTTTTCAGATCAAACCAGAGATGATATAGTAGTTAAAATACAGAGATTATTATATGGGGGGTAGCAAAGGGTGTTAGCGAGTTGTAATTATTGTCATCATGGAGTTTTGTTGCCGTCTCTGGATATTGCCTGCCTTTACTATAAAGGACGAACATTGTTTATTCACAACGTGCCATATGGCCACTGTACCCATTGCGGAAACAGAGACTATGATTCTTTGCAAGCGAGCAGAGTACAGGCCTTGGAAGCATTTGAACAATACGGAATCACATCCATTGATTTCGTTCAAAGTCCTGAAAGAATATAAATGAACAAAAAGAACCGACAAATTAATTTTGTTGGTTCTTTTTTTGTATGAAAAGCAATGATATATGGCATTATGCCATATATCATTTACAATAAAACAAAATAGTGATGGAAGGAATATGAGGATGTTAGAAAACCGAGTACGTGAACTTCGTGCACGTTTTAAATGGACACAGCAAGACTTGGCCGACGCAATCGGAGTAAACAAATTAGAAACATGAACATTCACTCACGGTTATGGAATAGGCATTGAGAAAAAGCAATATCCAAAATTAACCTAAGCATAAGTGATAAGTCAATTTGTGTGAAAATCGGCTTTTTTGTTATGTAATTTAATTACTACGATTTTCGCATTAGAAATCATGTACCTCATCTTTTTGTTTATAATACACTATGTGCAAAATTCAAATATATATAAAATAAACAAAGCTGAATATCGAAAAAAGACAAAATCAGCTTTTATTTAAAATCGCTATTCACCATACCATTTAAAAGCTTGATCAATGGCTGGAAAGGGTATAAGAAAATGATTAGAGCAAACATTAATCATGCTTGTAACATGATAAAATAAAGTGCATTGTTTAAATGGAGCGAAAAAGGAAACCAACATAATAAAAGGCACAAAAAGAAAAGGGGATACGATGATAAAGGAAAACAAATCAACCCAAACAGGCTGGAACTTTGACAACAGTTATACCCGTCTTCCAAAAGCATTTTTCTCTGCTATTGATGTAAATCCTGTACGCTCACCGAAGCTTGTCGTTCTGAATGATTCACTGGCTGCCTCTCTTGGACTGGATGCACAGGAACTGAGGAAAGCAGAAGCGGTGGAAGTGTTAGCCGGTAACCAGGTCCCTGAAGGCGGCGCAAAAATTGCGCAGGCATATGCAGGTCATCAATTTGGACACTTCACCATGCTGGGGGATGGCCGTGCATTACTTGTTGGCGAGCAGATTACACCTACTGGTGACCGTTTTGACATTCAGCTTAAAGGTTCAGGCCGGACACCTTATTCACGCGGAGGCGACGGCCGGGCAGCACTGGGTCCGATGCTGCGCGAATACATTATCAGCGAAGCAATGTATGCGCTCGGAATTCCGACTACCCGCAGCCTGTCTGTTGTCACAACAGGTGAAATCGTTAACCGCGAAACCGGCCTGACAGGTGCGGTCATGACCCGTGTAGCGGCGAGCCACCTGCGTGTCGGTACTTTTGAATTTGCGGCTCAATGGGGTTCCGGGGAAGACTTACGCAGCCTGGCTGATTACACCATTGCGCGCCATTATTCACATATCGAGGCAAATGAAGACCGGTATCTTTCACTGCTTCGTGAATTGATTAAGCGCCAGGCTGCTTTAATAGCCAAATGGCAGCTGGTCGGGTTTATCCATGGGGTTATGAATACAGACAATATGACCATCAGTGGAGAAACCATTGATTACGGTCCTTGCGCTTTTATGGACGTATATGATCCAGAGACCGTTTTCAGCTCTATTGATATTCATGGCCGTTACGCGTATAAAAATCAGCCGCCGATCGGTGGCTGGAACCTGGCAAGATTCGCTGAAACGCTGCTGCCGCTTCTGCATCAAGATCAGGATGAAGCCGTCAACCTTGCTCAAAAAGAATTAACGGATTATCCTGAGATTTACCGCTCGAACTGGCTGGCAGGAATGAGAGCCAAACTAGGCATCCTAAACGAAGAAGCAGGGGATGAAGCGCTTATTGAAGAACTTCTCAGCCTGATGCATAAACATCGTGCAGACTATACGAATACGTTCCGTGCCTTAACATCTGATGAGCAGGAAGATACGGCTTTGTTTAAAGCACCGGAATTTACTGAATGGCAAAAACGCTGGCACGAGAGACTGGACAGACAGCCCGAATCAAAAGAGGCTTCGCAGCAAGTAATGCGTAACAATAATCCGGCTGTGATCCCGCGGAATCACCGGGTAGAAGCCGCCCTAGAAGCGGCGGGGCAGGGCGATTACAGTGTGATGGAAAAGCTGGTGAAGGCTCTTTCTCAGCCATATGCTCATTCCCAGGAACAGGCGGAATATACGTGCCTTCCAGAGCCGACTTTACGCCCGTACCGTACTTTCTGCGGGACATGATAAGAAAAGCTTTTTGTATGTTCAACTTAAGATCGGTTCAAAATAAGGATGCCTTTTCTAAAGGCATCCTTATTTTAAGTTTAAGGAGAATATGGCTGATGGAAGAAAAAAAATTTATATATGTGTATTATGACGAAGACGATTTGTTGTGGAAAATCAATGCTTTAAAAGAAGAAGGCTATAAGGAAGAGGATATGTACATTATCGTAAAGGATAAAGAAGAGATCTTGATGACAAAAGGGCAGATGGATATTAATGTGGAATCAGCCGGCCTTCAATCCTGGCGGGATCGCTTTGCCGCATTCCTATTAGGGGAAAAGCCTGTCCGTGACGCTTTGCTTCGTATAGGGCTGTCTACAGGAATGTGTGAGGAAGAAGCAGAAAAACATTATACAGATGTTATCACCGGCGGCATGCTGCTCTACGTGGATACAAATTCACAAAACAATAGTGAGCAATTTAATCCGGCAAGCCAATACACAGGTCAGGATCCGGAAGATTATTCAATCTGAAATAGTGGATAAAGAAAAAGCCTGGATGAGCCCTACACTTATTCAGGCAAATATTAAAAGCAGCCAGTCCTGTTCAAAGTGTTTTCTGCTACCCTTAAAATCTGCTGCTCATTCTGCACGGTTTACTTCGTTCTATGATCCTGCTGCTCCTCTTTTTTTATTTCTTCAATTTTTTTCATTTTTTGTTGGTATTGTTCTTCTACCTCCTTTGTAGCAGGGATAAGCGGCTCCTGGTTATAATCCATTCTCCTGCCGTAACGAAGCATTTCATAAATAATATAACCGTTGTTTGGCTTCCCATTGACCGTCTTCATCGGCACCACATCAAACAACACATAATAAAAAGCATAAAAAATAAACCGGTCCCAAAATGTGGCATACGTTTGCCAATAGCCATTTGCTAAAAGCGAATTAATGGTTAAGGCAGCAACGATGTTTATTAAAATGGGGCCTGCGTATACACAAACATAAACCCATCTATTTTCTTTGGTTAAGGAGTCATAAGAAAACCAGCTGTACAGATGATAATATTTTCTGACGTCAAATAGTCCGATCTTAAATAATCGAGGGCCTGAACCGATAGTAATTCTTGGATTTTGGACCCCAAAGAGAGCACTAACAATGAGGTACCCTAATTCACGTAATAGTATGACCGCTGGCAAAATAATAAAAGCTGAAACAACTAACGATAGTAAGTCGGATAATCCGAACATTGAACACTCACCTTGGTTTCTTGCTGTAGTTTATGTCTTTATTTAACAGCTACCCCTCTTTAAGGTGAACAAACCGCTTTTTTCTTCCCGAATGTTTTCATCTGCAAAATCTATCCCTTTTAATTCTTATGCCAATTTCTTCTTTTTGACTTGCTGGCTAACCTAATGAGCAGCGAATCATACAACAGTTCAGGTTGAAAAAAGCGACCGGCTGCTCCAAGGGATCAATCAGGTTTTGTTTAGTTTATAGTGAAATGTGAAAAAGGAGACATAGGTGTTTTAAAAGATGTTATCCAAAACAAAGAGTGAAAGTTTAAGAATGAATTGAACATAATAGGGTTGTGCAAATATAGGAAGGAGTTTTGACAGTGCCTGATACAAACATTTTATTTCAAAAAGTAAAACTGGGAAGTACAGAATTGGAAAACCGGGTAAGTGTGGCGCCTATGACACGTACGAGTGCAACACCTGAAGGGCTTGCGACTGGCCAAATGGATTCTTACTATACATCATTTGCCCGTGGCGGTTTTGGCCTCATTATTACAGAGGGGATTTACCCGGATCAAAAATACAGCCAGGGCTATTTCAATCAGCCTGGCATCACAGATGAAGAGCAAACAGCGGCCTGGAAGAAAGTAGTCGACTCTGTTCACCAGGCCGGTGCCAAAATCTTTGCGCAGCTGATGCATGCAGGTGCGCTTTCGCAAGGAAATCGTTTTATGGAAGACTCAATCGGTCCTTCTTCAGTCCAGCCCAAAGGGGAGCAAATGGAGTTCTATGGAGGAAGCGGCTCATTTCCGAAACCAAAAGAAGCCTCAAAAGAAGATATTCAGGACGTCATTAAAGGATTCACAGAAGCGGCAGTAAGGGCAAAAACAGCTGGATTTGATGGAGTCGAAATTCACGGAGCCAACGGCTATATCCTGGATCAATTTTTAACGGACTACACGAACCAGCGTACAGATGAGTACGGCGGCTCGATTGAAAACCGGGTGCGCCTGCTTGTTGAGGTATCCAATGCTGTCCGGGAAGCGGTTGGAGAAGATTTTACGGTAGGCATCCGGATCGCGCAAGGAAAAGTGAATGATTATGAACATAAATGGGCGGAAAAAGAAAAAGAAGCCGAAATCATTTTCGGCCAATTGGGGAATGCACCATTAGACTTCATTCATGTGACAGAATATGAAGCGTGGCAGCCGGCATTTCCGGAAGGAGAAGGAACCGCGGCTGTGGATTCTGCTTTTGGTGACGGCGGTCCTTCTTTAGCTGCCCTGGCTAAAAAATATGGAAAACAGCCTGTTATTGCAAATGGGCATTTAGAAAAGCCAGAACTTGCTGTCAGTATTGTTGAAAAAGGAGAAGCGGATGTAGTTTCGCTTGGTAAAGGAGCTCTTGCGAATCATGACTGGGTCAAAAAAGTCAAAGAAGGGGAGCCATTAGCGGAATTTCAGCCAGAGAAAGTGTTAAGCCCAGATGCGAAAATTAAGGATTTTGAAGCGCAAGGATAAATAGCGTTTTGTACGCCTAAGAAAGAAGCCTTACGGAATCTAATTGTTCCGTAAGGCGACTCTTATTATTTGGATAAAAGTTCACCGCAAAAAGGGAAATATGGCGAATTAGCAACATTCTGCAGTGTAAAAAAGAGCCGATGTGGCTCTTTTTAAACGCATAAACCACGCTCTTTATTTCTCGTTTAAATGCCTGGCTGTTTAGAAGA
The DNA here is from genome assembly GCF_032341995.1 of Domibacillus sp. DTU_2020_1001157_1_SI_ALB_TIR_016. Taxonomy (NCBI): domain Bacteria; kingdom Bacillati; phylum Bacillota; class Bacilli; order Caryophanales; family Bacillaceae; genus Domibacillus; species Domibacillus sp. DTU_2020_1001157_1_SI_ALB_TIR_016. Next base: position 1,384,550 of record NZ_CP135438.1, read on the forward strand.
AGGAGGTTTTAGCTTAAAGTCTGTCAAAGCCATACAGTAATGAAGAATAGGACCCCCTAAACAAACAGCTAGTATCGTTCCAACGCCAACAGGTCCTTGAAACAAAAGAGATAAAGAGAGGAAAAGAATATAAATGATTGTTTTCGTAAGCCATATGTTCATTTTGGTTAATTCCCGGATGATAAGCATAAAGCGATCAACAGGGATAGGGGCGAAATCGGCGTATAAGTAAATGGCGGTGCCCATCCCTATTGTTAAAAGACCTATGCTAAAACATAAAAATTTAGTAACCCATAACTCTGGCGTAACGAAAGTGCCCAGTGAAAAAAGCCATACATCAATGCTGATTCCTGTAATCAAGGCCGTTAACAAGCCGGAAAACTCTGGTTTCTGCTTTTTTAACATCGAATTGCAGCCAATTAAGATAAAAGCAATGATCACTTCCCAGCTCCCTACTGTCAACCCTAGATTGGCGGCTAAACCGACTAGCAGAGCATCAAAAGGAGACACGCCGAGGTCTGACTGTATTGTAAGTGTAACACCAAGCGTGAGAATAACGATCCCCGTTGTGTAGTACATATATTTCGCCATTCTCAGACGCCTCATAGTGGTTCAGCAGATAATTCTTTTTTCATTAAAAGATGGGGAATACCATCTTCCATAAAAACATCAGACGCAGCATAATAGCCGAGTTTCTTATAAAAACCTTCTGCCTGTATCTGGCCATGCAGTTTAACTTGAGATGTTCCTTGTTCCTTAGCGATCGTCTCTAGCGCTTTAATGATCACTTTCCCGAGACCGAACTGACGGTAAGGTTTTAGTATACAAATTCTCTCCAGTTTACCGACACTGTCAGCCCATCTTATCCGCCCCGTTCCAACAGCTTGATCCTGATAGTAAACCAATATATGCAGAACGGGTCCCTCAAGAGTATCAAATTTATCAAATTCGTCTTCTAAAGGTACTCCTTGTTCGTCAACAAACACTTCTTTCCTGATGGAAAAAGCTTTTTTTAATTCACTTTCTAATGTTATTTTTATTGCATCCATTTTTCTTCAGTCCTTTTCTAGATTTCTCAAAACGGTCCAGTCATAATACAGATATGACTTATTATAATAAAAACTATAATGTATTTTTGTTGCAAATACAACAAAATTTTATAAAGGGGTTTACATATGAGGGAAATTCTTCGGGAAATCGGCATGATTGCAAGAGCGCTCGATTCGATCAGCAATATTGAATTTAAAGAGTTTGACCTTACGAAAGGGCAGTATTTATACCTTATTCGAATCTGTGAAAATCCGGGCATTATCCAGGAAAAAGTGGCGGAAATGATCAAAGTAGACCGTACCACAGCAGCGCGTGCGATCAAAAAATTAGAAATTCAAGGTTTTATTGAAAAAAAAGACGACGATCAGAACAAAAAAATTAAGAAGCTACATCCAACAAAAAAAGGCAGAGAGCTTTATCCCTTTTTGAAAAGGGAGGGGGATTATTCTAACAAAGTAGCTCTATCTGGGTTTTCAGAGGAGGAAGCTGAGGTACTTCATGATCTTCTTCAAAGAGTTAGAAAAAACGTAGAAATCGATTGGGATTTTGTGAAAAAAGGGAACAAAAGAGAGTATTAACTATACCTACCTATCCAGCCACTGAGCATTTGATGTATAAACGTAGGTAAATGGATTGAGAAAAGAATTAAAAATTCTTTTAATTTTTCAGAAAAAGAGTGTTATATTAAATAAATAAACATATTAATGTATTTTTATTCTTTTTCATCAGTCTTTATTTTTAAGGGAAAGTAGATTTTTGCTCAGTGAAGTATGGAGGGAGTGCGTTATGAAGAAGATTGCTATTATAGGAAGCAGCGGTGGGAATTTATACAATTTAGGAGGGAAGGATCCCGAAAAGCTGCTGCAGGAGATCATTACACAAAGTGATGCAGCTGGGTTAACCATTTCTGCTGTTCAGTTTATTGCTGCGGCTGAATCGATGGATTCTATTAAAGATACGACTAAAGCAAAAGTATTTACCTTTGATAAACACGGACAGCCAGCTGAAATGTTCCATGGACTTCTTGCAGAAGCCAACAAGGCAGCGGTGGAGCTGGATAAAGATATTGCTCAAAAAATTCGAAACGGGCAGATAGATGGATTAATTTTAATGAGTGCAGATCCAGAGGGAACGAACAAACAGGCCATTGAAGCCGCTGTTGAAATGAAGCTGCCTATTGTCGGTACAGGCGGTACATCCATGGCTATGATCGGTTCAAAAGGAGCCAACATTATAGCGCAGTCGGGAACAACCGGAACAACAAGCCGGACGCGAGCTATTTCTTTTATTACTTCCTTGTGTAAGATATGGGGGATAAAATACCAGCCTGTCATTGGTGCATCTAGTAAAAACCCTTCCGCTCAGCAGGGAAATGTATTTAAAAGGATTAATATTCGCGGAATCATGGTTTCGGCCCTGCCCGGTTTTATTGCAATGGCTATTGTATTGGCCTTGAGCCAGATTCCGGGCCTCTCTGGCATGAAGGAAGTATTCGATGTGATGATTCAGGCACTTCCTGTAGTGGTGGCAGTCATAGCAGCTAAACAAGTTTCTGATTTAGATGAAGTATCCATTGTTTCTGGTGTAATTGCAGGAATTTTATCTGTAAATGGCGGCATTATCGGAGGAATTATTGGCGGTATTTTAGCTGGTATACTCGTTCAGTTTCTTTTTAAAAAATGTATTCAATGGCGCTTTCCAATGACAACCGTCAATATTGTGGCCGGAGGATTTTCAGGATTGATTGCCGGGTTAATAGTGTACTATCTGCTTGCTCCGCTGGCTTTACAGATCGGTGACGGATTCAAAGCTGCTATCGAGTTTGCGATCAATTTCAATCCAATTCTTGCAGGAGTAGTGGCAGGCCTATTAATCTGGCCAGCTATTTTAGGTGGTATTTATCATGCCGCTATTCTGCCTATTGTTTTATTGGAAATGGAAAAAACGGGAGCCAGCTTTTTAGGGGCTGTTGATATGGTAGGACTTGTTATGGTATCTGCTGGAATTAATTTAGCGAATGTGATTGCTCCAAGGGACAAGGGAGAAGCAGCGGCCGCAACTCCAGGTTTTTTGATCAATATGGGATTTGGCACCTTTGTAGAAGCCGCGTATCCTTTTATGTTTTCCAATAAAGCCGTGTTTGCAGGAGCGATTCTTTCAGCAGGGGCAGGGGGGGCCTTGGTTGGTATGTTTAATGTTCGTGGAACAGCTTATGTACCGACCTTTACAGCGCCGCTGTTAACCAATAACATGGCTGGTTTAATTATCGCCATGGCTGCTGCATTGATTTTGTCTTTTATCATAACGATTATCGCCAATAAAGCAGCAGGCTTAATGAGGAAGAAGGATAACGCAGTGAAAGGTAAGGCAGAGAATCCAAAGTCTTATAAAGCAGAATAGAAAATACACTATAAAACCTTTGTTATCAATGATTCGTTAACAAGGGTTTTTCTTTTTTTAATAACATTTAAACTTATTACATTATGTGCAAAATTCAAATAAAATTAATCAAAAACAAAGAAATAACAACAATCAAACAAGGAGATAAAAATTATCACACGCTATCTATTTTTATATATTCAACATAAAAAATACCCCTGTCGACTTTAAAAAAGACAGGGGTCATAATTTGGATTTGTAAAAATCAATCTGATACTCCACAAAAAGAAATCTTTAGTGGGTAATAACCTCGTCATCTTCATCATCATTTGGATTGTCAACGTCAGATAAGTCTTTTTGGAGAAGTACTTCTTTTGTTTCCTCGTTCCAAGTGACTTCATACCCAAGTGATTGTGCCACTTTTAAAACCGGCAAGTAAGAGCGCTTATGCGGTTTGTATGCATTTAAATCGGAAGAGTCAATTGCACCTAAGCCAAGCAGCAGCTTATCTGATTGAATATAAGGCGTACCATTGAGCAGCTTCATTTGATCAGCTGTGTACGGATAAACCGCATCATTCACTTTAAGAGTAAAAGGCCCTTTTTTCTCTTCTTTTATCTCTTTTGACTGTTTAGACGTGTAGGAGATAGCATCCACCCCTAGAACCGTTCCTTCTCTTGTATTGTCTGCTCCGCCATACATTTGGCCATTTTCGTAATCAAAGATCACGGCTTGTACGTTGCCGATATTTTCGGGCTGTTCCTCAAAAACGTGTCCTTTCGCCATCAATTCCAATCTTGTATTTTGACTGATTCCCGATTCCCATCGTACCGTTGGATAGCCTGCTGAGTAAATGCGAGGCATTAAAATGGCTTCTTGAATCGGCATCTGATGATCAATGACATTCATGATCGTTTCAGCCACTGACGCAATAATAGTTGGTCCGCCAGGAGATCCGAGGGCCATAAATGGCTGTCCGTCTTTTAACACAAGAGTAGGGGACATACTGCTTCTTGGCCGTTTGCCGGGTTCTACTTGGTTCACGCCGCCTGGAGCTGCATCAAAGTCTGTCATTTCATTATTCAGCATAAATCCATAGCCTGGAACCATGATGCCCGATCCAAATACCTGTTCAATCGTTGTAGTATATGAAACCATATTTCCCCATTTGTCCATAACCGAAAAATGAGTGGTCTGCCCGATTGGATTTGTTTCTTTTACCGTCACCTCAGCAGCGGGTTCTTTATTTTCAAACTTCCAAGGATCGCCTTCTTTGACTACAGCTGTTGCTTTTAACGGGTTGATCAGCTTTCTTCTCTCTGCAATATATTGCTCATTTAAAAGTCCTTCTGATGGAACATCATAAAAATCTTCATCTGCCATATAAGCAGCACGATCTGCATAAGCGAGATGCATGGCTTCAATCAAATGATGAAGGTAGGCAGGGGAATTCACACCCATTTTTTGAACATCATAGCCTTCCATTAACTTTAGAATTTGGAGAACAGTTAAACCGCCTGAGCTTGGAGGAGCAGCACTGACCACATCATATCCCCGGTAATTTGCCCGCACGGGTTCCCGCTCTTTTGCAATATATTGCGCCAAATCTTCTGTTGTCATCGTTCCGCCGGTTTTCTGCACTTCTTGTACAATCGCTTCTCCAATTTCACCGCTATAAAAAGCATTCGTCCCTTGCTGCTCAATCAGTTTAAAGGTTTTAGCCAGATCCCGCTGAACAAGGGTTTGTCCTTCTTTTAGCGGCTTTCCATTCGGCACAAACACATCCGCTGCCGTTTTATATTTTTGCAGTTTCTCTGCATTTTCGTCAATATACTGCGCCATCGACCAGTTTACTTTAATCCCGTTTTCAGCCTGGTCAATAGCTGGGTCAATGACTTCAGACAATTCCATCGTTCCAAACTCTTCAAGAGCCATTTCAAGCCCTTTTAATGTTCCCGGAACTGCTACTGCTTTACCGGTTGTATGACGTTCCCCAAAAGGCACAGGCTGTCCGTTTTGGTCCAGGAAAAGTTCAGGCGTTACATTTGCTGGAGCCATTTCCCGGCTGTCGATCATAGTAATGTTATTTTCTGCTTTATTATATACCATCATAAAGCCGCCGCCGCCAATCCCTGACATCATCGGTTCCACAACATTTAGTGACAGCTGAATAGCCGCTGCCGCATCTACGGCATTCCCGCCTTGTTCTAAAATCTCTTTGCCTACTTCAGCGGCTAATGGGTGAGAGACAGAGACAATTCCTTCTGTTGCTCCTTTTTTCATCGAATCATCTACACCCGGAACAGCTGCAGAAGCGGGGGTGATCATCATAAAAAAGCTCAATGTAGCGAAGGTACTTCTTTTTAGATGTTTCATATACATCTCTCCTTTGTCCGCATTTTTCACTGACAGGTTTATGAAATAGTCCGAGAAACAGCCCTCCTTCTTAGTAAATAATTTACAAAATGTATTTCCTGCTTAGCTCTTTATATTAATCTATTTAACAACAGTGATGGATTTTCCTACGTAAATAACTAATAAAAGTAAAAAATCGCCTTTTGAACTACTTGTCCGCCAGGCACATTATAGGCCATTTTCCTGACATTTATCTGGGGGCAAGTGTAATAAAACACATTAAAAGGCAGGGGGGACGTTTTTAAAAAAAGAAACCCGGCTTCAAAAGCCGGGTTTTAAAATAAATTATCCATTGTAATGAATAATTATGTTTCATTGCATTATATTAGTGCTTCAGGCCAGACGGGTGGGAGGAAAAAGATCATTATTGCATTAATTTATAAGCGGAAATAGCATTTTTTAGCGTTCCTTTTACATTAAGCTGGTCAAGAGAGACTCCTAAATTAACCATCGGCAGGGCAAGGCTGGGTTTTATACCCGTAAAGATCAAGTTAATGCCAATCAGACTAAGTGACTGTTTCAGCTGAAACAGTTTATCTGTACCCATTGTATCTACCTGAGGGACTCCAGATAAATCTAAAATAAGGTCATTGATTTTTAAATCTTTACATTTAGGCAGCACATTTTCTAATAAAATGCTGGCTCTTTCTTCACTTAATTCACCAATTAAGGGAAGAACAGCTACTTGATCTGAAAGTGCGACAACCGGAAAAGACACTTCATTAAATGCTTTTTGTGCAGCTCTTATCGCTTTAGTATGATATTCCACATAAGAAACACTAAAGACTTGCGCAGTTTGATCCAAAATAGCATCAATAATTCGGTTTACTTTTAACACCGAGAAAGGGTTCATAGCCTCAATGTCTATTTCTTTCTCAATATAATCCCAAATCACTCCTCGATAACAGCGGACCGTAAGCATTAAATCATCGATTCCTACTCCGTAGTTAACGGCTCCTTCAGCTGTTTGTACAGACCAGTCAGCTACAGAATCAGTGACAGAAGCGTCATTCTGGTCTAAAATGGCTGTTCCAATAAAATGAATTAACTGGGCTCTCCACTTGGCAATCGCATCGTCGGCAAGCCCGCTTTCATTAAGAAAAGAAGTATAGCGTTGATTTAATTTCCGGCTGATTTCTATTGATATTTCCATTTGATGACCTCTTAATAGCTGACCCGCCGCTTCAAAAAACTTCATTATGATAAACCACCTCTCCAGTTAGACCTCTTTAGATTTATTTATAACATGTTTGTTTATTATCACCTTTTATTGCTTTTTCGATGCTATTCATCCATGTTTCTTTACCTTCCATTCATTGTGCCATTTCTTTATAAGAGAAATCAATTTAAAATTCATAAAAATAACGTTATCTTTATCTTTTTAGGATTTGTTGATGTTATTGATTAAAGGAATGAGGGGAGTAGTGAAAATGAAAAAACCTGTTTTGAAAGGATCAAAACAGGCTTTTTTTGTTCATTTACATGCAAATGAAGTCATGCTGTACCTGCTGCGCTAGGGACAGAAGCCATTACTTCACTGATATGTATAAGAACCATAATTCGTATAATTGGATTTGTTTGAACCAAAATCTGAATCAATAAATTTATCTAACGGATGCCCGGCTTCTGTGATATTTTCAATGACCGGTCCTAAATAAAGATCTGTCTGCCAGTCGCCATACGGCAGGTCAACTTGAACAGTATAAGTGCCTGGACCATACAGAGCGGTTTGGTTATCATAGCTTGTTTGATTGCCGTCACCGATTTTACGGTAGCTTGTAAAACTAAGTTCTACCGGTTTCATTCCTTCAGGTACCGTAAATGTAACCGTCCCTTTATCTACATGAGACTTAAAAAAGTCATTGTACGGCTGTTCAGGCTCCAAAACCGTATAATTTTCATTTGCTTGTGTTACAGGAATGGCCTCGCTCCATAACTCTCCCTTACCAGGATGGTTTGGACGCTGATACGCTTTAAATATGTAATTTCCTTCTTCACTCGGTATGTATGTTAATGTTTGTGATTCACCAGAAGCTAACTCATCTACTGTTCCTGTGTACACCACTTCACCGTTTTTAGGGTTGCCATCTGGCGCCCAGTATACTTCATACGTTACAGTACCTTCCATATCACGGGAATCCTGACCATTCTCTATTACAGCAAATATAGAATCTGGCGTATCATTTTGTCCAGTAAAAACTAAAGAACTCTTATCCCAGCTAAGCGCTTTTCCGGTTGATGCTATTTCTTTTTGTACATTCGCACTTTTTGCTGCATCAGCAAATGCTAAATGTCCTGGCAGCGCCAAAGAACCCCCTAATAGTGAAGCTGCAAGGGCACCCGCAGTGATTTTCGTGAATTTTTTCATAGTCTCACTCTCATTTTCAATAGATTTTTTACCGTCTGACTTTTTCGCAACAAGTTGCATGCCTGCTTTTTCATGAAGGCTAAACTAGCTTAGCGAAAATTAAAATAAGTTGTCAATTAAAGCCGTGACGCCAAAGTGAGATATGATTTTGGATTTAGAAGCGTTGGTACATATGAGGTGAAAACGCAGTCATTCTGCAGGATAGCGGTTTCAAAATTTGGGGAAATTGATACAAATATCCTGTATTTTCTAATATCTCATCTAGGGAAAATAACCTCAAAGAAGGAATATATTTGAAGGTATTTTCGCATTTCTTTAATGTTAAATTTTATATACTTATATACAAATTAAAGGTTTGTTTAGGGAAAAAGCTATATTTCTCACCAGACACTTATAAAAAGCATAAGAAGCATAATGAGCATCAAAAAAGGGGAGGCCTTGTTTTAAAAGCATTCGTTATGATTTCGGTTTTATAGCTGGAGGAAGCGAAGGAGAGAGAATCTGCATTGAATAGACATTTGCAAGTTGCCAGGACATTACGTCTTGCGATGAGACAACAGCATAAGGCAAGCCGGCATTTGTGCCGCTTGCCTTATGGAATGGCGGACAAATCGCTGAAGGTTGGTTCTGTGTAATGTTCTGATGTTCATACTGCAAGCGCTGCAGCCGGCAAAGGGGTGATGCTTACAGCACTTTGGACGTAGCAATCGCATTTTTTAAGGTGCCTTTTATATGAAGCTTGTTAATCGGAATCCCCAAGTTGACCATAGGTACAGCCAGTTCGGGTTTTATGCCGGTGAAGGTCAAAGAAATACCGATGATTGCAAGAGAGTCTTTTAACTGAAATAACGTATTAGCCGATATTGTATCGATACGAGGAACCCCTGATAAGTCTAAAATCAGCTCATCAATTTTTAAATCTTTGCATTTAGGCAGTACATTTTCTAATATAATGCTGGCTCTTTCTTCATCCAATTCGCCGATTAAAGGGAGAATCGCTACTTTATCTGATAGAGCTACTACAGGAAAAGAAACTTCATTAAAGGCTTTTTTGGCAGAGTCTATCCTCTGTTCGTAGAAATTGATATAGCCAGCATTATAAACAAGAAGGACTTGATCAAGAATATCCTCTATTAAGTAATGTACTTGCATCACGATAGAAGCTTTTGTTTGATCGATGTCGATTTTATTCTGAAGGTAGTTCCAGATGGTTTTTTTATAAGAACGAAGGGAGTGGATAAGCTCTTCTACCTGTATTCCTTGCTCAACAGCTGCTAGAGCCGTTTCCCTGGTCCAGTCCGCTATTTCCTCTGCTACACCGGGATCGTGCTGATTTAAAATAGCTGTTCCAATCAATTCAATTAAGTGTGTCCGCCGTTGCGTCATCGTCTCATTTGAAAGACCGCCTTCATCAAGCAAGGAATGATATTCATTATCTAAGGCTTTGTTAATTTCTGCCGCTATCTCAGCACTATTATTTTGCAAGAGCTGTCCTACTGTTTTAAAAAATGACATACTGACAACCTGCCTCTCTGTTTTGGCAATTTTTGAATACATATATAAGTAATTCAAATAATAAAGAAAACTTCTCTTAAAAACCATCTTTTCTTTTAAAAAATTTCCATCTGGCAGAAGCGGGGTCTTCGCACAGCAGCATTATAAGAAAAAAAGCTATTGCTATAAGGAAGTGTTTAAATTGTTAATCGCGGTCAAATACCCATGTGCATCCTGACGTAATCAGGGTACTTTCTTTAGAAATGGATAAAGAAAGATATTTAGAAGGCGGAAAGCAGAAAATAAAAGCTAAAAAGTAATCTAGAGGAGCAGGTGCCCGAAACATTCAATAAGAAATTCATAAACTAATAAAAAAAGCGGCGTATTCAAAATCTCTTGAAAGCGGACTGCAATTAGCAGCCGCTTTTTTTTTTGGTAGATACACATATATAAGCGGGCTGCGTGTCTATCAATCAGGGAATAACAGCCGTTTGGTCCTTGTTTCTTTTAACATGCAGGCTGAAATTGGTTTCAAATTGCTTTCAACAGGGTATGCTATATTTGTTTGAGCAGGCTGCCTCCAGCATCCCCCTCTTACTTTTACTCCTGAAAAGCAGATTCATTTTTTTGATTGATTGGCTTTCGTAGTAATATACATAAGAAAGATGTTAGCTAATAGAAGCGAGGATATTGAAATGACAGAAAGATTAAATCCAGCCCTGGATATTCGTTTTCAAGATTTTGAAGAAGCAGCGGTCCGGGTGCTTCAAATCATGGCGGAATTCATCCACGTGAATACTTTATTTATTGCCCGCAACGATGGCAAAACGAACCGCATGATAAAGGTATTAAACAAAAGTGAAAAGCTTGTGAATGAAGGGGATGAACGCCCATTCCCCGAAGCGTACTGCAGCTTAAGTGTGGAACATGGCGAACAGGTTCTTGTCATTCCAGACGTGAAACAGCATAAAGAAACAAAAAACATGGACGTTACAAAGAAACTTGGCGGCGGGACGTTTATTGCCATTCCGATTAATTATAAAGATGGAAAAAACTACGGAACGATTTGCGGCCTCGATACAGGAAAGCAAACATTTACAGAAAAACAAATTAAGATGTTTGAGACGATGTCTGCTCTTTTATCGTACGTGCTAGAGCTTGATTACACGAACAAGCAGTTATTTACCATATCGGCACCGGTTGTAAAGGTCGCAAAAGGCATTGCGATTTTGCCCGTTGTAGGTGATATAGATGAACAGCGCGCAGAAAGCATTATCGAAAAAGCGCTTTTTAAAAGCCGCGAATTAGAGCTTGAGTGCCTCATTGTGGACTTGTCCGGCATTTTGCATATAAATCATACAGTTGTAGCTTCACTTTTAAAAATCTCCACAGTTTTAAAGCTGGTAGGTGTAGACTGCATAGTGACCGGCTTGCGTCCTGACTTAGCTATGAAAGCCGTTCAAATGAATGCAGATTTAAAAGACATGGTGTTTGAAAAAGATTTGGAGAAAGCATTACAGAAAATTGGCTTCGAATTGAAATGAAAACAAGCCCGCCGGTAGGGAGCGGGCTTGTTTTACTTTGTTCTTAGGATATATACTAAATGAATTTAATCCAGATCTATTTTCACTTTAATCGGTGTGAAAATAGCCTTCAGACAAAAGGAAGGAAAATAATATCCTTCCTCTTCCTTATTTTACATGCTTTAAACGTCAGTCATAAAGTATGATTTGTGCTTAAAAAAAGGATGTGATACAGTATGGTCGAGACTTATTAAAGACGTTTAATAAGCGGAAGAAAAAAGAGAGGTGAGGATCATGAACGAGATGTTTGCCACTCCAAAATCCATGAAAAAGGTGATTCTTTACCGCATTCGTAAAGCCTTATTGGAGATGGGAGGAGCGACCAAAGCAGAACTCAGCGAAAAGTTAAACATTAGTTTTCCGACCATCAGCAAGTTTCTCACGCAGATGGAAAAAGACGGAGAGCTGAAGCTGCTTGGCCTTGATGATTCGAGCGGCGGCCGTAGAGCGAAACGGTATGCATACAATCCTGAATTCCGACTTGGTTTAGCCATTTTTCTGGAGAGGGAAGAAACCCACTATACGATCTTCAATTGCCTGGGCGAGATCAAGAAACAAGGAAAAGCAGGCAGTGTTTTAGCAGGAGGTTTACCGATGCTGACCGTCTGCATAGAAGACATCATGCGCCAGTATTCCAACATACGCGCGATTGCCATTGGCGTACCTGGCTCGGTGGAAAATGGCCGCGTTTTTTTTATACCGGGCTATGAACAGTTTCAGCAGGTTGACTTAAAAGAATACTATGAAACGCACTTTTCTATGCCTGTTGTGGTTGAGAATGATATGAACGCAGCGGTCCTCGGTTACCAACGGGAGAAGACTACGCAAACCAATTCATCATTTATTTATTTGTATTTTGGACAAAACGGCCCAGGGGCTGGCATTTTGGTGAATGGGAATATTGTACGTGGAAGCACATTTTTCTCCGGAGAAGTTTCCTTCGTACCGCAATACGATCACCGAAACTTTCAGGAAGCATTGGGAACCAAGCGTTCTTCCGGTTATAGCGGTCAGCAGATAGATGCTATTAGCCGCCTGGTGGCTGCGTTTGTTTCCATCCTTAACCCCCGTGCCATTATATTTTGCGAAGAAGAAGCCGATAAAGCTTTGATGGAACAGATTTTGGCTCAAACTGCAAAGTACGTTCCGGTGGAGCACCTTCCGGAATTGATTGTGAGTGACTTGAAGCAGGATTATCTATATGGATTGCAAAGTCTGGGGCTGGACTTAATCATCAATGAAACAGGGCTGCCTTCTACGTAATAATAAACGCTTTTACAGGAAATGAATCATCCTCATGACTTACTTTTGATAGGAACTGTTTTGGGATGAAAATAGAAAAAGAAAAAATGCTGGCTGGAGAGCTCTACAAAGCATAGGATCAAGAATTAAGGAAAGAACGGACCCATGCACGAAGACTCACGTGGTTATTTAACGAAACCATTGAAACAGATAGAGATACTCGGAGAGAACTGTTAAAAGAGCTATTAAGCTCAACAGGTAAAGAGTTGCACATAGAGCCATCATTTCGCTGTGACTGCGGCTGCAATATTTATGTAGGCGGGAATTTCTATGCAATTTCCACTGTATCTTTTTAGATGTCTGTGAAATCCAGATTAGTGACATTTGACCGCCCCTGGAGTGCACACTTATCCGGCAGCTCATCCTAATGGTGGTCGCATCAGAAGCTGCTGTAACCAGAGATGTACCAGATAATGTTGTCATAGGTGAGAATCCAGCAAGAATGATTAAGACAAGCGAATCTTCAATGGAAAGTGCCCTTATGAGAAAGGAGAAAATATAATGGACAGCCTGATGATATTGTTAGAAGAATTTAACCACAAAGACATAAACAAAGGACTTAAATGGTTTTCGCCTCCCCAGCATTGGAGTCATGATTCCGAAAGTGCCGCTTTCATGATCAGAACGGACAAGCAAACGGACTTTTGGCAGAAGACGCATTATGGATTCGAAGCTGATAATGGGCATTTTTTCTACTATGATGTAAACGAAGACTTTCGGTTAACGACAAAAGTACATTCAAAACCCAAAAATCGATATGACCAGGCCGGCTTAATGGTGAGATTCTCCAAAGATACATGGGTAAAAACGTCTGTTGAGTATATACCGGGCGGAAAGAGTAAATTAGGGGCTGTGGTTACAAAGCAAGGATATTCTGATTGGTCCAGTCAGGCCTTTTCCCAAGAAAACTTTTCTCTTTACTACAGAATCACAAAAAAAGAAAACAACTTTTACGTTGAGTACTCAGTGGATGGTGATGTCTGGACTCAAATCAGAATGACCCATTTACCCAAAGCAACCTACGTCCAGGCTGGCATTTATGCCTGCAGCCCTCAGGGAGAAGGATACGAGGCAGCATTTGACTTTATAAAAATTGAAAAAGTCCATGATCAGACAACAGTATACGAGTAATGGAGAGTATCCAGCTACTCATTAGGCACAAGGGAAGAGGTGAAAAAAGTGAAGATTGAACATGTATTTTGACGGAATATCCAACGAAAAGTACGTGAATCAGGCTAAAGGATTTGAGTCCTATTTTATTTCCTTTGGAATGGGCAATGCAAGGCTCGAGATTATGCGTAAAACAGGGATCAATCAACTTCAGGCTGAAAATATGACTGGGTGGGCCCATGTGGCATTTTCAGTAGGAAGCAAAGAACCGGTAAATTATAAAACGGAGCAACTTCGGGATGCTGGCTATGAGGTAGCCGGAAACCCGCGTGTTACCGGCAATGGCTACTATGAAAGTGTTATTAAAGATCTAGAAGGAAACCTTGTTGAAATTACGGTCTAAAAAAGTTGGTCATATAATTTACAAGCTTTTAACGAACCAAAGCCTTCTTTTTTTAAAGAAGGCTTTTACTGTTTTAGGTCAATTTTTACGTAATGGTTTGAGAAGCCAAACCATTACGTAAAAATTATCCAGAAAAGAAGTATGTTAGATTTTCTGCCATATTTTTATTTTGGAAATTTGAATCATGTAAGATGGAAGGAAGGGAGGAACGTGTTTATGCTACACATGCAAATGCTTCAGAACCAATCAATTCAATTAAAAATTTCACCAGAGCTGTCACAAGCGATCTCTATGCTGCAGTATTCAGCAGAAGAGCTTCTGTCTTTCTTGCAAGAAAAAGCGGAAGAAAATCCGTTAATCGAAATCGACGAGCTTATAGATTATTCCTTCCTGCCCAGTCATCCTTCTTCTAATACCCAAGCTGATCCTTTGGAGTTTATCGCCGCAGAGGACATACATTTAACAGACTACTTATTAGAGCAGCTGCTTTTTTTTGATTTATCTCCTGACGAAAAGCGCTTAACGACTTATCTCATTCAGTGCCTTGATGAGAACGGTTATCTTCAGGAAGATGAAAATGAAATGGCTCTTCGCCTTCACACAACGCAGTCAGAAGTAGAAAGATGTCTCGAGCTTATTCAAAGTTTGGAGCCAGCTGGGGTGGGAGCACGCAATTTGCAGGAGTGTTTACTTCTCCAGCTTGAGAACATACATATGCACACGCCTCTTGCTGAACACATTCTTTCCACTCACTTTGAAGATTTTGCTTATCGAAAATGGTCCAAGCTTGCAAGGCTTTTAGAAGTCGATATCAAGCAAATTCAGCACCTTCATGAAACGATTTTAACATTAGATCCAAAGCCTGGCCTTTCTTATTCAAACCAAGGGATCCCAGCTGTGATACCGGATTATACCGTTCAGTTTCAGAACGGAAAGTTATTCGTGACAAAGAACGGACAGGGCAATTGGAATATCAGCTTAAACAAAGCGTATGAAACTATGTTACGTCAAAACAAAAAGACAGAAGAAGGTTCTTATTTACGGGAAAAGTATAAAGAATTTCAATGGATTCAAAATGGGCTAAATACTCGAAATACTACTATACATAACGTTGTACTCAGCTTAGCAGACTGTCAAAAAAGTTTTTTTCAAAAAGGACCTGAATATTTAAAGCCCCTTACAATGAAAGAGCTCGCCGCTTACTTAAATGTTCATCAATCTACCATCAGCCGGGCGGTTAGAAATAAATATGTCCACACACCCTTTGGCGTATTTGAATTGAGGTCTTTTTTTACAGGTAGCACTCAGGCGGTTAACCAGGAGGAAGTATCATCAAATCGAGTAAAGCTGTTTATTAAACAAATCGTCGAAACAGAAAATAAATACAATCCGCTGTCCGATCAGCAGATTGCGGCTATGCTGAAGCTGAAACATGAAATAAATATTTCGAGAAGAACAGTAGCCAAGTACCGCGATGAGTTAAGAATTTTGTCTTCTTCCAAACGAAAGCAGTTTTCGGCAAGTGGAGCTATTTAATAGATCTCTAAAGAAAAACACGACAAGACCCAGCTTGTCGTGTTTTTTGCTTTTTAGTTGTAAGTGAAAAGCGTAGTTTAAAGAAGCATCTTTCTATCAGCTGACAACTGAATCTCCTGCTGCTCTTTTTCAATCGCCTGGTTTTTCTTGATCTTCAGGTGGTAGATCGCATAGCAGGCCAGCATAAATGGAACCCCGCAGTAAAGGGCAAGCCGCTGATCTGGATTAAATGCCATGCTGACGAGGACAGCGCAGTTCAGCACAAGGCCCAGCAGCGGGAAAAACGGATAAAGAGGGGCTTTGAATTTCAAGTCTGCTACATTGCCGCCTTCCCGGACATATTTCCTGCGAAACGCAATCTGGGAAGCGGTGATAGAAATCCAGCCGACCTGGGCGCCGAGCCCGGCAATAGAAAGCAGCCAGAGAAAAACCGTTTCTTCTGCAAAAAAGCCGGATAACAGCGATAGAAGGGCGATGCCAAGCGTCAAAATAAGCGAGTTCATCGGAATGCCTTTTTTGTTTACTCTTGCCAGGGCAGGAGCAGCCATGCCTTCTTTCGAAAGCGAGTACAGCATGCGGGAAGCCGCATACAGGCCCGAGTTTCCAACCGATAAAAGAGCCGTCAAAATAACAAAGTTCATAATATCAGCCGCATACGGAATACCGATGCTGTCGAGCACCAACACAAACGGGCTTTCCGTTACACCTGCCTGGTCCGAAGGAATTAAGCCGGCCAGGACAAAAATCGATAAGACAAAGAATACAAGGGTGCGCCACACCGACTGTTTGATCGACTTCGGAATCGTTTTTTCCGGGTTTTCACTTTCCCCAGCCGCAATCCCGATTAATTCAGTTCCCTGAAACGAGAAGTTAACTGCAATCATCGTAATCAGCAGGGCAGTGACGCCGTGTGGAAGCAGGCCGTCCGAAGCATAATTCGAGAAAAAGGGTGCTTCCTGGCCGCCTTTCATGTCAATCAGTCCAAACATCGCCGCGCCGCCGAGAATAATAAACAAAAGGATTGCCACAATTTTAATGCCGGAGAACCAGAATTCCGCTTCCCCAAATGCCTTGGCCGATAGGGCGTTGAGTGAGAAGAGCAGAACGGCAAACACCGCACACCAAATCCATGTCGGTGTATCAGGAAACCATCTGCCCATCAGCTGTCCGGCAGCCAGAAACTCCAGGGCAACCGTAACGGCCCAGCCGAGCCAGTACGTCCAGCCGAGAGCAAAGCCTACGCCGGGTCCGATAAATTTCGTTGTATAGGTTTGAAAAGAGCCGGATACCGGCATGGCCACTGCCAGTTCCCCGAGGCAGACCATCGTTAAATACATGACAAAGCCGCCGACTAAAAACGCTAAAATGGCTCCTCCGGCCCCGGCTTGATTAATCGTATAACCCGATCCGAGGAACAATCCAGAGCCGATGACCCCTCCGAGTGAGATCATAAATAAATGCCTGGTTTTCATGGTTCGTTTCAACTCTTGTTGATGATGTTCCTTCATGTATTCTCCTCCTATTTTGAGTAAATTGCTTTCCTGCCTTTTATACTGCAATTCTGATGCCAGACAAATATTTTCATTTTTCTAAAAAAATCGATGATTTTTTCCTTTTTCAAGAAAAAAACGCCAATATTTTTGGCGGATGTTATAAAAAAATCTTTGCAGGCCAGTTGCCTGGAAAGATTAATGGCCTCAAATAATAGATAAAGCAAAGCGGTGCAGCCCGCCAGGCACTTAAGAGGTAAAGCAGCTCAGTAAAAGAAAAGCAACTTCTGTAGGATTGGCATGAAGATTGCATTCTAAAAGGTACGATTCATTTTGATGGAGGTGAACAGCACTAAAGAGCAGGGGAGGGGATAAAAGTTCCCCAATAAAAAGAATGGAAGCCGCTAATGAAAGAAGAACACTGTTCAAGTAATGACTAAAAAGTGAAAGGCGGCTCATCCGCTTATAAAGAAAGGGCGATTAGGATGTGGAATATTACAGTTTTTCTGCCAAACAAGATTTGTATGTATGAGTTTGAAACAAAACAGGAAGCAGAGGAGATGTATCAAAAGATCCATAAAGGCTCTAAAATCATTTCCGAAATCATCTGCATGCAAGAACGTAAAACAGTCGTTTCAGTTTGAATGTAAAGAAGAACGATTCATTTTTTCTGTTCTTTTAACAGAGAAAAACAGACTTTTTCATAGGTTAAACAAGCCGGCTCGTTTCCTTTATTTAATGAATCTGTGAAAGAGGTAGAAACAATGAAAAATTATTTGATAGAAATAACGCTTATTATAATAGGTTCGTTCTTTTTTGCAGCTGGTGTTAATTTTTTTGCTATTCCAAATGAGCTGGGGGAAGGCGGCATTACTGGCATTTCTATGATCTTATATTATCTTTTTGAATGGTCTCCCGGCCTTACCACTCTTTTATTTAATGCTGTGCTTCTCGCTGCAGGATACAAGTTACTGGAAAAAAGAGTCATCCTTTACACGATTCTTTCGATCCTGTTTACGTCCTTTTTTCTTCATTGGATTACAGGGATAGAAATGGTTTTTGATGAAAGCATTTTAGGAACCATTTTTGCCGGCGTATTTATTGGAATAGGGATCGGCCTTGTCCTGCGGGGAGGCGGCACAACAGGCGGATCGACCATTCTGGCCAAGTTTGCCAATCAGTATTTCGGCTGGGGCATGAGCACGGCCCTGCTTATTTTTGATTCCATCGTTGTTTTTTCATCCTATTTTGTGATAGGCATTGAAAATACGATGTTCACGATTCTGTCTATTTATATCAGCACAAAAGTAATTGATTACATTATTGATGGGCTGAATATGCGAAAAGCGGTCACGGTTATCTCGAAAAAAGCTCCTCAGATTGCAGGGCAAATTAATGAGGAACTCGATAGGGGAGTTACAATTTTGCCGGCACGGGGCCACTTTACGCAGGAGTCCAGGGAAATCTTGTATATTGTCATCAATAAGCAGGAGCTGTTTAAATTTAAAAAGATCGTTCATCACATTGATCCAAAAGCGTTTGTTGTGATTCACGATGTACGGGATGTGTTTGGGGAAGGATTTAGTTATCCAAAGTCTGCATTAAAACAGAGTATGTAGCACGACATAAAGAAAATGTTTCTCTTGAAAAAAGCACCTTTAACGGTGTTTTTTTCTTTTTAAGAGAAGCAGAACGTAAAATGTAGGTTAAATGACACAATTAACAAGCAGGAATATCCATGCTATATTCTTATAAACTACGAAATACGGTATACGTAAGTTAAAAATTTGTAAATAAAGAAATTAAAAATAGATACTTTATTCCTAGTGAGCTACAATGAATACTGGTATAGTATTTTTGCAGCTGGAGGATAGACAATGTATAAAAGTAAAGAGTTACAGGAGTTTTTGCTGGTAAAAGCCCGTCAATTAACAGAGGAATGATATCATTCTTTAGATAAAAGCAATCCTTCAGGAGTTTACAGCAATACAGATCCTCAAGCTGTCCGCATTTTAAAGGAGCAAAACTACGAGTTTCATTTGCACTTTTGCCAGGTGTTTGTCCAGGAGGAATTCACCTTCCTTCAGGAAATCGAGGAATGGGTGTTAAAGGTGGCTTCAGATGAACATCACTTATCCACGCCGATTCATTTTATTGTGAGGGAATTTTTTAGAACGCGTGATCAGTATCTTCAATTCGTTCAACATTTTGTATCAAAGAACAAAGGAAGCTATTCACGGGAAATCATCGAGATGTGGAATCAGAAAATTATGAGCACAATTGATGAAATCGTCACTTCGTATATCGAAACATAC
The DNA here is from genome assembly GCF_032341995.1 of Domibacillus sp. DTU_2020_1001157_1_SI_ALB_TIR_016. NCBI lineage: Bacteria > Bacillati > Bacillota > Bacilli > Caryophanales > Bacillaceae > Domibacillus > Domibacillus sp. DTU_2020_1001157_1_SI_ALB_TIR_016. The sequence continues at coordinate 1,403,995 of NZ_CP135438.1, forward strand.
CATGAATTCTGCTCCAAAAGACTGCAAAGCCAGCAGGAAATGCTCAATGAATTAAGCTCGCCAGTCATCAGCCTTAGCCGGAACGCAGCACTTCTTCCATTAGTGGGGGATATTGACACGACAAGATCTAAATATATTCTTGAGAGGACACTTAAACAATGCTACACAAAAAATATAGACCAGCTTCTTATTGATTTATCGGGTGTAGTGGTAGTTGATACGATGGTTGCCCAGCAGCTGTTTCAGCTGGTAGAAGCATTGGAGCTGATTGGAGTCAAAACATCTTTATCTGGTATCCGTCCGGAAAAAGCACAGACAGCTGCTCAGCTCGGTATAGCTTTTGACAACGTTTCTATTGCAGTCAATTTATCAAGCGCACTACCCACTCTCCATTTGTAACATTTTACTTTTATGTATATATAAGTTATCATGTGGTTTGTTCCCATCATCAAGTCTAACTCAGTCACGCTAGCGTGGAATGACTGGGTTTTTTTGTTTTAATAGCAGGAATGGGATAAAGCAGTTCCATGCAGATCTTTTTTGTTTCTATGGAAATTGATCTTTAACGGGTACTGTAACCTCAACACAGAAACAACATAAGGAACCGACCGAAACGATGACACAAAGAAAGAGGAGGAAACAAAACGTGCTGGGTGATTCAAGATAAAAGCAATTATCTGCAAATACCAACAGCTATAAAAAGAAATAAAGATGATTAATTAAAAGGAATGACTGTTTGTGACTTATACAAAAGACGATTTACAAGTCCTGGCGAAAAAACATGCTCGTTACTTTAACTCGGTAGCGGAATGGAACGAATTTGCGGTTCAAATGGAACTGCCTAAAGCCCGCACATTTATTTATACATACGGAACGTGGAACCGGGCGAAAAAAGAAATATTTTCAGATGCCTCCCACATTCACTATTCAGGTAAAGCTGCTAGCGACAGAAAAAAAGAACTGGTCGATATTGCGATTCAGCATGCGGAACATTTTGAAAAAATAAAGGATTGGAACAAGCATGCAGAAGAGATGGACCTTCCATACAGCAGATGCTATATTTACTTGTTCGGCAGCTGGAACAAAGCAAAAGAAGCGATTTTTGGGCATCAAAAAAAGAAAAACGGTGTACTGGTGGAGAAAAAGCAATTGATTCAAAGTGCCCGCATACATATAGATGCGTTTACAGATATACAAAGCTGGAATCAATATGCCGAAGAGAGAGACCTTCCGAAAGCCCACCATTATATTCACCACTTTGGAAGCTGGAATGAAGCAAAGTTAGCAATCTTTCGTAGTACAGAAGAGGTTGAGTACAATCCTGTTCGGCGTTATGAAAAAAAAGAGCTGAAAAAACTAGCACAGGACCATGCTCATCATTTCACGACAAAAAAAGACTGGGATGACTATGCGAAAGAACGGGAGCTTCCTCGCTCTGAAACGTTTGCCAATCATTTTGGCGGCTGGAACGAAGCAAAAAAGCTGATTTTCAAAGAGAAGGCCCGAATTAGGCGAAGAAGACCTAAAAAACCCGATCCTGAAAAAGCTTATTCCATGACTTAAGCGCGGCAGTAAGAGAACACACAAAAATAAAACCCTCTGTCCGGTTATCAAACAGAGGGTTTTGTGCGTTTGTTTAAAGGTATATGCCCATCCGCACGATATTTTTATTCTTTTATAACAAAAGCATCCTTGCTTTCTATACCAGTTGCAGACACGGACTTTACACTATATGTGTAGGTTCTGTCCGAACGCGCTGATTTATCCAAAAATACGGTTTTGCCCTTTGTATTGTATACGACATCTACAATATTACGTGCATCCTCATAAGATCCTAGTGTTTTGCCTGCAAAACGATAAATCACGTATTTACGCGGCTGTTTGCTGGCCTGGTCCTGAATCACGATTTTTCTGCCTGCTGCTTCTTTCTTTACTTGTACGGATGTCGGCTTTACAGGCTGCGATGCATCTTTCCAGGAGAACGCCGGCGTAAGGGAAGGGTACTTATACAGCTGCTGTTTTACAATCGTTGCATAGCCAAGTGAATTTTTCTTCCAGCTTTTCAGCGAAAAGTGCATTTGCCCTTTTGTCATTCGGTCTGCCCGGTTAGAAACAATTTGATTGGGCAGCTCCATTTTGTTTTTCCATGCCGGATCAGAATCCTGTCCAACTTTATAATCGGCTACTCCGATATACAAGTTTACCGGATGTGTTTTTGCATATACTTTTACTTCATTGCTCCACCAGTTAAGAAGCGTCCCGTATTTAGCAGCAGCTAATTTTTTCGACCAATAAATTTGCGGCGTAATGTAATCGACTGTTCCTTCTTTGATCCATGTACGCGTATCCGCATATAAATCATCATAATTATTTACGCCAGCTTTTGTGGCACTTCCTGTTTTATCGATCGATTGATTGCGCCAGACACCAAACGGTGAAATACCGAACTGGACATATGGTTTTGTCGTTTTAATCGTAGAATAAATCTTTTTAACAAGCTGATTCACGTTATTTCTGCGCCAGTCTTCTATTTTCTTAAAGGACTTTCCATACTTTTTAAAAGCAGCCTGGTCTGGAAAGGTTTCATTTTTAATTTTATATGGATAAAAGTAGTCATCCATATGGATGGCATCCACATCATAATTCTGCACCAGCTCTTTGACAGACGATACGAGATAGTCTTGTACTTCCGGAAGGCCGGGATTTAAATAGTACTGCTTGCCATATTTTACGACCCAGCCAGGGTGTTTGCGTGCCGCGTTTTGAGATGACAAGTTTTTCAGCGTTTCACCTGGCATCGTCACCCGGTACGGGTTAATCCACGCATGAAGCTCCATTCCGCGGCTGTGAGCTTCCGTAATCATAATTTGCAGCGGGTCATAGCCCGGGCTTGTCCCTTGCTTTTTCCCTGTGATATACGCTGACCAAGGAGCCAGCTTAGAAGAGTACCAGGCATCACTGGTCGGCTTTACCTGAAAAATAACTGTATTAAATTTGTTAGCTTTCAAGCTGTCTAATGTCTGCCGGGCCCAAGTTGTATACTGCGTTTTATTCATTCCTGCTTTTACATCGCTGTTTTGAACAGATGCAATCCATACCGCCCGCATTTCTCTTTTTGGTGGTGCAGACTCCGCTGCATGAGAAAGCGACGGGATGAGAGACATACATAAAACAAATGTTAATATCCACACGAGCCAGCTGCATTTTTTCATTCTCACATTTTTCTTTCTATCTTTAAACAACATTATTCTAACTTGTTCCTCCATCCATCCTTTTTTTAGTGTTATCGACAAATTCTTTGGAAAATGAAGTATTTTTTTAAAATAATGTTGGTGAATAAGCTTCTTTTTCACCTCAAAAGTTCCACTACACAGTTATTTTTAGTTTTTTGTGTTTATTTTTTATAGATAAACCGATTTTGCACCAAATCACTAAAACTACATACAAGAAATACCGATAGAAGAGATAGATTACAAAAATAGGGCGTGATACCCATAAATTGAACGGGGGCGCAGTTATGATTTACACAGAACAGCAAATGTCTAAAAGCTATGCCAATCAAGATCAACAGCTGAAAAAAGAAGAAGATGTAGAACAATTAATTGCCCAAAATATTATTCGACGGAGAAAAAAGCTTGGTCTTACGCAAAAGCAGATGGCCGATCAGCTGAATACCCAGCAAAGTGTCGTATCGAGAATTGAAACAGGAAACCATAATTTAACCATTGCGAACCTGAAAGGAATTGCCCAGGTTCTCGAGACAGATGTCAGCTCCTTGGTGGCAAGGGGAACAGGACTGACGCACAAACGATACAAACTTGTTAAAAGGTAAAAAGCCGAGTTGGTAATGGAGGATAGAACAAAAAATAAGTGAATGTTTTTTCCTTACTTTCTTTGAAAACCAAGGCAGCCTTTCCTATAAGATGATATAATAAAAGAACAATAGAACAGGTTTTCTCAATGGTGGTCAGCAAAATCCCCTTTATAGAAAGGGGGTGGCGCTGTGACAACTTTCGAATCACTTATGTTTGCAGTTAGTTTTGCAAGCCTCGTTGTAGCGATTTTGTCATTTAACCAAAAAAAATAATCCACCATTGAGTTGAGCGCTCTGGTGGATTATCCCCTTAGACTGCTGACTCCCCATAAGGGAAGCCTGCTATTGGTAGGCCGATTTGATGTTACCAGCATCGAATCGGCTTTTTTAATATAGCTGTTTGTTACCTTCAGTATACACGATCTTTTGAGAAAAGAGAAATGGAATACGCTTTTCTTTTGGGGCACAGACAAAATACAGTACTATTGCTGTAACAACCAACATAAAGGGTCCATACAGCTATTAATTATTAAAATCTGCTCTTTTTTAGATTAAATTAGCACTTTGCTTGCAAGTGCGGAAGTATACATAAATACAGATAGGTTATAAGGGAGGGGAACGGTATACATAAGATCTTTATTAGAAATATCATTTTATTATCCTTGTTTGTGTCTCTTCTTCTTTTGATTCAGCTTGACCATTATTGGAGTATTGGTCTATGGGCCGCTGTTGCTATCCTCTTTTATATCGCGTTTGATCACCTGATGAAGAGGTTTATCATCACAACCCTTTTATTTGGAATCGGTTTTTTTGCGTATTTAACTGCTGCTTCTTATGGAGATGCACAGTTTCAATCAAGGGAGCTCCAGCTGTTTTTCAACCGAGGATCATTGGTTTTCATTTTGATCCCCTTATTTTGTTATTCTTTCTTTACGCATTCTCCTTTTATAAAATATACAAAAAAACCAAAGTGGCAGGAATTGATTCATTTTCCGTTTATCTGGTCAGGGTTTCACCAGACAAGCGTTAAAGTCTTTCTTATGATCGCCTTAGTTATCAATACAGCTTCTCTGGTACCTTTTATTCTTCGAAATGGCTGGACTTATTTTGAAGAAATCTGGCTGCTTATGACCATCTTTTCTATTACAAACTCTCTGCTTGAAGAACTCATCTGGAGAGGGGCGCTGCTGAGCCGCTTTTCAGAACAACTAGGCGAACAATGGGCCGTGATCATCACGAGTATAGGATTTGGCTTGCAGCACTACTCTCTTGGCATCCCTTGGGCAGTATGTATCGCTTTTTCTATCGGCGGCGTGTTTTATGGAGGCATTACCGTTAAATCAGGAAGCATGATTCCTGCAATGGTTTGGCATTTTGTTTTAAATATATTGATGGTTTCAAGTGGTTTCATTCTAAATTAGGGAGCGCTTAAGATCTTATCTCGATGATCTCTGAGCCAACAAGGTTAACATACAGTAACTTCATAAAAATTAGTTTAGTACACGTATTTTAAAGGAGAAGTATCATGAACGTGGCTGCTGCTATTGATAAACTACAAAAAAGGTGTATTTACCTACAAGGAAAGAATGTCTCATTTCACATCCATTCTTGGGGGGCACATCCCAATCACCCAGATAACCCACTTCACAAACACTCCTTTTTTGAGATCTGTTATGTATTTGACGGAACAGGTCTTTATGTCGAAGACGGTCAAAGCTATCCTCTGCAAAAAGGCGTGTTCTTCTGTTCACGCCCGGAAAAACTGCATAGAATTCATAAAGGAAAAAACCTTTCGCTTTTCTGGATTGGTTTTGAAGTAGATTTGTCGTCTTCAACAGAAAAAGGAGTTTCTCTTTTTAAAAAGCTTTCCGAAACGAATAATATCCTTATTCAGGATGCTGAAGATTCGCCGGCGTCTCTCTTATTAATAACATTAATGAAGCACGGAAGCACATCCTGCTCAACCGACGTTTTGAACGCCCTTAGTCATTCTTTGTTACTTTCACTTCAGACGTTGTTTTGCGGAGCGGAGGAGGAAGAGAACGAGAGCGATATGAGTCATGAAACAAAAGGCCGGATGCTGGTCAACCAGGCTCAGTTATTTATTAGAGACAATTTAAACAGGCCTCTTTCAATAAAAGATGTAGCGCAATATCTGCATATATCAACCCGGCACCTATCCCGCTTATTTACTCACCATTTAGGGGTATCCTATACGGCTTTTATACGCCAAGAACGCGTTGACGCGGCAGCAGAGATGCTTCGGATGACGAACCTGGATATTAAAATAATTTCGGAGCAATACTGTTTTTCATCAGTCCATTATTTTACTCGTGTGTTTCAAGAAGAAACGGGTTTAACCCCGGGAAAATATAGAAAACAAGCAAGCCTCTAAGAACCCTTTAGAGGTCTTTTTTTATTCTTCATGTCCTTACATTATAAAAATTTAGTCTTTTTAGGACAAATACTTTGTAAGCGATTTTCATTATACTCAATTTAAGTTAAGCACTTAACCATTCAAGAAAAGGAGGGGAACTTTAGAAATACTACCTTTACATCCAAGGTACATAATGGAAAGGTAGTTGGAGGATTTTTCTGTCTTCCAAATGCAAACAAGACAGGCTGCTGCCTGATGCATAAACAGATGATTACATACGTTGATGGATCTGAAAATAAGCCAGAGCAAATTCTTAGGTGAAAGAGCATCTACTACAACGCATCCCATGGAGGTGGTTACACATGAGTAATCAAGTAATGAAGAAATCCATCAATCACAAAATGTATTTGCAAATTATTATGGTTTCCGCAACATTTGGAGGGCTTCTTTTCGGATATGACACAGGTGTGATCAATGGTGCTTTACCGTTTATGGAAAGGCCTGATCAGCTTAATCTAACACCGGTTACAGAAGGGCTTGTCACGAGTTCACTCCTGTTAGGAGCAGCATTTGGCGCCCTGATATGCGGAAGATTAGCAGATCGCTATGGACGCCGGAAAATGATCCTCAATTTATCCTTTTTATTCTTATTGGCATCGCTTGGCACTGCATTTGCTCCCAATGTTTCCATCATGGTTGTCTTTCGATTTTTACTGGGTCTTGCTGTTGGAGGAGCTTCCTCTATGGTCCCGGCCTTTTTAGCAGAAATGGCACCTCATGAAAAAAGGGGCCGAATGGTGACGATGAACGAATTTATGATTGTGGGCGGGCAGCTGCTGGCCTACGTCTTTAATGCCATTCTTGGTGTCACTATGGCGGATACTGGCCATGTTTGGCGGTATATGCTTGTTCTTTGTGCTATTCCAGCTTTAATCTTATTTGTTAGTATGCTCGTTGTACCAGAGAGTCCGCGGTGGCTGGCTTCAAAAGGAAAAAATACGGAAGCGCTGCGTGTTCTTAAGCAAATACGAGATGAGAAACGAGCGAAAGCGGAATTTCAAGAAATTGAAGCAGCCGTAAAAAAAGATTCAGAGCTTGAAAAAGCCTCTTTAAAAGACTTTTCTGCTCCATGGCTGCGCCGTATTTTGCTTATTGGGATTGGTATTGCCATGGTGAATCAAATTACAGGTGTTAACTCCATCATGTACTACGGAACGCAAATTCTTGAAGAATCAGGCTTCGGCACGAAAGCGGCCTTAATCGCAAACATTGCAAATGGACTTATTTCAGTCATCGCAGTCGTAGTCGGTATTTGGCTGGTTGGAAAGGTGAACCGGCGCCCCATGTTGATCATTGGTTTATCTGGAACCACAACCGCTCTTTTTCTGATTGCCATCTTCTCTATGGTACTCGATGGATCTGCTGCACTTCCGTATATTGTACTTTCTTTAACCGTTCTGTTCCTTGCATTTATGCAGGGCTGTGTGGGACCGGTGACATGGTTAGTCATTGCAGAAATCTTCCCGCAAAGGTTAAGAGGTCTTGGTTCTGGTATAAGCATCTTTTTCCTCTGGATTATCAACTTTGTGATTGGTTTTGCTTTTCCGGTATTGCTAAGCTCTGTCGGTTTATCGGCTACATTCTTTGTTTTCGTAGCTCTAGGTTTATTAGGAATTGGGTTCGTATATAAATTTATGCCGGAGACAAATGGGCGTACACTTGAAGAGCTGGAAGAACATTTCCGCTCACAATCTAATAAAGGTGATAAAAGGGATTCAATTGTTAAGGCAAGATAATAATAACTGTCTATTTTAAAAAGATAATTGAAAGCGCTTCTAATTATAGAGATCTTTTCATTAGGAACGAGTAAGAGGAGGGTTTTAACATGGGAGTTAAAATTGCAGGAGCGCCGTGCTGCTGGGGAGTGGATGATCCAAAAAATCCATATCTTCCGCCATGGGAACGAGTGTTATATGAAGCATCACAAGCAGGCTACAAAGGCATTGAACTTGGTCCATACGGATATATTCCAATGGATATTAAGCGGGTACGGGCAGAGCTATCTAAAAACGATTTAAACATCATTGCGGGGACCATTTTTAATGATTTGGTATCACCCTCTAACTTAGAGAGCTTATTGCACCAGGTAGACGATATCTGTTCCCTGATTACCAAACTTCCATTGTCACCCCCAGAAGAAGGACAGAAATTTCCGACTCCTTATCTGGTGATCATTGACTGGGGACATGAGGAAAGGGATTATAAGGCAGGCAAGCCGGATGAAGCACAGCGACTATCTTCAGATGCCTGGACTACAATGATAACACATATACGGGCACTTGCCGATCGCGCCTGGACAAAATATGGCGTCCGTTCTGTGATTCATCCTCATGCGGGCGGCTACATTGAATTTGAAGATGAAATTAAACAGTTATTAGAAGATATACCTTATGAGACAGCCGGCCTTTGCCTGGATACGGGTCATCTTTATTACTCTAAAATGAACCCATACCAGTGGATTCAAGGCTATGCAGACCGCTTAGACTACATTCATTTTAAAGATATTAACCTCGACATTTACAACGAAGTGATGGGTGAGCATATCCGTTTCTTTGAAGCATGCGCCAAAGGCGTGATGTGCCCGATTGGACAAGGCATCATTGATTACAATTCCATCCATAAGCTGTTAAAAGAAATTGGCTACCAGGGTTATATCACGATTGAGCAGGAACGGGATCCCCGCAATGCAGATACAAGTCTGCGGGATGTGAAACAAAGTGTCGACTATTTAAAAAGCGTAGGTTATTAACGAAAACATAGAAAAAGGGGAGCATGGCAAATGATTAACGGTGAAAAAGTAATTCAACAACCAATCCGCTGGGCGATGGTAGGAGGCGGGCGTGGAAGTCAAATCGGTTATATCCACCGCTCAGCTGCATTGCGTGATCACAACTTCGAACTTGTTGCGGGCGCTTTTGATATTGATGCAGAACGCGGCAAAGACTTTGGGGTGAATCTGCACGTTTCTCCAGAGCGCTGCTATCCTGACTATAAAACAATGTTTGAAGAAGAAGCAAAACGTGAGGATGGCATTCAAGCGGTTTCTATCGCTACGCCAAACGGCACGCATTATGCGATCTCTAAAGCAGCCCTGGAAGCAGGCCTGCATGTGATCTGTGAAAAGCCGCTCTGCTTCACGACGGAAGAAGCACTGGAGCTTGAAATGTTAGCCAAAGCACAGAATCGCGTTGTCGGGATTACATACGGTTATTCCGGCCACCAAATGATCGAGCAGGCGCGCCAGTTAATCGCAAACGGTGAGTTAGGCGAAATCAGAATTGTGAATATGCAGTTTGCCCACGGCTTTCATTCGGGAGAAGTGGAAGAGCAAAATGCCAGCACAAAATGGCGTGTCGATCCTAAAATGGCAGGGCCGAGCTATGTACTCGGAGATTTAGGAACACATCCGCTATTCTTGTCAGAAGTGATGCTGCCAAACATGAAAATCAAAAAGTTAATGTGCACACGTCAGAGCTTTGTTAAAAGCCGTGCGCCGCTTGAAGATAATGCTTACACGATCATGGAATATGAAAATGGGGCAGTGGGTACAGTCTGGTCTTCCGCTGTGAATGCAGGCTCTATGCACGGACAAAAAATACGGGTGATTGGTTCTAAAGCAAGTATTGAATGGTGGGATGAACAGCCGAACCAGCTTCGTTTCGAAGTCCAGGGGCAGCCTGTACAGATTTTAGAACGCGGAATGGACTACCTGTATCCACAAGCATTAGCAGACGATCGGATTGGCGGCGGCCATCCTGAAGGGTTATTTGAAGCATGGTCGAACCTTTATACTCGTTTTGCTAAAGCAATGGCAGCACTGGACAGCGGAGAAGAGATGAATGACGTTTGGTATCCAGGAATTGAAGCGGGTGTAGAAGGCGTTCGCTGGGTAGAGAACTGTGTGCGCTCTGCTGATAATGGTTCTGTCTGGGTTGACTACCAGCATGAATTAAGCCCATCCAAATAAGAAGAGCGAATAAAAAGCTGCCTAACAGTAGAATGAGACTTTAGGCAGCTTTTTTGCTGCTATTTTTGGAAACAGAACTGAATAATTTTGCATAAAAGGGGATAATTATTCATTTTTGCGTAAAATATTTATTTAGCACAAAGTTTGACCAATTTTGACCTTTAATCCAAAAGGACAGAACACGGCTTTCAAGATAAAAGAAAGCGAACAGCATAGCCTACGGGCGGCACATTGACTCGAAAGTCTTTTATGAATCATTGTAGAGAACTGGCTGAACACGATTTTGGTACAAAATAATTCTTGTTTCTTCAGAAAAATAATCCTTGATTTTAAAATGAGCATCCAGCGATCTGATTTATGAAATCATGTTTGGATCAAGTTTTCTGTTTGTCTTTTTACGAACAAACGTTTCATTAAAGAGGATTGTTAAAATGACATGAACATGCTTAAAAGCTGATTTTTTAGGATTTCTGAAGGATTTTATGCAGGATTTACGGAACGCAGCTGGCTGAATGTGAATAGCTAATGCGTAAATCATCCAAAGTAAAATCATTTAGCTCAAATAATTAAAAATATTTGCATGAAAAGCTGAATTTACCAAACGGATTGGGTATAATGAATATATACTATCTTTTCTTAAAAATTGAATTTTACGCAAAGTTGAAATTGATCGAAAGAGGTTTAAAAAATGGCTAATACACGTCAGCATCAATTGCACGAAAAAAAATTAGAAGAATTAATGATTATCATGCCGTTTTACGTGGTGGAATATGTGGACCAGAAACTGGGCAGCCGGTCTCCTTCTACTCTTTTAAATTATGTGCACGATTATAAGCTGTTTTTTGAATGGCTCATTGCAGAAGGCATCACCGACGTCAAAGAAATAAAAGATATACCCATGACCGTACTCGAAAACCTTAAATTGGTAGAAGCACAAGGATTTATCCGCTTTCTGGAACGACGTGATATCCAGGTAAATAAACAGGATACAAAAAAAGCGGAAAAAGTATCGATTAATCGTAAAATCTCGGCACTTCGCTCTCTTTTTAAGTATTTAACGACGCAAACAGAAAATGAAGACGGCGAACCTTACTTTCACCGTAATGTCATGCTGAAAATTGAAGTCACCAAAGTAAAAGAAACGCTAAATGCCCGCGCTGCGCGTATTGCAACGAAAATCTTTCACCAGGATGACGATATTCGTTTCCTGGAATTCCTGAAGAACGACTATGAACAGGAACTGCCTGCAGATTCTCGTAAAGTTGTTTATTTTAAGCGGGATAAAGAACGGGATATTGCCATTCTTTCGCTTTTCCTCGGAAGCGGCATCCGGGTAAACGAGCTGTCTAATCTCCGCCTGCGGGACATGGACTTTGAAATGGGCCAAATCAGCGTTCTGCGTAAAGGAAATAAGCGGGACATTGTCGCAGTCATTCCCCAGGCAATGGATGACGTAAAAGCTTATCTCGCAATCCGTAACGAGCGGTATAACGCAACTGGTGAAGATTATGAGTTCGTTTTTTTAACAAAAGTTAAAAATGAACCGCAGCCTCTCTCCAACCGGACCATTGAAGCCCTGGTGAAAAAGTATACGAAAGCATTTATGTCCAATAAATCGATGTCACCGCACAAACTGCGCCATACGTTTGGTACAAATTTGATGGAAGAAACAAATGACATTCATCTGCTTATGATGCAGCTTGGCCACAGTACGACTTCGACCGCTGCGCTTTATACAAACCCTGAACAGGAAAAAGCACGTAAAGCGCTGAAAGAGTTAGGAGAAAAACGTAAAGAGCGTTAAATGTTGAATAAATAAGTGGAAGATTCGACATTGAGGTCTAGGAATGGAACGTACCCGCATTCCGAAGGAGCCCCCCGCCTCGGCAGCTTTACAGGCGGGCTCCCGCATATTTTGCTTCTAATTGAAGTAAATACTGCTTTAACTCCAGGCCGCCTCTGTAGCCGGTCAATGCCCCGTTTTTTCCGATCACCCGGTGGCATGGAATGGTAATCAGCACGGGGTTTGCGCCAATCGCGGCTCCTACTGCCCGGACAGCAGCCGGCTTTCCAGCAAGCTCGGCAATATCCGAATACGAATAGGTTTCTCCATAAGGAATCTGCTTGAGCGCCTCCCATATTTGCAGCTGAAAAGGTGTTCCCCTTACATCAACAGGCAAATGAAAAGTGCGGCTCGTTCCGTCAAAATAAGCATACAGCTCGTCCTTGTAAGGATTTAACGCACTGCGATCTTCTATAAGAACAGCCGCTGGGAACCGTTTATTCACCCATGTTTCGAGCTCTTCGAACGTCTGTCCCGGTGACCCTACATAACAAAGCCCTTTCTCTGTTTTGGCTATATAAAGCGATCCATGTTCATAGTCGACTGTGGACCACTGGATCGCTTCTGCTTTCTTGTTCATTTTTCCCCGCCTCCTTTATCCCTATTATACAGGTAAACGAAAAACAAGACGCTTCTTTAAAAGAAGCGCCAAACAACTTACATCTCTTTCTCTAAATCTAGTAAATGCTTATACTGCCAGGCACGTTCATTAGCCACCGCTTCCGTATCAAAGTGGGTTGCATGAGCAATAGTCTTTACCGCGTAGGTGGATGCATGGATCGCATGACCGAATATATGGACGGTTGCGACGGCCTGCCCTGCTGCCCGTGCAGCAGCAGTCGCTGCCTTATCATCTGTTTGACGGGCTGCAGTATGAGCTGCAAATGAAGCTTGGCGGGCTTCCCTGATACCCATAGTTCCCTGAAGCCATGCATATCCTGCTTTAATCGCTTCTCTCGGTCGCTCATCATGTGGGAATTTTTGTTCATAATGATCAATGACATGTTCTGCACAAGCTAGTGCCCAGCGTACAGCGATTGGATGAGTGATGCGTTGCAGGTGCTCTTCAATGGTTTCTTTTGTTTCTGTATCTATAAATAGCTGCTTTGTCACCGCAGTTTCCTCCTTTTATTATTTTTATTGTTTTTTTGAAATCTTTTTTATCTTAATCGATGGATTTCTTAACGAGTTGTTTTTATCGCTTTTTGAGAGGAGAGGTATACCTTTTCTCTTCCTTGTTTACTTTCATTTAAACCTTTATTTTTTAACCGAGTGTAAAATCAGCTCAGTCACCGAAGGCTTGTCAAATATTCATCACACTTAAGCCGTTTCTAGCATGGAAGTATGACTTTAAATTCCCGAGATACTATTGCAACAAGAAAAAACAGGAACCCAACTCTGGGATTCCTGCTTTTTTTTATCTCATTAACCAGCTAGTGTTCTGTTTTTAAACGATTAACTTCGAAATAGAAGATCTGAATAAATTTTTTGGTGTTTATTTTCGTTGGTGAGTCAGCAGGCAGAGAGTGTTCTTGAAGCTCTCTCATCTTTTTACGTACTACTTCAAAATCAAAAAAACGGGCTGCATAGGTCTCAAATGATGGATGAGAGTAATCTGTCAATCCAAGAGAAGCAAAATGAATAATGGAATGGAGAACCGCTCTGCGAATACGTTGTTCCGCTGCTTTTATCTCGCGATTAATTTCAAGATCAGAGGCCTCTGGTCCCAGCTTGCGTTTAGCGGTTTGCCTAAAGATATCTTTCAGTGAAGGAAAGCTATGTTCAAAAGTGTAGCTGTGTTCACAAGAATATAAATATTCGAGAACATTAATCAGGTCTGCAGCACCAGTTTCTCCTGTAATACCAAGTTCTGTCAGGAGAAAATCACAAATATCTTCCCAGCTTCTTTCTTTCCTTGATATGGTGCACGTGCCTTGCACATCCATCAATTTATTAAGAGAATTTTGAATATCCTTAAAAGAACGCTCCATCTGAATTCTGGCTATCACTTTTTGAACGATTATCACAATTTCAATGCGGTTTACCGGCTTTAAAATATAGTATTCTACGCCAAGCTTATACGCTCGTGCAATCAGTTCTTTGGACTCTACCTGTGAAATCATAATAATTTTTCCATTGAAGGATCCCAAGAGGTGGCGAATGGTTTCAATACCATCCCGAATAGGCATCAATAAATCAATGAATAGAATATCTACTCCTTTAAAATTTAAAAATGAACTTGTCAGCTGCTCTCCGCTTGCTGCTTCTCCTACAAGCTCCCCTAAATCTTCGTCTTCAATAATTTTATGTAAGACAGCGCGTATAGCGGAGTCATCATCAACAATGTAAAATCGCATTTTCTCACCTCATTCGAGATAATTGGCGGATTGGTATTTTAACAAAAAAAGTGATACCGCTTTCTTTGTTTTGAAAGTCACACTGACCTGCCAGGTTATGTACGGCTTCTTTTACATAAAAAAGCCCGATTCCAGTTGATGAATTTCCTTTTTCATCAAATTTTGTTGTAAACCCGGGCTCGAATACGGTGTCTCTATACTTGTCCGGGATAGACGACCCACTGTTAAAAACACGAAACTCAGCTTGTTCTTGCTGCTCAAGCAGTTCTAGATGAATCGTTCCTTTTTCTTCTATTGCTTCTATAGCATTGGCCATTAAATTGTTGATCAATGATAACACTGTGTAAATATGGTAGGCTGGATGCTTTCCTTTGATAGTGTACGTGAAGGTAATCTCTTTCTTCAGAGATATCGCATACTTCTCATTAATATGAACAAGCAGTTGTAATAGCTCTTCTCCGCTCATATAGTCTTTTAAGCTTTGATTGGAGATTAACTTTGACAGACCTGCCAGAATGCGTTGATGGTCTTTTTTGACTTCATGAATCTCGGCTGCTATTTTCAAGGCCAGCTGGCTGAGCGAAGGATCCACTTCTCTTAAATGACTGTACAAATCGTAGGATTCTTTTGTTACCGTTTCTACATTGCCGGATGATTTTTTTAGATGGATGGCTTCTTCATACAAAGTAGAAACGAGCATCATCATATGATTATTCTGTTCCCTCACCTGTTTTTCTTTTGACTGAGCCTCATACATCTTAATCATGCTGAAAAAGCTTAATACGATAAAGGAATGGGCTAAAGCAATGGCAATCATCTCAAACAGCTGTGCAGCAAAAATACTGAATCCAAACAAAATGAACTGAACAGACATCTCTATTACGTTAGAAATCAGTTCAATCAGCAGCCCAAACAGCCCTATTGCTAGTGGTCTATCTTGAAATCTGCTCATTTTCATCCATTGAAATAAACAGGCATATGTAAAATAAAAGAAAAAAGCAGGGAAATGGTATGTAAAAGACGACCAGTTATCTCTTTGAATTCCAGTATAATGATCAAGAAAAACGCGAAACAAGACCACAGCCAACGCGGTTAAAAAGCCCGATAAAATAAATGTCCTTTTTCGCAACAATAGCAAAAAAAACATAGCTGGAGCACCGAGGCTGATACGGAAAGTTTCATTTAACGGATAAAACTTCATTTCTCCTAAAAGTGGAACGAGAATAATCATGAGTATAAGAATGTAAGCATCTTTCATTTCTTTGAAGAGAATCCTCACCACCTGCTTTCTTCCGTTCACTGAAATTCAGTATACATCCCCTCTTTCTTTTAAACAATGAAAATTTTAAAAGCTGCTTTGTCACTTTTTATATATTTTTATAGGCCGCTTTTTAAGATTCAGTTAATCAGCTGAAATGAATTATGAAAGCGCTTAATAAAAGGAGATGATAAGGTGGATGCAAGAACAGCCAGCAAGGAATTGCTTTATTCCGAACAATATATTCTTGATAAATGGGTGGAAGAAAGCCGGACTTATGCGGCCAATGGACAAACGGCTGCATACATTCCTGCACTTCAAAATGTAGAAGCACTGCAGCTTGGCATTTGCATAATTGAGCCAAATGGTCGCATGTTGAAATCAGGTGAAGCAGACTGTTTTTTTACCCTGCAGAGCATTTCAAAAGTAATATCCTTTATCGTCGCATGTATGCACCACAGTATTTCGTATGTACTGGAGCGGGTAGATGTGGAGCCTACTGGTGATTCGTTTAACTCTATAGTCCGTCTGGAAGTAAATCACTTTGGAAAACCATTCAACCCAATGATTAATGCAGGTGCGATTACTATCACCTCCCTCTTGCCTGGCAGTAGCGCAGAGGAAAAAGTACAAAGCGTTACTTCCCTGCTTAAACAAATAACGGGCCGTCCTTTTCAGGTAGACGAAACCGTTTTTAAGTCTGAGTGGGAATCAGCACACCGCAATCGTGCTCTTGCTTATTACTTAAAGGACAATGGCCATCTAGAGTCGGATGTAGAAGAAACCTTAACCGTGTATTTGAAACAGTGCGCTATTCAAGCAACGATCGAAGATATCGCGCTTGCAGCTCTGATTTTATCGCAGGATGGTTATCATCCTTTTTTTAAAAAACAGGTTATCCCTATCGAAGTAGCAAAACTGGCAAAAGTTTTGATGGTTACCTGTGGAATGTACAATGCTTCTGGAAAATTTGCGGCTCAGGTTGGCATACCGGCAAAAAGCGGAGTATCCGGTGGGATTATGGCCCTGGTGCTCCCAAATAAAGGACCTTTTCAAAAAGGATGCGGAATAGGCATCTACGGTCCAGCTATTGATCAATATGGGAACAGTTTAGCTGGAGTAAAGCTTCTGAAAGAAATAGCATCAGAATGGAATTTAAGTATCTTTTAAATAGGAGGATGAAATATATGCTGGAAGCAGTTGTGCAAGAATTAAACGAATTTTTTTGGTCCAAGGTGCTCATCATTTTACTGGTTGGAACAGGCTTTTACTTCACACTCCGGTCGCGTTTCTTACAGTTTCGCCTGTTAAAAGAAATGATGTTGGTCTTAAAAGAAGGAAAAACAGGTGCGGCGGCCGGCCTGTCTCCATTCCAGGCTTTTTGCATCAGTATGGCAGCGCGGGTAGGTACCGGCAATATTACTGGTATTGCTATCGCTATTGCGCTTGGCGGGCCCGGAGCTGTTTTCTGGATGTGGATCATTGCCTTGATTGGTTCTGCCTCTGCTTTTGTAGAAAGTACGCTGGCACAGATTTATAAAGTGAAAGACCGTGACGGTTTCCGTGGCGGTCCGGCTTATTATATGGAAAAGGGCTTGAAAAAGCGCTGGATGGGTGCCTTGTTTGCCATCCTGATTACACTTTCGTTTGGCCTCGTTTTTAATGCGGTACAGTCTAATACGATCACAGTCGCATTCCAAAGCTCCTTTGGAACCGACCGCTTGACGCTTGGCATCATCATGACTGTTCTGTTTGCGGTTATTATTTTTGGCGGTATTAAGCGGATTGCCAAGGCCTCTGAATATATTGTCGTTGTACTTGCTATTTTTTATATTGGTGTCGCGCTGTTTATTGTCACCATGAACATTGACCAAGTACCCGGTGTTCTCGCGCTGATTGTAAAAAGTGCCTTTGGCTTCGAACAGGCTGCAGGCGGTGCGTTTGGGGCAATGATTATGAATGGAATTAAGCGCGGCTTGTTCTCAAATGAAGCGGGTATGGGAAGTGCGCCGAATGCAGCAGCAACAGCTGTTACAAGCCATCCTGTTAAACAAGGGCTTATTCAGGCTCTAGGTGTTCTAATCGATACAGGTGTGATTTGTACAAGCTCTGCGTTTATCGTGTTGCTTTCTCCTGTATATAAACAAACCGATCTAAGTGGAATTGAACTTACACAAGCGTCATTGGCTACCCATATTGGTTCATGGGCATCAGGATTTTTGGCTTTCATGATTCTTCTGTTTGCTTTCAGCACCCTAATTGGCAATTATTATTATGGCGAAACCAATATTGAGTTTTTGAACACAAACAAAATATGGCTGATGCTATACCGTGTAGGTGTGCTCGCTATGATCTTATTTGGTGCTGTGGCCAAGGTGCAGCTTGTATGGGATCTTGCAGACTTATTTATGGGATTCATGGTTATTGTGAACTTGATTGCTATCCTGCTTTTATCAAAAGTAGCATTTACGGCGTTACATGATTACGTCCAGCAAAAAAAAGCGGGGCATAATCCCCAGTTTTACAGCGATAGTATTGAAAATATAGAAGGAGCGGAATGCTGGCCGGTGGCGGAAATGCACAAGAAGGAAAACATCTTATAACTCTCTTTCTTGCTTTCCTCATGCTTAACACCAAAACAAAGATAAAAAAACAACGGTTCTTTAAAGAACCGTTATTTTTTTGAAGCTTTTTAAGTTTAAACCCATCCACGGAACATAGATGCCTCAGCTGCCCGTCCAATGCCGACAATATAGGCAGCCAGGCGCATATCGATACCGCGTGTCTCTGACGTATGAGCAATTTGCTCAAACGACTCCCTAATTTTATAACGTAGTTTTTGAGCCACCTCTTCTTCCGACCAATAGTATCCCTGATTATTTTGTACCCACTCAAAATAAGAAACGGTTACTCCGCCTGAGCTTGCCAGCACATCAGGAACGATTAGTTTATTGCGTTTCGTTAATATTTCTGTTGCCTTTCGGGTTGTAGGGCCATTGGCTGCTTCTACAATAATATCAGCTTGTATATGTTCTGCATTTTGTTCGGTAATTTGATTAGAAATGGCTGCTGGAACTAAGATATCACATTCTTTTTCAAGTAGCTCTTCATTGGCTAACACATTTTCAAATAAGTTTGTTACCATGCCAAAACTGTCCCGGCGCTCCAATAGATAAGGTATGTCAAGCCCCTTTGGGTCGTAAAGAGCGCCGCCAACATCTGAAATCCCGACAATTTTTGCTCCAGCATCATACAGGAATTTGGCTAAAAAACTCCCTGCATTTCCGAATCCTTGAATGATAATACGTGCTCCGTTTAAATCAAGTCCTCTTCTTTTTGCTGCTTCCTCGATGCAGATCGTCACACCTGCTGCAGTTGCTGTTTCGCGTCCCTTTGATCCGCCCAGAACAATCGGTTTTCCTGTGATAAATCCTGGAGAGTCAAATTCTTGGATGCTGCTGTATTCATCCATCATCCAGGCCATTACCTGGGGGTTGGTAAACATATCCGGGGCTGGAATATCTTTTGTCGGACCCACAATCTGGCTGATCGCACGAACGTAACCACGGCTCAGACGCTCCAGTTCAAGCATGGACATTTCTCTTGGATCACAAATAATTCCACCTTTTCCGCCTCCATATGGAAGGTTGAAAATGCCGCATTTAATGGTCATCCACATCGATAACGTCTTTACTTCTTCCTCGGTTACATCCGGGTGGAAGCGGACCCCTCCTTTTGTCGGTCCGACTGCATCGTTATGCTGGGCCCGGTATCCAGTAAAAATTTGTGTGGAACCATCATCCATTTTGACGGGTATACGCACTGTCAGCATTTTTAAAGGTTCTTTCAAAAGCTCGTACATACTGCTGTCATATCCAAGTGACTGAATTGCCTCTTGAATAATCGCCTGGGTAGAACTGAATAATCCTTCTTTTGCTTTTTGTTTTACCGCTTGAACTTTTACCATATAATCCACATCTCCCTTTAAAGCGCTTTCATAATCCTCTAAACATTTAAATCATAGGAAATAAACTACAAAAGCAGACAGATAGTAACATAAAAAAATTTATTTTTAGGCAATATATTTTCTACTGCAGCAGCCCACGTAAAAAAGCAGAAATCCTTTGGATTTCTGCTTTTTATTTAGAAATATTTAAGAGCTCCCACAGCTGCTTGAAGAACAGCTGGATCCACTACTGCTGTCAGAAGAACAAGAAGAATCATTCCCGGAGTCATGATGATCATAGCGGTCGTCACGGTCATCACTATCGTAATAACCGCCTGAACTCATGTAGTTATTGTCTTCCGGTATAGGCTCATGCAAGGCCAGGATCGAATAAGACAGCAGCAAGACAGGGGTTTGATCCTCCGGCCGGGTCGCCACAATCGTTTTAGACCGTGTTTTTTGACGGCGGTCAACGTGTTCTTCTGCTTCTTCAAGAAGCTCTGCAAGCTTTTTCGTTAAAGCATGGATAAGAGGCTCATATTCTTCTGGCGCTGCTTCAAACAGCTCTTTTTGAAGATATGTTTCTCGTTTCTTTCCTTTTGCTTTCTGCCATTTTTCTACAAAGGATTTGCGAAGCAGCGTTTTTCCAAATGGACCTTGAATGGTTTCAGTGTAATCATGCTCGGTGAACAAAACTGAATATACCAATTCAAAAACAGCCCGCTCGTGCTGTGACGCTCCTTTTGTTACTTTAGCTTTGTCAGTTGGAGTATGATGAATCATCGTACCATGAAATTCCTCGCAAAAAGCCGCGTAATCCTTGGTAAACAAAATCATATCATGCCAAATGGCATCGACCTTTGTGCTGTACATCGGTACATTTTTCATGATGGCAGAAAGAATGAAAAACCGCTTTAATTCAAGCTGGTACCATGAAAACGACTGCTCGGACACCACCCCTTTTTCAATCAACCGTGCTTTTACAGACGCTTCGAGACTCCGGTTCCAGGCATGCTCTAGTTTTTCAGCTAACGGGTTTCCTTCCGGCATTTTTAAGCCAAGTGTCTGTTCCAGTTCAAAAGAAAGCGGCTTGTCTATTGCCGTTCCCTTATAACTTCTTGCTTTCTGACCGGAGCGCCTGCCAGGCGTGTTTTTTCCGCTGGCCTTTTTGATAATGACGCTGGCTATAATGGCTGCAATCACGAGGAAAAATACAACTTCCATTTCAGTCCCTCCTTTTAACTCTCCCTGCTGTTTTTTCTCTGTTTGATCTGCTCTCTTATCTCGATAAATAAAGGGAAAAAATGAAATAAATAGATTTTTTTCTGCAGGGCTTCTCTTCTATTGTATCATGCTCTTGTATTTGTTCATGTCTCCCTGGGTAAAAAGTTTAAAACATTGACAATATGCCGGTATTTTTTTGCAGAAAAAGGATTAAAAGAAATAAGGGAAGGGAAAAGGCTAGATAAAATTCAGTGAAACAGCTCACACTACCTGAATACATAACTGTCTATGGAGGGGTTTTTTATGTTAAAGGAAGCTATTTATCACCGGCCTAAAAACAATTTTGCTTATTCCTATGATTCAGATACCGTTCATATCCGCCTGCGCTCCAAGAAAGGCGACCTCACACATGTATCGTTGCTTCACGGAGATTCCTATATCCTTAAGGACGGTATATGGGTATATGATGAGGAAGATATGATTTTAGCTGGATCAGATATGCTGTTTGATTACTGGATGGCGGAGATTAAGCCTGCCCACCGCCGTCTCCTTTACGGATTTAAATGTGTCAGCGAGGACGAGACTATCTATTACACAGAGCGTGGCTTTTTCGATCAAGCGCCGGAAAAAACAGCGAATTACTTTAACTTCCCATACATTAACCCGGCCGATATTTTCACTGCTCCCCACTGGGTAAAAGATACGGTCTGGTATCAGATTTTCCCGGAACGGTTCGGCAATGGCGATCCACGTCTGAATCCCCCTAATACACAGCCTTGGGGAGGAAAGCCGGAGTTTGATAACTACTTTGGCGGCGACTTCCAGGGAGTCATTGACCACTTGGATTACCTGCAGGATCTCGGCATTACGGGTATTTACTTCACTCCTATTTTTAAAGCAAACACAAACCATAAATATGATACCATCGACTACCTTCAAATCGATCCACAATTTGGCGATGAGGCACTGCTGAGAAAGCTCATTGATGAATGTCATCAAAGAGGCATTAAAGTGATGCTCGATGCCGTATTTAATCATAGCGGCTACTTTTTTGGCCCGTTCCAGGATGTGCTTGAAAAAGGTGAAGCATCGAAATATAAAGACTGGTTCCACATTCGAAAATTTCCGCTGCAGGAAGGTGACAAGTTAAATTACGAAACCTTCAGCTTTGAAAAAAACATGCCAAAGCTGAACACCGAAAACCCGGAAGTAAAAGACTATTTGTTGAATGTGGCCTCATATTGGGTGAACAATTTTGACATAGACGGCTGGAGGCTGGATGTGGCCGATGAAGTCGATCATGCCTTTTGGAGGGAGTTCCGCCGCACGGTAAAAGCGATAAAGCCGGATGTGTATATTCTGGGTGAAATCTGGCATGATGCCCTGCCTTGGCTTCAGGGAGACCAGTTTGATGCGGCTATGAATTATCGTTTTGTTCATGCGATCGTAGACTTTTTTGCCCAGAGAAAGATGACAGCCGAACAGTTTAAACAGGAAATTACCCATGTCTATCATTCTTATCCGGTTCCCACCAATGAAGTTGCCTTTAACCTGCTAGGAAGCCATGATACGCCAAGACTTTTAACGGTTGCGTATGACAATAAACAAAGCGTCAAACTGTCTTACCTGTTTGCTCTGTCTTCCCCAGGGTCTCCATGTATTTATTACGGAGATGAAATTGGCTTAACAGGCGGGCCAGATCCGGACTGCCGCAAATGTATGATCTGGGATGAAGACAAGCAGGACTGCGATTTACGGGCCTTTATTCAAAAAGCGATTGCGCTGCGCAAACAAATACCTGCTTTTGGCAACAGCGGCAGCTTTGCGTTTGCGGATATTCATCCGGAGCTGATCAGCTACACGCGCGAAAATGAACAAGAAAAACTTCTGTTTTTGATCAATTCAAGTGATACACCAATACAAGCTGATGTGCCAGATGTCTTTATGAATGCTCAAAATGTGTGGACGGAAGAAATACACAATGAAAAGACCGTCACCATTCAGCCTCAGAACTTTATGATTTTGCATAAAACAATGCAGTAAGCAGGCTTTTGCTTTTCTAAACAGGCATATAAAAAACCGGTACGCCCTCTTTTCCATCACAAGGGGGCGTACCGGTTTTATTCTATGTTATATACGATTAATCCAGGCTCTCTAATGCTCTTTTCACAGTAGAAAACGTATCTGTACCTGAAAGCTCAAGCCCGCTTTTTACTACAATTTGAGCTAAGTCAGGACGAAGACCGGATGTGATGAGGTGAATACCCACTAACTTGAGCATCATGCCCAGCTGTTGAAGGTAGGCCGCCATCTTTACATCAATTTGGGAAAGACCTGAAAAATCGACAATGAGATGATCGATCTCCATGTCTGATAGTTTAGGAAAAACGTGCTCTAGTATATAGTTGGCTCGGTAGGCATCCATTTCTCCTATAAGAGGGAGAATCACAATTCCTTCCCTTACAGGTATAATGGGCGCGGATAGAGCGGCCATTTCTTTTTTCGCCTGCTCTTTCTTTTCCTCATACAGCTGTTCAAATGCAAAAATAGTCTCATTTAAGCTGCGGTCCAGCATTTGATTGATACGCTTAATGATCAAAACGATTTGTTCCAGGGACAATTGAAGCTTTTGTCCGATTTCTGTAAACATATCGGTTAACACTTCCCGTGTTGGAGGATACCGGACAGCCATAACGGAAACCCTTCCGCCTGAAGAAGTCTGCATATCTGCATTTTTTCGGCTCCACTCTATAAAGAAATCAGGAACGCATTTTTCTTCTTTTACAAAGGAATCCCCAAAAAACTGTAAGAACTCAAGGTACATTATACGTGCCTGCTCTTTTTCCCAGTCTGGAATCGTCAGTTCTAGATTTGAAATCACTTTTTCAACGACCTCAGTTGCTAATGCTTCTACGTTGTCAGTAATATAAGCCGAAAATTTTAAAAATGAACTCACGATGGCTTCCCCTTTTTCTCTATTACATACTTTAATACATGTATTTAATGGTTGTTCCTTGAACTACCGCCCACTTACCTGACGGTTAAAGTGGGGGATTCCTGGGCAAGAGGATCTTCGACCCTCAGTAATCAGGCTAACCCCGTATTCCAACGGTTTTATGATTAAGCTTAAATAGACTGAAGTGAAAGAAGCCGAAGGGCTTCTCTTTTAATATTCAGGCTCGCATTCAGGTCCCGGTCGTGACGAACGCCGCAGGAAGGACACTCCCACACCCGGACAGCGAGATTTTTTACATCCTTATGCTGGTGGCCACACCCGAAACAGAGCTGGCTTGATGGGAAGAACGGATCGACTTTTATAATCGTCCGTCCGTACCACTTCGCTTTGTAGGCGAGCATTTCGTTGAACCTCGACCATGACGCATCGTGAATCCCCTTGCTTAGCTTTTTGTTTTGGACGAGATTCTTCACGGACAAATTCTCCACTGCGATCACTTGGTTTTCATGAACGAGCCTGGTCGTCAGCTTGTGAAGAAAATCTTCTCTTGTGTGTTTGATTTTTTCGTGCAGTTTAGCAATCTGGGCTTTATTTTTTTTCCGCGATTTCGAACCTTCTTTTTTACGTGCAAACGCGCGCTGAAGAAACGCTAACCGTTTTTCGTATTTTTGGTAGTATTTTGGGTTGGCGATGACTTGGCCGTTTGAGAGTACAGCAAATTCTTTCAGCCCGACATCGATGCCAACGGCATCGACAGTGCTTGGCTTATAGGGGGAATATGACATTTCACAGATAACCGAAATTGAATACCGGCCGGTGCTGCTTCGGCGCACGGTGACACGCTTAATGTCACCTTCAATGTTTCGGGACTTTGAAAAACGAATCCATCCGAGTTTCGGCAGCTGAATGCGATTGTCCACGATTTTAATATTGTGATTTATCATTTTGGTTGTGTAGCTTTGGACCGGGTTTTTCTTGCTTTTGAATGTCGGATGGCCCTTAAAGTCATACGCCGTTGGCGTATAGCCTTCTGCGCATTTTTTAGCGGCTCGTTTTTTTAATTCTTTTTTTGGCTGATCCTTATATTTTTTGAATCCTTCGTACTGATATTCGATACTTGCCTGAAGAGCAATACTGTCAGAACCAGACAACCATTTGAACGTTCCTTTTAGCCCAGGGAGGAGCTTTTTAGCGGCTGTTTCTGTATACCGTTTTTTTGTTTTTTCAAAACTCTTGATGTTTTCATTTAATATATAATTGTAGACAAACCGGCAGCAACCGATCGTTTGGTTAATCAGTTGTTTTTGCTCGTCACTTGGATGGATTTTAAACCGAAAGGCTTTAAAATGAAAGTTCTTTGTTTCATCTGTTTTGGTTTTCATATTTTTCCCATCCCCTGAACGTTTGTTCTATACCTAATTATACCATTTTAGCAATAGAGCGTTCAAGGAAAAGGAATGACTGAATCGCCGAAAATGATAAAAATCTATTTTCTGTTTTCATTCCACACAAATAAAAATAAAAAGCAAACATCATCCTAGTATTAAGTATCGGGTCATTTTCTTCATATTAAATATGACTTTCTTCACAAATCAGCATTATTAATGATCAGCAATGTGCATTTATTATATAAAAAAAAGCCCGTTCTTACTAGGTTAATAAGAACCAGCGTTTTTTTATGTTACCAAAAGAGCATGAAAAAACAGGTGCCTGAAAAAGCACCCGTTTTAACGCCCTATTATGATCGTCTTACATGTATAGGAAAGTTTTTTAATCAAGCCATGTATATTGTCTGCCCCAGCTTTCTTTTGCAAGAGATGTAATTTCTTCAACGATCTCATCTTCTACCGCGTACGAATCTCCTTGTTCGTAAGGATTATAATGAAAAGCATACATACGTGCCGCAAATTGTGAAAACGGAAGAGACGCTTCTCCCTCCTGCTCTCCATGCCCTTTTACAGAAGGCTCAATGCCCTGTCCCCAGTTTTGGCCGCTGTCGTTATTAGGATTATAAAAATAAATGCGGTACTCTCCTGCTTCGTCTGCAGCGATCCGCTGAATAGACACTGCGTGAAGACCTAACAGATCACCATGCACATTGGTAATATAAATACCTACTGGATTCGGATAAATCAATTCATACCCTTCGTTATAGTCAGGATGATGGGTAGAATAAAATAAGCGGACAAAACCGGCGTAATCTGTTACCGCTCCGGTCGCAGGATTAATGATATTCGCAAATCCGCGCGGCACCCACTCTCCATAAAACTCGGGATTTACCCATTTATGGCCGTCTTCTCCGCGCAAAGCAGTTCGTTTCATCATTTCATTGTAAATCTTATCTAAATGGGGAACGAGAACCTTTGAAACGGGATCTAGTTCTTGATGAATCTCTGAAGCGACGCCTCCCTCAAGCGAAGACGAGTGAAGGGGTTCTCCTTCAAAAATAATGTCTACATCGTTGTCTCTTGCTCCCCGGGCAATAAATTCAAGAAGCTGGCCAGGGCCGTGCTGTGCCCAGAGGCTGAGAGCCCGTGCAGACTGGCATGTCGGATTTAAACCCTGCCCAATTCCTAAAGGCTGGCCAAGTACACTAAGCGTTCCGGCTAAAAG
Source organism: Domibacillus sp. DTU_2020_1001157_1_SI_ALB_TIR_016 (assembly GCF_032341995.1). Lineage (NCBI taxonomy): Bacteria > Bacillati > Bacillota > Bacilli > Caryophanales > Bacillaceae > Domibacillus > Domibacillus sp. DTU_2020_1001157_1_SI_ALB_TIR_016. The sequence goes on from NZ_CP135438.1 coordinate 1,430,410, forward strand.
AACAGCATTCGCTGTTAAGCCTTCCCGTTTATTTTCAGGCGTAAGCAGGATTTGTTTCACTTCCGGATGAATATCAAGTTCAATCAGCCGGCGAATACTTGGAAGAAGCGGTTCCTGTGAAAGCAGTCCCCGGTCCAATATCTTCCCAAGCCCGTAAATAGATTGAGCTGTATGGGGGTGGATAGCGACCTGAATCATGTCATGGACAAGATTGGATTGAGCATTTAAAATCGCTTCACCCGTTTCAGATAAAGAGAGGGCGGCTGGCAGAAGCTCCGGTTTTACCCGATTTAAATGTCTTAAAAAAACAGCGTGATAAGGAGAAACAAGCCCTGTATCCCTTACTGATCCGGCAAATGCTTCTGCTTCTTGTTTCAATTCCTCTTCTGACGCATTTTTTAAGCTTAAGCGGTATTCCCTAAAGCTGGACCACTCTTTGCTTAACGGGCTTGGTGCCGTAACAGCAGCCGAGTATGCCTGTAAAGACTGCTTCACTTCCTCACTAATATCACTTTCCATCATTTGTTTGGCCATCGTAATCATTTTTACAATTCGGTTGACCATGATCGGCCTTTGGACAGTCAGCCGATCAATTTCCGCTACAATCTGATTGGCAATAGCCTGAAAAGAAAGTTCATCTCCTAAGAAGCGGAATAACCGTTCTGCCCGTTCAATATGTTCGCCTGAACCAATTCTGGCTTCTTCTGTTTCTGGCGGAAAAAGAATATCTAAATTTAATGCCAATACTTCGTTTAAAAATTCTTTCGCTTCCTGGGCAGACACTTCTTTATGCTCGTACAATCCTTTGGCAATCGCGAGCATGCGCAATTCACTAAGCAGCTCAACAATCGAATTGACGCCTTTTAGCTTTAAAGAGCCGCCGACAAAAGGGGGCTGGAGCTTTGATGCTTGCTCCCACGGACCTCCCTGGAAAACCCCTGCTTCATCAAATCGAGGGGCATAGCTGAATAATTGTTTAAGGCCATCATCGGTTCGTGCCAGATCGATGGCTTGTTGAAATACTTCTGTTTGATACAAACTTTTGGCATAAGGTTTTGCCTGCCCCAGGGTATCAAGAGCTTGTTCGAATTTTGTCGGTGCCAATTTGCTTTCAGCGTCCATTCTATATTCCTCCCTAACCGGTCTCCAAAATAAAAGTTTTTCAAAGATAGAAATCATAGGTTTCATATTTTTTCATCAAACCGCGCATTTCTTCACTGTCTTCTCCAAAGAAGAAAATAGTCCCGTAGTGATTGCCAAATCCAACCCGCTCCGCTACTTTGCTGGTAGCCGGGATGAACATATCGTGCTTTTCAAAATAAGGATGCGATTTTAATTCTTCCGGCACTTCCAGGCGGTCGATAATTTTAACGCGTGGATAAACCATCAAGCTTCCAGCATACCCTTTCGCAGAAGTTACCTCTTCAGGGAAAAACGCTTCCAGCTCTTCTGTGGTTGTATCTGGGTCACTGCAAAGAACCTGGGCCTGATATGCACTGAAACCGTATGCCCGCTCAATTAAATCAAAAATATGTCCCCCAGGGATCCGCGCTGCGACTTCTCCAAAATGAAGCGTGCCGTCAGGTGAAATGAAAAATTCCGGGTGGATCACTCCATATTTGATTTCAAAGGAAGTGACCAGCTTTTCAATTTCTTCTCGGATTCTAGGGCGCCATTCTTCTAGAGAAGGAGATGCAGGAACAAAATTAGAATGCCCTAATTGGACATATTCCGTAATATTTAAGAAATAAACTTTCCCATTGTGAACAAACGCTTCACAGGAAAATTCCTGACCGTCTAAGTGGCTCTCCATTAAACAAGGAAAATCCTCCTGAGGGATCAGATCGATATCAGAAGCATCCCGTATAACCCGGTGGCCAACCGTGCCGGCTTTATTTAAAGGCTTTACATGAATAGGGTCATTGATATCCCCGTCTATTTTAATTAAAGCCTCATTCACCCGTTTTAAAAAGCGGTACACATCTTCTTTTTGGTACGCCTCTTCAAATACCCCGACTTTGATGCCGGACATTTGTGCTTTTCGCTTCATAAGCCCTTTATCTCGAAGAAGAAGAGATCGATTGAAAATACGGGGATCATCCTGGAACCTCGCGTTTAAAGCACCTGCCCATTCAACCGTTTCTTCATAGATTGGAACCGCAAGCTTTACGCCTAAAGAATGCAGCTCTTTATATAGCTCCTCTGATTTTTCATTTAACCGCTCGAACTGCCAGCCGACAAACTGAATGTCATTTTCTTTGGCAAACGGTTCAAATTCAGGCGGTCCTACTACAAGAAAAGGCCGGTCAAGCTTGTCTACCGCTTCAATGACAGGCAGACTCCACCCAAGAAGGGCTGTAACTTTTTTTTCATTTTCCATTTCTTCTTCCCATCCTTTGACTAAAAAATAACAAACAGGGGTACAATTCCCTATCTTACTATAAATCAAACTTTTTTGTCTGATTTTTGTTTATTTTCTAATTTTTTGAGATACTAATTAATAGTTTATATATGTAAGAGGTAAATATTACAAAAGAGTAGGGTAATTACCCATTTTTAAATAAATTAAACTTTTTTTGAATTTTTTTGTTTATTTTCTACTTTTTTAAGGTAGTGATTAATAGTTTATATATGTATATGACAAAGGAGGAATGAAAATGAACACTTGGTATATGGCACTATCAGAATATTTTCCTGCAAATGAAATGAAATCAGAAGAGCATTTTGAGCTTCTTCTGGAAGACAAAGGCTGTTCCTACAAGATTGAAGAAGGTGCTGACTATGTACTCGCTTATTTTGAACAGGAGGATTTTTTATTTGTAGATTACGTACTGGTACATAGCCATAGCCGGAGCGCAGGTTTAGGAAGCCGAATCATGGACCAGTTGAAAAAGAAGAAAAAGCCTATCCTTCTTGAAGTAGAGCCGGAGTCGATTCATGAACCGGATACGATTAAACGGGTTCACTTTTACAAAAAAATCGGCTTTCAATGTATTGATCACATCCAATACGTGCGCAGGCACCCGGTCACTAAAGAACTGAATGAAATGAAGCTTTATTGCTGGTCTTTCGCACCAAAATCAGATAGATGGATAATAGAGAAGATGGCTGCTGTTTATCAGGAAGTTCATGCTTACCAATCAAAAGCTTTGTATGGGACACAACCGCAGGAAATCAATGAAATTCTTATTCTACGGGAACATACATACAACCAGGCTAAATAAAAAGAATTTTAAATATTCTCACATCATTGTATGCGCTTAACAGGTTTAGGCGCAAATGGACAGATTTGAGGAGGAAATAACTTGGAGAGTTTTGAGCAAATCGTCGCTTCGCTGTCAGGATGGATCTGGGGAGTGCCAATGATTATTTTATTATTAGGATGCGGCCTGATTTTAAATGTCCGGATTGGTTTTTTTCAGTTCCGGTACTTCCCTCACATTATGAAGCAGACATTTGGCAAAATGTTCTCAAAAGGAGATGCACCCGGCTCTGTTACGCCTTTTCAGGCTTCTACGTCTGCCCTGGCTTCCACAGTCGGAGCGGCCAATATTGTCGGAGTACCTCTTGCGATTGGGCTGGGCGGGCCTGGAGCCGTTTTTTGGATGTGGCTCGTTGCGCTTATCGGCATGGGAACCAAATATTCAGAAGTGGTTCTCGGATTAAAGTACCGTACAAAAAATGAGGCCGGCGAGTGGAGCGGCGGGCCTATGCATTATATTGAAAAGGGACTCGGCTGGAAATCGGTCGCCACCTTTTTTGCTTTTTTTCTTATGCTTGAAGTGATTGCAAGTACGATGGTCCAATCTAATTCCCTGTCTATCACCGTCGAATCTTCCTTCGGTATTCCGCCGCTGGCAACAGGGATTGTGGTCTTGCTGGCTGTTGGCATCGTAACCTATGGAGGCATTAAACGAATCGGTTCTGTTACCGAAAAGTTTGTGCCGATCATGGTCGTTCTGTATTTAATTTGCTCAGGGCTTGTGCTGGCTGGAAATCTGTCTGAAATCCCAACAGCCTTTGGCTTAATTTTCTATCACGCTTTTACGCCTATTTCGGCTGCCGGAGGCTTTGCAGGTGCGAGTGTAGCTGCTGCTATTCGCTGGGGGCTTGCCCGCGGTATTTACTCAAATGAAGCAGGCATGGGAACAGCGCCTATCGCCCATTCAACGGCTATGAACGATCATCCAGCCAAACAGGGCTTATGGGGCGTGTTCGAAGTGCTGGTGGATACCATTATTGTCTGTACATCAACTGCACTCGTCGTATTAACATCAGGTGCCTGGAAAGAAGTCGAAGCGAATGACGCTTCGACGATGGTGATCGAAGCATTTGCCACCGTTGTCGGTCATGGGGCTGCCGGTGTAATTCTTTCCATTTCTTTATTCTTTTTCGTATTATCTACCGTACTGGTAGTGGTTTTTTATGGAGAAAAACAGGCGGAATATTTATTTGGGATTCAGTTTTCCAAGCTGATGCGCATTGTTTACTTAGCGGCTATTTTAGCCGGAGCCGTCGGGGCTCTTGAGTTTATCTGGCAGTTCCTTGATTTAATGCTGGCATTGATTATTGTGCCAAATGTAATTGCCCTCGTGTTCTTAAGCAAAGAAGTTCGTGAAATAACAAAAGATTACATTAAAAAATATATTTAGGGGAAAAGCTAAAGTAACCCTGCTTGTCAGCAGAAAGGAGCCGTCAGAATTGATAGAGGAGTTAGCCGCTGCAATCAAAAAGAAAAAAGCCATTTTGTTTGCCGGATCTGGCGTCTCTAAAAATTTGGGACTGCCGGATTACTCAGAAATGATTCATCAAATTGCTGAAAATTTCGGTTATAACCCAGACGAGTTTACAGCATGGGGTAACAATGACTTTTTAACGCTGGCTGAGTATTATTGTTTAGAAAAAGGGTCACTCGGTGAACTGCGCAGCTGGATGGACCGAAAATGGCATAATCCGAAGATTGAGCTTGAACACTCGGAGATCCATCGAATGCTGATTGAATTGAATTTCCCCTTAATTTATACAACCAATTTCGACCGCTGGCTTGAAGAGGCACATGACTTTTATGGAAAGCCGTACACGAAAATCACCAATGTTGCGGATATTACTCAAATTGAGGAAGGAAAAACGCAGATTGTCAAATTTCATGGTGACTTTGACGATGACTCCTCTATTGTGTTAACGGAATCCAGTTTTTTTAAGAGGCTGGATTTTGAAACATCCCTGGATATTAAGCTCCGTTCAGACTCATTAGAGAAATCTTTGCTTTTTATCGGGTACAGCCTTTCGGATATTAATATCCGCTATATGCTTTATAAGTTGCATAATCAGTGGAAAATTTCTAAATACGAACATTTAAGGCCAAAATCGTACATCTTGCTGAATGAACGAAATCCTATTAAAGAAACAATCCTAAAAGAAAGAGGGATTACCCCGATCATTTATGAAAATGAAAATCCCGGAAAATCTCTTCATGCTTTTTTAACGGATTTACTCAAACTTGCCCGAGAAGAAGCGTAAATAAAGAAAGCGCCGCTTGCTGCCCATTCAGAAGCGGCGCTTTTCTCTTGTGAACCCGTGGAAATAAAACCAGTTATACTCCGTCCACAGCGTTCAGACTTCGTTTTTTCACCACTTCTTTTATCTCATCTACAAATGTATCTATCCTTCTTTGAGACGCGTCCCTTTGCCCGTAACGCCGTACATTGACCGTTTGACTGGCACACTCTTCATCTCCTACTACTAATGTATACGGTATTTTCTTCATTTGCGCTTCTCTTATTTTATAGCCGAGTTTTTCTTCCCGAGCATCCCATTCCGCCCGTATACCGGCCTGCTGTAATTGCTGCATGATTTCTTCGGCATATGTTTGATGAACATCATTCGAGACAGCGATCACTTTCACCTGTACAGGCGCGAGCCAAACAGGAAACGCTCCAGCAAAATGTTCGACTAAAATGCCAAGAAACCGGTCAAGAGACCCGAAAACAGCTCGGTGAATGACAACCGGCCGGACTTTTTGGTTTTGTTCATCTATATAGGATAGATCAAATTTTTCAGGCATTTGAAAATCCAGCTGTACCGTTGCGCATTGGTGGCTTCTTCTTAAAGCGTCTTTAATATGAATATCGATTTTAGGTCCATAAAAAGCGCCATCCCCTTCATTCACCCGGTATTCCTGTCCAAGTTTATCTAAAACCCTCTTTAACGCCCCTTCCGCCTGATCCCATAATTCGCGGCTGCCCATCGAATCGGCCGGTCTTGTGGAAAGCTCTATTTCATATGGAAAGCCAAAGACACTGTATACATAATCAATTAATTCCAAGGCAGAGGCGATCTCGTCTTCGATTTGGTCCGGCCTTACAAAGATGTGGGCATCATCCTGGCAGAATGTGCGGACCCGCAGCATTCCATTGAGAGCTCCGCTGAATTCATGGCGGTGTACCTGCCCAAACTCGGCCATACGAATCGGCAGATCGCGGTACGAACGGAGTTTATCTTTAAAAATAAGCATATGCCCCGGGCAGTTCATCGGCTTCAGAGCAAAACGCTGCTGGTCAACCTGTGAAAAATACATATTGTCTTTATAATGGTCCCAGTGACCAGACCGTTCCCAAAGCCCCTGATTCATCATAGTCGGTGTCCGTACTTCCTGATACCGATGCTTAAATTGAAGCTCCCGCAGAAAAGATTCAAGCTCGTTCCGGATGATTTGTCCGTTCGCTAAATAAAAAGGCATACCCGGCGCTTCTTCCGAGAACATAAACAGCTCTAACTCATTGCCAAGCTTCCGGTGATTTCGGTTTTGTGCTTTCTCCAGAAAATGAAAATAGTCATCCAGTTCTTTCTTTGAGGCAAAAGCAGCCCCATAAACGCGCTGAAGCATTTGGTTGCGGCTGTCACCGCGCCAGTATGCACCGGATACATGTGTCAGTTTAAAAGCCTTTAAAAAGCGCGTAGACGGTAAATGCGGGCCCCGGCACAAATCAACGAACTCTCCCTGACGGTAAGCCGTGATTTTTTCTTCCGGCGGAATACGCTCTAGCAGCTCCAGCTTTAATGGATCATCCTTAAAATATTCTTCCGCTTCCTGCCGTGTCCATTCCTCGCGGCGGATCTCCAGGTTTTCGGCAATGATTCGATTCATTTCTTTTTCAATTCTTTTTAAATCATCAGGGTTTAACGGCTGATCGATGTTTATGTCATAATAAAAGCCGTTTTCAATAACCGGCCCCACGCCTAAGTGAACGGATCCATACAATCGTTTTACGGCCTGTGCCAGTACGTGGGCGGCTGTATGGCGCATCACACCTGTTCCCTCTTTTGATTGGAGATCAAATAATACAATACTGGCGGATTCGTCAATGCTTCGTTTCATATCCCAGAGAACACCGTTTACCATTCCGGCTGCTGATCTCTTTTTTAAACCCGGACTGATCGACTGGGCAATCTCTTCTAGAGTGATCCCCTGTAAAAAGCTTTTTGTCTCCCCGTTTGGAAATGTAATCATAATGTTTTTTTGATTCATAAGAAAGCACTCCTTTAATGATTGTTTATATAAAAAAACACACCCGTCCCTAAGAAGGGACGAGTGTGTTTTTCCTCGTGGTTCCACCCAAATTCCCACTGCTGAAAAAAGCAGCGGCTTCAGTCAGTTTTATCGCACTGCTGCGGTACCGGTTCGCCAGTACAGCTCTAAGGCGGTAAATGATTTTTCTGCGCTGGGAAGCTTTCAGCCTTGGCTTCCCTCTCTGTGAGCCGGTCGAAATCACTCATGTCCTTGTCGTCGCTTATTTCTTTATGCCTTAAAAAACAAAAAAACACACGCATCCCTCAAAAGGGACGAGTGTGCTTACCCGTGGTTCCACCCAAATTCCCACTGCTAAAAAGCAGCGGCTTCAGTCAGTTTTATCGCACTGCTGCGGTACCGGTTCACCGGTACAGCTCCAAGGCGGTAAATGTATTTTCAGCGCTGGGAAGCTTTCAGCCTCGGCTTCCCTCTCTGTGAGCCGGTCAAATACATTCATGTCCTTGTCGTCGCTTATTTCTTTATGCCTTAAAAAAACAAAAAAAAACACACTCATCCCTAAGAAGGGACGAGTGTGTTTACCCGTGGTTCCACCCAAATTCCCACTGCTCAAAAAGCAATGGCTTCAGTCAGTTTTATCGCACTGCTGCGGTACCGGTTCGCCAGTACGGCTCCAAGGCGGTAAGTGATTTTTCTGCGCTGGGAAGCTTTCAGCCTTGGCCTCCCTCTCTGTGAGCCGGTCAAAATCACTCATGTCCTTGTCATTGCCTGTATAGACTACAACACTTCATGTTATTTAATCGGGGATTAAAACCAGCCTGCCTTACAAGAGATGAAGATGTATAACATGCAAATGACAGATGGCTAGTAAGATATTACAGCCACTTTATCATTTCCTTAATTGGAAATCAAGTGCCAAAAATAAAAAAGCTTTAATATTATACGGCTGTCAAAGCCTTCTCATTTTCAGCAGTATTCAAGGATAGTTCATGAAGAGTGATTTCAGGGCGGCTCCCCACTCTTATGTTAATAGAGGTTTGTCCCAATCCTTCACTTATATAAAGAGGTTTTTCATGATAATAGTGCAGCCCTTTAATCATATCCATCCGCATCATCGTGCGTCCCAGTTTTGCAAGATGGTACGGCTTGGGCCAGTAAATTTGACCGCCATGAAAATGGCCAGCCAAAAGATAATGGTATGCGTAACTCTCCATACCAAGAACAATGTTTGGATCATGAGTTAAAACAAGGCGGTATCCTTCTTTGACATTCGAAAATGATGCCTGCAAATCGCTTTTCTTTGTATGAAAGTCGTCCACTCCAATAATGTTGAGAGGTTTTCCTTCCACCAAAATGGTTTCATGTGCATTTTGAAGTGTTTTACAGCCGTGCTTTTCCAATACATTTTTTAAAGAGTTAAAATCCGTTTTGCTTAAACGATAATCATGGTTTCCAAATACAGCATACATACCATATTGAGGATTCAAGCGGTTCAACATATCTAAATAGGGAATTAATCGAGGGATGCTTCGTTTTTTATCTAAAAAGTCTCCGGTGAGGGCAATAAGGTCTATTCTCTCGCCTGCCAGTTTGTTATAAAGCTGCTCAGGGGAAATAGAAATATTCTCAAGGTGCATATCTGAAATGTGTAATATAGCGAGAGAGCTGGTTGAGTCAATGGAATCTATTGAAGACAAGTGAATTTTTTTAAACGCCACTTCATGTGTATTCTTATAAGCCTTATAAAAGAGGATCAGCGAAACGATAAACAATACAAACAACAACAACAATTTCATTCTATTTCACCTCCGCCTATCATTATAGAGGAATTTAGAATGAACTTTTACCGGTAATTCATGGGCTTTTTTAATAATGTGAAGATGTTAGTGTAAAAGAATCGTTATATAACAGTTCAGCTTGCTTAACTGTTCATAAAAAGAAGCGTTTATGTGAATCGCCGGGAATCAAGCAGGAGAACTGCAGATGAAGCCTATTTCCACTAAGGCTTCTAAACATTAGAGAAACGCTGTAAAGTACAATTCGTTATAAAGAAAGCATTTTTTAAACCTGCTGATCACATTGTAGCGAAAATGTTCCTTTGTGAAATAATCAAGATACTGTTCTTCCTTTTGAATATAATCCCCTTTATCGTTGGTTTTCATAAACCAATTACAGATCGGAGATGCATCACATAAGTAAGGTTCAATGACCACTACTTTTCCATTCGGTCTTAAAATGCGTTTGAATTCTTTGATGTAATGTCGAACCATGTCTGGCGGAATATGATGCAGAACCGCAATAATCAAAATGACATCAAAGCTGTTTTCTTCCACAGGGAGTTCATTGCCGCTAAATGCTTCAAATTGATAAGCCGCATACAGCCTTTTGGCAAAGTCAATCCTATTTGTATCAGGATCTATCCCAACGTAATAATCAGGTGAACATAACATGCAGTTCGCACCTGTACCCGCTCCGAAGTCCAGCACTTTCTGCCCCGTTAAATCAAAGTGCCGTTGAATGTTATTTTGAATATAAATTTTTGTAAACCATTTTGGCCGAACCAGTGAGTGATAAATTTTAGGGGATAATTGCACTTAAAACACCTGCACTTTTTTGGATTCACGTTCAATTTTTTTTGATTTCGTTCCACAGTATAAAAAACAATACACACAACATTCATTTCTAAAAAATCCAAAGGGTTAGTTTAAAAAGTACAAGGTGATTTTCCTAACCGCCTGATGGGTCGTTATTAGATTGGGGAAAAAACCTTATTTTTATGTTTTTTAAAATCATCCATCTCATGCAGAAAATAATATCTAGAATAATGAGCCTTCTTTTTCACATACTACAAATGGTCTTTTTCAATGAATCGTAAGGAGATGAGAGACGTGAATAATCGAAATGGCATGTTTAAATCGGTCTTGCCCATAGCTGCAACAGGTGTCGCTATCCTTGGCATCGTTAGAGGAATACGCAGCAGGTCTTTCCAGCCCTTTTTCCAAACCATTTTAAGTTCTTTAATGGGAGCGGCTCCACAAGCTGCACAAGGAATGATGGGCGGACAATTGGGGAAAAGTTTGGCACAGCCTCTTCAAGGAATGATGAATAGCCAAGGTGCTCAACAACAGCCAGCTAATCAACAAAACCCGCAGGCTGCGCAAGGTATGACAGGTGGACAAACTGGGCAAAACATGACACAGCCTCTCCAGGGGATGATGAATAATCAAGGCGCTCAACAGCAGCCAGTCAGTCAACAAAACCCACAGGCTTCTCAAGGAATGATGGGTGGACAAACTGGCCAAAACATGACACAGTCTCCTCAGGGAACAATGAACACCCAAGGCTTCCGGCAGCAAGCTGCAATTCCAAAAAATTCGGCCCGTCAATGAACAAATAGAACAGACATTTAAACATACCGACAGCGTACATGATGGAGAATACAACGATGATGGCAAGAAAAGACATATAGCCCCGGCGGGAGAACCAGGGCTTTTTTTGTTATCTATTTTCATGACGAATCTGGGGATTCAAACCGACTTTCCGGGCGATTACATTCCGGCCGGCTTCTGCCGCTTCTCTGCTTAGGAAGGTGCCTGTCCATACCCTCTTGTCTTTCGAGAATGTGTGAAAACCAGTTGCTTTTTTGATTGTATCCGCCGCCGCTTCTGCGCTTTCGTCAGTTGAGAACGTACCGGTGAAAATCCGGTATGTGCCTGGTGTAGAAGCCACTGTAATGGTATTGAGAAAAAATGCTAATGTTTTGTCGCTGTTTAACCGGCTTAAATCAACAGGCCCAGAAACACCTGCAAGACGGCCATTATCTGTATATTGCCACAAGTCACAAGAATAATCCGGCTTTTGGCTGCTATAGCGGGGAAGCCAGACAAAGTCCGCATCTACCTGATCGGCACCAAATGCCCTATATGTATGATGACCTGTATACAGCCCCACTTTTTTTGCGCCCAGGCGGCGTAATTCATCGAGATAAGCCTGCGTGCCCGCGCTTATATCCTCCATCGTTTTTACTTCAACGTCCGCTATCCAAAAGAAAGCGTTTTTATCGCCTCGGTTCCAAAAATCCTGCGCTTCCTTTTTCGCATCGTCTATAGAAACAAATCGGCAAAATGCGTAATTGCCAAATGGAATGTTATTTGCTTTGCAGCCAGCCGCATTTTGGGAATAGGTTCGGTCCTGAATACTCGAGCCATCCTGCACCCGAAGAATCGCCAAATCCAGTTCTTTTGCTGCAGCTGCCCAGTTAATACTGCCTTGATGATGAGATACATCGACAATTTTCATCGAGTTTTACCGCCTTTCTTGATTAATTATACGCTGCTCTTCCAGCTGTCCGAACCCCTCATAGAACACTTGTAATGTAATAAAAACTTAAAAAGCCTGGTGATACTCTTATTATGCACGCTCTCGCAAGTACCGCATACTTTCAAACTACTAAGGGTTAGGTTTACTCATTCGTATGCGTAAAAAGGCGGAAATAACGTGAAAATCAAGACTACATGCAGGCATATATGATACATTTCAAATGTGTGTACATTGGGAGTCATTTTCATAAAATATTTTTGCGGGAAGCTTATATAAATACAGGAGGAACAGTATGGGATATTTTAAAGCAAGAACCGCTGATAGGTTGAGGAATATATACAGTGTCATTATTGAATATACCGGAACAAAAGAATCATTGGAATCTTTGCCGCTCTCCACATCAAAGTTAATTTGGCAATATGATCACAGCCGCGGTTCTTCTTTTTTAACAGGTATGTTTAACAGAAGAAAAAGACCAGTGTTTTTGATTGATATAGTGAAGACCGATCAAATAAGTGAGAGTATGCTGGAAGATAAACGTACGGCATTATATGAATTAGATGATTTACTGACCGATGGAATATACATTGAATTTAAGGATCCAAAAGAACAAACAATATTCATGTTGGAGGCACCTCATGTTTTGAACAAATGGGCTGCCCTTCAAAGAGTTTAACATACATAATCTTTGGAGCTTAGCAAAGCTGGATTACAAAAAAGCTGGACTGCTCTGCAGTCCAGCTTTTCTCATTTCACACTTTCTTTTTGAGCAGCCATTAAGTGCAGCCTTCACACTCATAATAATTGTCTTTCAAATCTAATACCTTCAACAGGTCGCCAATCTCGATATCTTCTTCTTCTGTCATTTCGATATCTGCTACTCTGGCTTTGATCGCCTTATGAGCTGCTTCTTCGTCAGGCATGGCTACGCTGAACTCGCCTTCAGTACCTGTTGATACTACTCGATAGGCAAACAAAAATCGTTTCATCGCTTGTTTGTCCCCCTTTCCTATATGCTGCTTTCCCATCATAAACGAAAACAAGTGAATAAGGAAAAGTTTTGACTTCGAAGCAAATCAATGAAACCATTTCACTGAGCACGTGTATTTTTGTGAGCATTTCTTGTTTGAGAACAATTTTTAAATCTTTTCACCAACATTTATGCTGTTTCATAGAATGATAAAAATAAACACTTTTGAATATAGTGTGAAGAAATAATGTTTTTTCTACAAAATTAGCGTACTTTCGACAAAATAGACCTCTATCGAATATAAAAATGTCATGATATATTTGGAAAAACTCAATCTTTGTTGAAAAGAAGGGAGCCAGAGAAAAATATGTCCCCACATTTCATTCTTACCATGCTGAAAACGTTAGAAACATTTCCGACAACAGAGATATGTTTAACATTTTATAAGATAGATCAAACGCCTGCCATCAATGTTTGTTATGTAGACAAGTATTTTAAAGTATCATGCTTGAGGACATGCACCAGTAAATATTATCGTGATAAATCATCTGCGCTTTCCGCTATCAACAGGGCACTAGATCCACAAGTTCAAGAGTCTTCAGCTTAATAGCAGCACTTTGGGATCTGCATTTTGCAAAACTCAGTCGTTATATAAGTTCTTACCCATTTCCGTTTTACTATTAACCCTATATCCATTTGTTTCTTTTATTTTTTCAGGGAAATAGTAAATAAAAGAAACAAATTGTTTGAAAATTATAATTATTGTTAATATTGTTAAAGAGCATTTTTCCCAAGCGGAGCAGCTGATAACGGCTGCCCCGTTTTATTTTTCACAAAACAAGTGGCTTCCGGTTTTATTTTTGGCTATTTATTTTCCAGAAAAAAGTTGCTCATTGTTAAACTATACTTAGTCTATTATATTGAAGACATCTCATGTTTCTAAAGTAAATAACTATTATATTTTATTTCTATAATATTTTTTAGATAACGATATGGATTTATCACTTCTTTGCCTGGAAAAACATGAACGAAGCTCAGAGTAAAATCCTCCTTCCCCTTGCTATGTACATAATCCTTGAGAATGACGTTTTTTAGCTGTGCTGTATAAACCCATAACCGATTAATGTCCTCTCCCTTTTTAAGAAGAGGACATTTTTTAATTTCATACGGCTAATCCTTTACTTCTCCAAAGAAAGGTGAACTTCCTTTTCATCAATCACAAAGGCTTTCATATGTTCACGCTGCTCAAAATGAAGAGACTGCAGGACCAGACTGCCCTGCACTAATTGATCATGCTTTTGAAGCATCTTCTGAATATCAGCGGCAGCATGGATAAATAAGTGAACTCTTAACTCTACAGGAAGGTTCAATTCTTTCCGGTACGCCTGCACAGCCCGGATGATTTCTCTTACGGTTCCTTCTTCTTTTAATTCATCGGTTAACGCTGTCTCCAAAACGACCGTGAAAGAATCGTTTTCTGCAAGCGCAAATCCTTCTGGTACGCGCTTAGTGATTAACAGATCTTCTTTTTGAAGGTTTACTTTTGTTCCATCTGTCAGTTCAAGATCCAGGCTGCCACCTTGAAGCAGTCGGCTGATCTCTTCCTTTTTCAGCCCTTCAGCTCTTTTCTTCAATTCACCCATGTGCCTGCCGAATTTCGGTCCGGCCGCTGCAAAATTAAGCTTTACGATATAATCGACCAGCTCCAATGCGCCAGCGGGCTGAATGTGTTTTACATTGGTTTCATCTTGAATAATAGATGTATATGAAAGCAAATAGGATACGCCCTGATGCTTGGCGGGCAGAATATAAAGCTTGGCGAGCGGCTGCTTCGTTTTGATTTTTGCCGCGTTTCGGATTGATCTTGTCAGCTCAACCACCTGCAGCACACTGCCCATTTCCTGTTCTAACTGCTGGTTAATCCTATTCTTTTCCGGTTTTGGATAATCAGATAAGTGGACACTTTGCCCCGTTAACCCAAAATAAATGTCTTCTGCGAGAAAGGGTGTGTATGGCGCTGCCAGCTGAGCGGTTTTCTTTAAAGCTTCGTGCAGCGTGCGGAAAGCAGCCCTCTTATCCGGATTCATTCCGGTGCCCCAGAAACGCTGTCTGGACCGCCGTACATACCAGTTGCTCATGTCTTCGACAAAGGAAGCGATACTTCTCGCTCCTGCGGTAAAATCGTATGCATCTAAAAACGCCTGCACATCCTTAATAACAGTATTGAGCCGCGATAAGATCCACTCATCAAGGACAGATCGTGTTTCCTCTCCCTCTTCTTCAGGATCAAAATGGTCAATTTCTGCATACAGCGAATAAAACGAATGCACATTGAGCAGTGTATCCACCATTTTTGACTTGGCCTGGCTGACCAGTCCCTTTGAAAAACGCTTGTTATTCCATGGAGCGCTGTCTGCAAGCAGTGCCCATCTGAGCGCATCGGCGCCAAACTCTTCGATCAGTTCAACCGGATCAAGGGCGTTTCCTTTACTTTTAGACATTTTCTGCCCGTTTTCATCCAGGATATGCCCTAAAGAAAGAACGCGTTTATACGGAAGTTTCCCGGTAAACAGAACAGAGACCGCTAACAGGCTGTAAAACCAGCCTCTTGTCTGATCCACACCTTCCGCAATGACATCAGCCGGAAATTGTTTTTCGAATAACGCTTTGTTCTCAAATGGATAATGATACTGGGCATAAGGCATTGACCCGCTGTCAAACCAGACATCAATCACTTCTGGAGTCCGTTTCATAGATGCGCCGCATTCACATAAAAGCTTTACTTTATCAACGTATGGTTTATGAAGCTCAATGTTATCCGGTATTGCGCCTGCAGCCCACTGCTGCAGTTCTTTGATGGAATGAGGAGCTCTTTCTTTCCCGCATTCCCCGCATTGCCAAATATTTAATGGGGTGCCCCAGTAGCGGCTTCGGCCGATATTCCAGTCGACCATATTTTCTAGAAAGTTTCCAAACCGGCCTTCTTTCATATGATCCGGAAACCATTCGACCGACTGGTTATGCTTCTGCATAAGCTCTTTGACAGCCGTTGTTCGAATAAACCAGCCCTCCATTGCATAGTAAAGAAGTGGGCTGTCACAGCGCCAGCAGTGCGGGTAGCTGTGTTCATATTTTTGTTTATGAAACAAGAGGTTTTTTCCCGCTAACAGCTTAATAATCTCCACATCGCACTCTTTTACAAATTTTCCAGCAAGCGGTGTAACCACATCGGTATATCGTCCTTTACGGTCTACTACATTCACAAAATCAAGCCCATTGGCCTGGACGGCCCGATAATCATCTTCTCCATATGCCGGTGCTATATGCACAAGACCGGTTCCGCTCGTATCTGTTACGAAGTCAGCTAAAACCACTTTATGGCCATTTGTGACCGAAACAAAGTCAAACGGTGCTTCATATGCCGTATCTGCCAGTTCATGTCCCTTGATGACCTTTAAAACTTCTCCTTTTCCCTGCATCACCTGATCAACGAGTTTTTTGGCGACCACAAAAATCTCTGATCCCCGTCTCACTTTCACATAATCGATGTCTGGGTGAACAGCAAGAGCGACATTTGCAGGCAGTGTCCATGGCGTGGTGGTCCACCCCAGCAGGTACTCATTTTCTTTGCCTTTTATCCTGAACTTAGCAGTAGCAGATAAATCGGAAACGTCTTTATAGCCTTGAGCGGTTTCATGAGAGCTAAGCGATGTTTCGCAGTTTGGACAATACGGAACGACGCGATGCCCTTTATAAAGCAATCCTTTATTGTGAATGGAAGCCAGGATATTCCATACCGATTCAATATAGTTGTTCTCAAGCGTAATATAGGGATCGCCCATATCCACCCAATAGCCAAGGGACTCAGTAAACTTGCGCCATTCTTTTTCGTAAGAAAATACACTTTCTTTGCATTTCTCAATAAAAGATTCAACACCGTATTGTTCAATTTCATCTTTTCCACGGATCTTCAGCTGCTTTTCAACTCCTAACTCTACCGGCAGTCCGTGCGTATCCCAGCCTGCTTTTCGAATCACCTGATAGCCGGACATGGTTTTGTAGCGGGCTACAAAATCCTTGATTGTTCTCCCCAATGCGTGGCCGGCATGCGGCAGACCATTGGCAGTAGGCGGCCCTTCATAAAAAACAAACGTTTCCCGGCCTTCCCTGTTTGTAATGGACTGGCGAAATGTCCCTTTCTTTTCCCATGCTGCCCTGATCCGGGTTTCTCTTTCAAATGCCGTCTCTTTCATTGGTCTCACCTCGTTTTTAAAATTAAAAAACCCGATTCTGATACTGCGCAGAATCGGGTTTATAAACAAATAAACAATGGATAAAAAGAAAAAAACCATCAGTAGTGGTTTTCCTTTATCTCTCACTACGTACCATCATACGCGTTCTTTTTAACGGCAGAAACCCGTCAAAGCTTAACCTATGTTCAGCTTTGCTTCTCGGAGAGGATTTTCACTGCGGTCTTACCGTTGACTCTCAGCAAATCGTCAACTCTCTGTAGATAAGATGGTCACAGTTACTCTTTCTCGTCATCGAATTTTCATATTTTGTTAATAGTTACTGGCTATCTTACGCGTCACAATTCCTATTGTCAATAAAATTCAGAAAATATTTTGCATAAGCATTATAAACAAGAATCTTATTTCCCATCATTGTAGTATAGCCATTCAAAAAATGGACAGGTTACCTAATAAGTGAATCGGCAATACGTTTTTTACTGCTTGCCTGTTTAAAGCGCATACATTAGGGCATCTTCCCATTATGCATTCCATAAAGGAGTTAGGGCGATATGTACTTCTCTTTGACTTTGCTGGCCGTTCCGTGGATTATTGCTTTGTGGCACCTTCATCCAAAAGATAACCAGCTGATCCCATTGATCGCTCCTTTTGCTGCCGTTGTAGCCTTCATTGTTAATGGGCTGGGTGTGTATTTTGGTTTTTGGCGTTTTTATCCTTTTATCGAACTAAATGTTTTCGCGACATACCCCTGTAATTTAGGAGTCTTTCCTGTTTTAGGCTGCTACATGATTTACTTTGTTCAAAAAATAAAGCAGCCCTATGGAGTTGTTCTTGGAATCGCACTGTTCACAACGCTTCTTGAAGGACTGTTTGTTTTAATGGGTAAAGTTGTATACGGAAACGGATGGAATATTTTTTGGACCTTTATTTCCTATCTCCTGCCCTATCTTTTAGGATACTGGTTTTATTTGTATTTACAAAAGCTGAATATCATAAAAAAATAAGTGAATGGTGCTTATTTTTCAATATATGCTTTTTTATGTATAAATTACCACAAGGGAGTTCATACTGGTATTGTTAGTTTCAAAACCTAACTCCTATAGAACCGAAACCATTTCGCAGCCAGGCTTTCCGCCTGGCTGTCTTTTGGCGTTTTTTGTTATTCAATCATAGCGAATAGGAGTAAGCGCATAGGAAAATGCTGAATTGTATGAAAGGTGCAAGACCACAGTTCTTCATGAAAAAGGGTAATTCTACTTAAATTTTATATATTTCGTTTTAAAAAGTGTACCTTTCACACTGTGGACTTACGAAAAGCTGTCATTCTGACTTATTTTTTATTATATCAAAATACTTTATGGTTCGACGAATAAATTATCAAATAAATCAAAAAATAACAAATATTTTATCGGCAAGGGTTGCCAGAATGATAAATGAATGTATATTATTAACAATAGAATCTTTTTGAAGCATATGCGTAAAATAACGTTTCCTCTATCATTATGGACTTGATAAGTGAGAAACCGAAAAAGTGGAGTGTGTAGTAATGGAAAGTAAATTTGCTAAAAGAGCGAGCCGGGTTAAGTCTTCAGAAACGCGTGAAATCTTAAAGGTAACGGAACGGCCAGAGGTTATTTCCTTTGCTGGAGGTCTCCCGGCACCTGAATTGTTTCCAGTTGAAGCGTTAAACGCAGCCTGTGAAGCTGTACTGAAAGAAGACGGGCCGGCCTCTCTTCAATACAGTACAACGGAAGGTTATATTCCCTTAAGAAACGCGATCATCAAGCGTATGAGTGCTATCGGCATTCAGGCTTCCCTGGAGCAGGTGATCATTACATCCGGTTCACAGCAGGCGATTGACCTGACAGGGAGACTGCTTCTAGATGAAGGAGATACTATTCTTTGTGAAAGCCCTACCTATCTGGCTGCGATCAACGCCTTTAAAGTGTATGATGCCAACTTTGTGGAAGTAGATATGGATGAAGACGGTATGATCATGGAAGCGTTGGAGAAGCAGCTGCAGCTGCATTCTAACGCTAAATTTATTTACACCATTCCTGATTTTCAAAACCCGACTGGCCGAACGATGAAACTCGAAAGACGAAAAAGAATGATTGAACTTGCTAATCAATACAATGTTCTCATCGTGGAAGACAATCCATATGGAGCGGTGCGTTTTTCCGGTGAACCTCTCCCTCCTGTCAAACATTTTGATACAGAAGGCAGAGTCATTTATTTAAGTACGTTTTCGAAAATCTTCACGCCGGGACTTCGGCTTGGCTGGATTTGTGCCGACGAAGTATTTATTGAAAAATACGTAGCGTTTAAGCAGACCGCTGACTTGCACTCTGACAGCTTTGCTCAGCGAATTACCGCAAAATACATGGAGCTCTATGATATAGAAGCTCATATTGAAAAAATTAAAACGGTATATAAAGAACGATGCACCACAATGCTTGACTGCATTGATCAATTTTTCCCTAAAAGTGTCTCTCACAGCAAGCCCGAAGGCGGATTGTTTATTTGGGTAGAGCTTCCGGATTCAGTTGATTCAAGTAAAATCTTTTTAGAATGTTTGAAAAATGATGTAGCATTTGTGCCAGGTATTCCTTTCTTTCCAAACAGCCAGCAAAAAAATACGCTGCGCTTAAATTACTCTAATATGCCGAAAGAGCGTATTATAGAAGGAATGAAGCGCTTGGGAGAAGTGCTTCAGCGAGAACTGCAGAAAGAGCCTGCGTCTTAAAAAGCTTTATAAACGCAGTATGTATACAAAAAAGCACTTAGACTTTTGTCTAAGTGCTTTTCTTTTTGTGTTTATTGATAAACAGGATACTTTTTAGGCTCCATTACAAATGCCTGTTCTACATCATATACTTCTTCTACATAAATCTGGTGCCAGATCATAAACACAAGAATCGTCCAGATTTTACGGCTGTTGTCTTTTTTATTGTCTACATGCTCCTGCAGAAGGCGCAGCGCTTCCTGCTTATTGAACAAGTAGTCGGTTCCGCTGACTTGAATTAAGTTCACAGACCAGTCGTATAACTCATCTTTCAGCCAGTGGCGGATTGGTACCGGGAAACCTAATTTTTTACGGTTTACAACATGATCCGGCACAATACCTTCAGCTGCTTTGCGCAGTACATACTTCGTTGTGTTATTTTTAATTTTTTGGTCTGTCGCAATGGATGACGCTACGTCAAACACTTTTCGGTCCAAAAACGGCACGCGCAGTTCAAGCGAGTGCGCCATCGTCATTTTATCGGCTTTCAGTAAAATATCTCCCCGAAGCCACGTATGAATGTCGATGTTTTGCATTTTTGTAACCGCATCATAGTCAGCTGACTGGCGATAAATAGGTGCGGTTATGTCCGTATAGCCCAGGTTCGGCTTGTACTGGGACAGCAGGGCTCTTTTTTCCGCTTCTTCAAACATTTTCGCATTTCCGATATACCGCTGTTCAAGCGGTGTCGCACCGCGCTCGATAAAGCTTTTTCCCCTGAAGCCGTCCGGCAGAATACCGCTCAGTGCTTTCAGTGCTCCTTTCACCGGGCCTGGAATCGATTGGAATACACGTAAAGATTCCGGCTCACGGTAAATATTATAGCCGCCGAACAGCTCGTCCGCCCCTTCCCCGGATAGAACTACTTTCACATGTTTCCTCGCTTCACGCGCTACGAAGTAAAGCGGAACGGCCGCCGGGTCTGCCAATGGATCGTCCATATGCCAGATGATCTTGGGAAGCTCCTGTACAAATTCCTCCGGCGAAATAATGTGGCTGATATTCTCTAAACCGAGCGCATCCGCTGTTTCTTTTGCTACATCTACTTCACTGAAGCCATTGCGTTCAAAGCCGACTGAAAAAGTTTTTAAATTCGGATTTACCTGCTTCGCCAGTGACACGATAAAGGAAGAGTCAATTCCACCTGATAAAAAGGAACCGACCGGCACATCACTTCGCATATGCACGTTGACAGAATCAATCAGCACATTGCGAATGTCTTTAATAATCTGGTCTTCCGTTGACTTAATCGGGCGGAAGGTCGGTTTCCAGTAAGATTGGATCTTCATAGCTTGTCCAGGTTTTTGCGTAAAGAAATGGCCAGGCTCAAGCTTTTTCACGTTTTCCGTCATCGTATCAGGTTCCGGAACATACTGGAAGCTTAAGTAATGCTGCAGAGACTTGGCATCTAATTCACCTTTTCGAGCCGACAAAATGCTTTTCTTTTCAGAGGCAAAGTACGTTTTTTCTCCCTGCTCAAGGTAGAAAAACGGCTTGATGCCAAAATGGTCGCGCGCTCCAAAGATCTGCTGTTCTACTTTGTCCCAGATCACAAAGCCAAACATTCCTCTTAGTCTCTTCACTGCTTCTTCCTTCATATCGCTATATAAAGCAATAATCACTTCTGTATCAGATTCCGTTGCAAACTCGTATCCTTTTTCCATTAATTCTTTCCGAAGTTCAACATGGTTGTAGATTTCTCCATTGAAAATAATCCAGTAACGGTCGTTTTCATACGAAAGCGGCTGGTGTCCACATTCAAGGTCGATGATACTCAGCCGTTTAAACCCAAACTGCACTTGATCTTCCATAAAGTAACCTTCATCATCTGGTCCTCTATGGGTAATCAAGGCATTCATTTTTTTAAAGTTTTCTGCCATTTCTTCTGTTTGTCTATATGGCCGTGCGTGCATACAACCCACAAATCCGCACATACATTACACCTTCTTAGATAAATTTAATAAAATATTGTTTCCAGCTTTATATACGACATCCCTTTGTAGAATCCCTTTTTTTGGATGAAGAAAAATTTGTATTAACTGTACTAATACAAATAATATAGTTAATTTCACCAAAAAGCAAAGATTTACCAGGGTCGATTATTATACCATGAAAAAGAACAAATTTGTATAATAACCTTTATCTACCTTTCCACCATTTCAGAGACTATAAACGGGGAAAAATGACACCGAACAAAGAATGACAAAAAGCCTGTTTTCCTTAGAAAACAAGCTTTTTCGACGGTTTTTTTCTTATTGTGACGAAGTTCTTATATATACTTGCCAAGCGATTCACTCGACCACTGATGAATGACATGCTGTTCTCTATGAAGAACTTTTTGCAGGTAGATCATCGTTGTGTGAATGTCTTCATGCCCGAGTGCTTTCATAATTGAAAAGATATCTGCTTTATTCAAGTGAGAAATAATCGCAAAACTATGCCTGAATACGTGAGCTGTTAATTTAATATGGCCGGAATGAACAAAAGGCAGGTCCACTTCTTTAATCACTCTTTTTAAATAATGGGCGAGTCCGTCTGGTTTAAATGCCCGTCCTGTACTTGTGACAAACAGCGGTTCCTCACTGCTGTTCGGAAAAGTAACAGGACGAAACCGCGCTTTTCGGTACTGAAGGATGCTCTCAAGCACTTTTTCTTTTAAAGGAATTTCCCGCCTCTTGCTTCCTTTTCCCGTGACAGACAAATAATGATGGCCCAAAATGCTGTCATACTGCACATCGGCCAGTGTCAGCCGGCATAATTCCTCATTCCGCATGCCGGTGCTGACCAGTACATGAATAAGGGCAAAAGCAATGTATTGCTTTCGCTCCTCAAAGTAATCCAGCAGCTGTATTACTTCACGCGGCCCTAAATCGCGGTTCGGCCGGTCTTCAGAACGGACCGAAACGGTCAGCAGTTCTTCATGGATCGGTTTTTGGATATAGCCGCTTTTAAATAAAAAGGAGAAAAAGCTTTTCCAAATAACCGTTTTTCTTTCAAGTGTGGCAGGTGAATAGCTTCCTCTTTTCTTTACATGCGGGCTGTCTTCCGCGACCCACTTTTGGTACCGGCGCAGGTGCCGTTTTTCTAAGCTCTTAAACAAGGAATCATCCACAATATCCAAATCTAAATGCATCACAGGCCCATTCTCAAGCATCTGTTTAATCATCATATGTAATTCTTTTTCATACTCCCGAATCGTACGTTTGGAACGATTCGCTTTTTTGTTTAAATTGGTTTCCCGGTATAAAAAGTAATGCAGCATATCCCGGTCGTTAAAATAGTAAAAGTCTGGCTTCCCTTCCCTCTCTGCCCGGTCTTTCTGATCAACCAGCGCAGAAATAGTTTCTTCCGTGTTCTCGGGAATTAGCGGACTACTTTCATTATGTATGATTAATTTGTCCATATATATCTCCTGATTATCTATAAATTTATTTTTAATCAACATATATTTTTATTATAAAATAAATTAGTTTATTTTTGTATAATTAAAAATTAAACAATCAATAATTGATTTCTTCTAAATTTAAAATAAACTATCTTATATCAAAAAATATAGCATTTGTTGATATTGGTATAATAATTAATATATAAAAATTTTTATTTTAAACACTTACTTTAAATTAAATCTTTTTTTGTGTTTTATTTTTTAATGAATTATAATAAGAGAATAAGTACTATCAAAAATATATTGCATTATTATACATATTTTCTTATTTCATTGATTTCTTATTTTTTTAAAAAAGTATGATCACTTTTTTCTCTGTTTGTAATTAAACTTGTTTATGTAATAGCAAGGCAAAGGGAGAAAAAAGAAGAGCGTATATCGAATGCAACAAAAGAAATGGCGTTTTCACCCGAGAGGAAAAGCTGTTTTTTATAAGATGTTACAAATGGTTCTGCTCAGCTTGAAACACTGCTTGTAGAGAGCGGCATATATAATGGAAGAAACTCGGATTAAAATGAAGGAGAATGAATAAAAAAACATGAATATTTCGGATTGCTACACAACAAAAGAAGCAGCTGAACGCCTTGGAAAATCTGTGGTTACGATCGGTCACTATATACGAACTGGAAAACTGACGCCTGTTGAAGATTTTTGGGGCGGACACCGGGGACATTTATTTGAAAAAAGCGCGGTTGATCAGTTGAAAGAGGAGCTCAATCAGGAACAGCCGAACGGAATGATGACAGGAGAAGCCGCCGCTTATTTAGGTGTAACGAGAGCCGTGCTGCAATCTTACCTCCAGGAGCAGATTATTCCTTTTGAAAAAACGACCTGGCGCAGCCGGGAAGTTGTAACCATCAAAAAAGTCGACTTGGATTTGTTTCAAGAAACGCATAAAGAGCGTCTTGTAGAAGACCGCCTTAAGCAGCGCTTGTTTTATGATCGTAAAAAGCAGATTGCTTTTTACCAGCGCTTTTCGTCCAGCACGATTCAGGAAGCACGCCTTACCTGGAACGCCCAGAAAGAATGGGTGTTTTTTATCCAGGATAACGGCGCTCAACTGCCATTTGAAGAAGGCATTTATAAGCATGATTTAACACCAGACTACACACTTTCTTTTGGCAAGCGGACTGGAACGCCTGGCTACGCGAGGCTGTCGCTGCCTTTACAGCTTTCCTTTACCCGACAGTTTCTGGATCTCTTATACGAGCAATTTGACTTATCCAATGTTTATATGGATATACGGCAGGAAGAAAACATTATCGTCCTTTACGTTAAGGATATGTTATTAAATGCAGTGGAAAATGCGGAAACACTTGGCCATTTTCTAGAAAGCAACACAGAAGAAGGCTTTGTAGCAGCCAATAACAGTCAAATTCGGATCGAATCGGCCGAAAAAAGTCTATCTATTTACCTGCCGGCCGATATTAAAAAGAAAATCAAGCAGGCAGCAATAGAACAAGGCACAACCATGCAGGAGATCTCTAAAAGAATTATTATGGATTACTTTAAATAACGAGGTAAAAGAAAAAGATCCCTAAAAAGCGGCTTTCTGTTGAAGAAGCCGTTTTTTATATATTTTCATTTTGCTATTCCCCTTCAAAGTTTACATAATAAATTTATTGTTAATAATAAACCAGGTGCTTTCATACAAAAAAACACCTTTACGCAAAAATAACGTAAAGGTGTTTTGAGCTTTTGTACTCTACAGGCTTTGTGACATTGAAAGAATTATTTATTTTGCTCCATGATTTCATACGGTGAGTTTATACCGCTCTTCTTCCTGGCTTGCTCTGCTCTTTTTCCTGCTTCGTTCTAGTAAACAAGCTGATCATATATCCGGCAAGTCCGCCTGCAATCGCAGGGAAGATCCAGCCCAGACCAATTCCATAAAGCGGAAGATAGTTTGTGAAAAAAGCATCGATAGCTGAAACATTCAAGCCAGCTCCTTTTAAACCATCCATGATACTCACTAAAAAGGTTAACAACATGCTGCCTTGATATACGTGGGCATGTCCTTTAAATAAAGGATGAAGGAACGTCAAAACGATCAAGACGATCGCTAATGGATAAAGAACAGTCAATACTGGTACAGAAATTGAAATTAATTGAGCCAGACCAATATTAGCGATAACTGCACTAAATACACATAATACTACAGCAATTGTTTTATATGAGATGTTCGGGAACAGTTTGTGGAAATAAGTAGAACATGCTGTGATCAGTCCTACACTTGTTGTTAAACAAGCAACCGTAATCATTAAACCTAGTAAAACTCCGCCGTATGTTCCGAAGTAGTAGTCCGAGACACTTGCCAAAACTGCTCCGCCATTATCTAGACGTCCGACACCCGTTACACTGGCAGCCCCCATATAAGACAGAGCTGTATAGATAGCTGCAAGAATAACAGCGGCGATTCCAACCGCTTTTAAACAAACGATCAAAATATCTTTTCTCGTTTTTGCACCTTTTTCTTTGATTGCATTAATAATGATGATACCAAATACAAAGGATGCAAGTGTATCCATTGTCAGGTACCCTTCCTGGAATCCATTGAAAAAAGCATTCGTTTGATACTTTTCTGCAGGCGCCTGCAGCTTACCAATTGGGTTAAAGCATGCGACGACTACTAAAATCCCGATAAATGTGATTTTGATTGGTGTAAGGAATTTTCCGACAATATCGACAATTTTCGCTGGATTTAAAGAGAAAAAGCATGTGATGCTATAAAAGATCACTGTGAAAATCAGCAAAGGTACAAACGTTGAATTTTCTGACAAAAAGGGTTTTACGCCAATCTCAAAAGAAACACTTCCTGTCCTTGGAATCGCGAACAAAGGACCAATTGCCAAATAAAGAACGGTTGTAAAGACGAGGCCGAAAATAGGATGAACGCGGCTTGCTAAGGATTGTAAATCCTCTTTTCCAGAAAACCCAAATGCCATAACCCCTATTAGAGGAAGGCCTACTCCGGTTACTAAAAAGCCGGCAGTTGCTATCCAGACATTTGTCCCTGCTGACTGACCAAGCATAGCCGGGAAAATCAAGTTTCCTGCTCCAAAAAATAAAGCAAACAGCATCAAACCGATCACTACTATAAATGAAAATGGTATTTTGTTTGTCATTTAAAAAGCCTCCTGTTGTTACTCTTGTTGTCACAAACCATCCCCTATCATACACCAATTGAATGAAAAGTGTAAGAGTTTCTTAAATATCCAGAAAATTAAATTAATAATATACTGAAATAATTTTTCTAATTTTTGTTAAAATTTTTACAACAGTTTATATTTTTTTATACATAACAAATACCCCTGCTCTTTTAAGCGATCAGGGGTATGTTCAAGAAAAATAACATATTAATACAGTCATGTTGGATTTCCTTTTATATACTTTGTTTTATGGGGTAGAAAGAAATTTTTCAAGTGAATCCAATGCTTTTTCCTCATCGCTTCCATCAGCAATAAGCTTCACTTCAGTCCCTGGAGTCAATGCCGCAGCCATGACACCCATAATACTTTTAGCGGCAATCACTTTTTCATTGCGGATCAGGGTAATGTTGCTGCTGAATGTATTCGCTTTTTCAACAAATTGAGCAGCAGGTTTTGATTGAAGTCCTTCTTTTAATCCAATTTTCACGTTTCTTTCTAACATTATGCAGCCCAGCCTTTCACTTTATATTTTAAAATTTGAAAACGCTTTCTAGATTATTTCCATTTTATCTTATTTTTATACCTCTTCGAAATAGGCAAAGTGCCTAAATAATTTTCTGTTTCTTTGTGCAAAGCGTACAACACTGACCTGAATTAAAGCGTTTTCAGCTTTTTGTTTACTTATAAATATTGTTTCATTGGTTGTTGAAACAAGTAAGTAATAATATTGGTTCACTTGAATAAAAATATATTCATTTATTCCATACAATATGCCAATAAGAATGGCACTTTAGCAAATAACCTCTGGCACGGTTATATTTATTTCTCTAGCCACTGCTCCCCTATCCTCCTCTTTATTTGTTTTATATTTTAGCATCAACTTCTGAAAAAGGGAAATTTTTACCTTTGGTTTTGTGGATTTTTAATGATAGTCCAAGAAAACAAAGTGAAATCCACGTCCTGTACCAGCAAGATAAGATTTACTAACAAACATCATCCGGTTTTCCTCTTTTATTCGGAAAAATACATGTATACAAGTATTTATATATATGTGTATACAACTGAATATAATTTCAAAAAAATATTTTTCTTCTTTACTCCTGGCTAAAATGAAGTGAAAAGCAGCTCGCCCTTTTTAAAAAAGACGAGCTGCTTTGTTTATGACTGGTCTGGATAATGATAAATGTTTAGTTTATCACCTTTTAAGGTCGCTAATAAAACGTCTGCTGCCTTTGATTCATTATGAGCTTTTAACTGGCTGTGGAGCCACGCTTCATCTTTACCGCTTTTCTTCAATTCCTCATGGTCTATTTCCCCTTCTTTGATTACGGCCCGTGATAAAAGCAAAGGCTTTACAGCCAGCTTCATATCAGCTGGAGTGACAGGTGCATACTCCGGATGAAGGAAAAAGGAAATCGTTCCGTTCGGTTCCCAAATGGCATGTGAAATTTTTTGGATATCTTCAATTTGGCTTTTTCGCAGCTCAGCCAATAAAATATCAATAGAAATTCTTGCTTTTCTTAAGTTTTGATACCTAATTTTTCCCTGCTCAATCAGCGGATAAGGAGAGGGATCAAGCAGGCGCTGGAATCTTTTCCACTTTAAACTTAAATAAGTGCCCGCAACGTACAAAACCACCAACACGACCATAGTGATCATGGAGCCTTTTAATCCTAAATGTTGGTCCGATAAAGGGTGAGCTAAAATATTCCCAATTAAAATGGCCATTACAAAATCAAGCAGCCTTAGCTGCGCCATCGACCGCTGGCCCATTATTTTTGCAGCTAAAAGTAAAAACAAAAAAGCAACAAGCGCTCTTAAAATCCATTGAATGGTTGTAAGAGATTCTTGGGCATGAAAAAAATCCACAAGGTTCACTTCCCCTGCCTTAACTTTGTTAAATGAGTATCTGTAGCATTCCCTATTCATGTAAATTTATGATCGCAGATAATCAAAATAGTTCTTTTCCTGCTCTCTAACGAAGCAGTTTTACCGCTTCTTTTAATCCCGATTCTCTATTCGATCTAGGATCTATAAAAGGTACAATTAGAACCTAGATAAATTTTAAATAATCGGTACACCTGTATAGCGTTCCCCTTTACATACAAAACCGGCTACAGATCATTTCAGTATAAGACTCTAAGAGTTATGAAAATTCATTGAAGAAGATTTGTTTGTATGCACAGTCTCTCATTTATAACTAGAGGTTCATTAGTGTGGTAGACAGCGCCCTTGCCTCTAAGATGGCACGTTTAAACGGAAACGATTAATAAAAGTGTGTGATTTGGTTGTTAAACTGAGAAGACTTAAAAATTACAATCACTTCCCTTGTATATATGGCGAAAAGGTGTCTGCTGAATGTGAACACTTTTTGACTCTCTCTTTGTTTAGGACTAAACGTCAATAAAACGAGTAAACTATTAACAAAGGGAGGGATTAATCATGAACTTGGCATACAGCTATCTGCAGTTACACAAAGAATACCTACTCGACATAAGCAAACAAAATCGCCCCGGTGAGATGAATCAATTTGAAGTACTCTGTTTGGATTTATATAACTGGCTGCAGAAAGAACAGGGACTTACTGAGGCACAGGCAAAAGCAATCATAGAAGGTTCTCATATGCACGATGATGTTGCATAAGCCTACGGGCTCTTTTTTTTTGCTCACTTTCTTTATTTTGCTTTACTTTTAATTGGAAAAGTGTTTAATTGAGTTATTACTTGGTTTTTTAAATTTATTATTGAATTTTGCACATTGTTAATTATGTATTAAATAGGAAGCGCATTTCACCTCTGACTTTTTCGCTGTTTTAGGTGGATATCTGGATAATGATCGCTCATTTCATACTAGATTTTGCGTCATATTTTTGTTTTGCGATCCAATAATCTGCAGCTATATCCATAACCATTGTTTCGTTCTTTTTCCATAAAGTCTTCCGTTATAAATCTATTCGAACCGCTGTGTTCATTTTTCTTCCTAACTATATCTTTCTTCCTGAAAAACCATAACGCCCTATTGCCTAATTAATATTTTCCAAGACAAGATTCGACAAACTATTCACTTTTCTCTTGGTACAATACTCTTCGGTAAACCAAAAGAAAAACATATAAAAGTAAAGAAAGCTGGTCAAGCGAGAGGAGCTACTACCATTGAAAGTACTAAAATCTGCACATGACCCAGGCCTATACTGTCTGTGGAACAATATTGGAAAAGAAGTAACTGAAGCTGTGGCTTATGATCGAATTATGAAAAGTATCGTAGATGAAGAAGACTGGGATCCAGGTATCTTTAGGTGGGTCAGCGACCATAATCTTAATTTTGAGGAATGGCAAGAGATTATAGTTTCACCAATTACATATACTCATCATGGACGACCGGCTTCAGTCGGTCTTTTTTTAATATTTTAAAATAAACGAGAGAAAAGAATCCTGCTATAAACCGGATAAATTATTTTTGTTTGGCCTGTATAAGATCCTTTGAACTTGTCCATAATATGCCTATGAGACCCCCCATTTTCTCATGCGATAACCCATACCACTGTACAGCCACAGATCTATCTGGCTTTTTTTGCATATTTTTCATTAAATGTGGGAAATAATCAGTATCAAGGCGTTAAATAGTTCCCCTACCGTTAACGCTTTTGATGCTCCTTTTAGCCTCGGAGCTTTTCAAGCTCCAAGGCTTTTTTATAATACTTTATCCGACGGGCTGCCATAGTTCTGCTGTTGATCTGTAAATGTCATGTTTCTTTAGTCAAACATCCCTCCCTTGGCTATCTTCTTACACCCATTTTCCTAAAGCAGCTTTATTATGATCTAGCCTTTAGCTTGAAAACATTTTTTAAATCATATTTATAAAGAATTATCCATGATATGGTTACAGCTCACAATGAAAATCGGTTTAATTATTCTCTCTTCAGATTGAATCTCTATTTATTGGTCTATCCTGCTGTTTTATGGCATATGTTAGTATGGTTAGCTTTTCATTTAGCTCCTGTAACGAATTGGTTTTTCAGTGAGTTCATTGGGCCCACTGTGTTTATTTGTGTCTTTGCGCGGATAATTATTTCCTTTTAAAACCAAATATGGATAAGTGAGAAAGAGAATCTGAATTACATTTATTTACTTTCCTTGAAGGATATATTAGGGTTTACCTGTTTGGACATTTTTTTAATTTTTTTGTTTGTAGTCATAGATTCTTCAAAAAAGGGGTATATGCATTTTGAATAAGCAAACACTTATCCGATTAAAAATGCAACGATCAATAATCATCTTAGACTTTCACCAGCCTCTTTCCTTGTGCTTATGCAAAGGTTAGAACCAGAGAGGAGAATTAACATTGTCATTAAATAGCCTGCAGGATTTGCTAGAAACATTATGTTCTTTTAACACCATCAATATTACCCATACTTTCGAAAAGGATGAGCAGCCGATTGCTTCAGTTTGCTGCTTAAAAGATACTTCTATCATCCAGTTAACACTTTATGAAACCCAGTCAATTAAGCAGTATAAAAGTATTGAAGAAGCAGCAACCGCGATTGATAAATTGCTCAATTAGATTTTATCTCCTAGTAAAAAATGATTTGATTTACAGCCGTTTTCGTCGGATCCCTTCATACTGAGTAGGCAGCCAAAGCATTATATAGGTTTACCTGCTCTTATAATCTGCTATAGCAAGGTGTTGGTGTTCCCTTCGTAAGTAAAAGAACACAACCGATGTTAATTCTTTAAACTTGATAAGTTTAAAGTTCAGAGGTATGATTCTTTCATTACCTGGAAATGGAGGGGATAAAAATGCACTGGCTTCGCTTAATCCCTGTAGTTTTTTTCTCTTTATCGGCTTTATCGCTATTTACCATTCAAGCCGAGGGAATTCTACATTCTATCCAGGAATTTATCGCTTTTTATAAGCAGGATTCCTGATTCATTTGATAAAATCCCTTTAAGGGATTTTTTTTATGTATTCCTTTAGCACTACTCTCCCAAGCAAGAAACAATCTCCTTCTTTCAAAGTAAGTTTTGCATCCTTTCCTCCATTTTTCCATTTGCTTGTTAATAAACAGTTTATATTATTTTCATTATACTAAATCAATCATTCAAACTAAATTCGTGATATAATTCTCATAGTAAACGCTTACCCAAATACCTATCACTAAAGTAAATATTAACTTTTTAAGGGGCTGTTGAACGGTGATCATGGATAGTAACCAAGCAAGCATAAAAGAACAAACCATTTTTAGCCACACAGGAAATCTTATCCAAACCGAAGATAGAGAAATTAAGGTCATTGCGCGATTTGAGGAACCGCTCATTGTCGTTTTAGGAAATGTATTGAGCGATGAAGAATGCGCCGAGCTGATCAACTTGTCAAAAGACAATATGCAGCGTTCAAAAATTGGATCTTCACATGAAGTAAATGAAATGAGAACAAGCAGCGGAATGTTTTTTCAAGGCAATGAAAGCGATATCATTCAAAAAGTTGAAAAAAGACTGTCCTCGATTATGAATATACCCATTGAACATGGAGATGGTCTTCACATTTTAAAATATACTCCTGGTCAAGAGTACAAAGCGCATTTTGATTTTTTTGCCCCAACAAGTCCTGCAGCGAAAAACAATAGAATCAGTACCCTCGTTTTGTATTTAAACGATGTAGAACAGGGCGGAGAAACCTTTTTCCCTAAACTTAATTTTTCTGTTTCTCCACAAAAAGGAATGGCGGTCTACTTTGAATACTTTTATAACGATAAAAGCATAAACGAACTTACTTTGCACGGTGGAGCACCCGTTATCAGGGGAGAAAAATGGATTGCTACACAATGGATGAGAAGGCAGAAGTTAAGATAAAGGGGAAAAGCCAAACCTTGATTAATCAAGGTTTGGCTTTTTAAATGAATATTCATTCTACTCAATCATCATTGCTGTCGAAGAAATCAAAAGAGTCTTCTTGATCCACCAGAACCCTCTGATTCGTAATCTTCATTTTCATACCCCAGCTCCTTTTCAAAGAGGTCGCCTATTTCATCCATTAACAGAAGCGATTTAAGGATCAGGGGATAAAAAAGCCGCATCCGTAATAGGATTGATGCGGCTTAAATTATATACTTTTTTGAAAAACTAGGCTCTTTCTTCTCAAATATCCCCATTCCCTCTCTTTCCAAAATGGCTAGAAACGCTTTTGCAGTTTGAGGATCGAACTGACTCCCTATATTCTTCTCAATCTCACCCATTACATAGTTTAAATTCATGATTGGTTTATAGACTCGCTTTGTTGTCATGGCATCAAAAGAATCTGCGACAGCCAAAATACGCGCTGCCAAGGGGATCTCTTCTTTTTTCAAACCGTGGGGATACCCATTTCCATCGTATCGCTCATGATGATACAACACCATGTCGAGAACACCGTTTCTTTTGAAATCGGAAATATGCTTTAATGTTTCGTATCCTATTGTTGGGTGAAGTTTAATAAATTCAAATTCATCATCGGTTAATCTTGAAGGCTTTAATAAAACAACTTCTGGAACATCAATTTTGCCAATGTCATGGAGCAAGCCCCCGATATAAATTGCCTCACACTGTTTTTTAGGTAATTCCATTTCCCGTGCAATTTTTAAGGCATAGTCCGCTACTTTTTCGGAATGGTTTGCTGTATATGAATCCCGTGAATCCAAAGACTTAGCCAGAGTAAAAACCAGCTCAGCCTGATGGTGCTTTATTTCATAATATTTTTTTATAACCTCAGATGAAATAAACGTTACAGCTAAATAAACACAAAGGCGAACCAAAACAGCTGTAATATTGACAAACTCGTCATTTAAAAAAGTACGAGTAAAAACTACAGAGCAACAAGAAAAGAATATAAAAAGTCGTGATTTCTCTGAAAAACCAAGCCCTAAAAAAATAACAGTTAAAATATATAAAGACTTAAAATCACTTATCCAATTTGTAATTAGTATAGTGACACAAAAAGATACCGAAAAAAGAAGACGAAAAAACAGCAGATTATCCAATGAAGGTATTCTTCCACCCAACAAATTACACAATTGAGTGTATTTTAATTCCAAATCATCACACCTTAATGTTTTCTTATAAAGTAATATTTTCCTTGATAACCTTATAATAGATTTCTTTAAAAACAAAGGGTTCATTATAATGTAAACGATTTTAGTTTTCATCAAATCTCGACATATGCCATTAAATGTTCAATAGTTAACTTAGTTCTCTTTCCATTTGGGAAGAGTTTAACCTTGAATGAGTCACCATTTTTCAGATAATATAAAGTACAATAACAAGCTGGCACAGAAGAATTTACGCCAGCTTTATTTCGGGTAGTTCTATGAATATTATGAGGACATCTTAAACCTTGCTTTTGTTTGTTGTCTCCGTTATGCACTTGCCTTTCGAGGGAAGCCAAACCTATAAAGGCTGCACTACATTCAAAGTAAAATGCTCCATCAGAATCTTTAATTTAGGTGGAGAAGTCCGAGGATCATATTTGTCAGTCTTTATTTTTTCATCATTAATGGACTGATAGTGTAATAAGAGGTTATTTCGAAGAGGCTGTGTCTCACTATGCATTAAATGCTGTTTTGATTTTTTAATGTATTTGAATTTTGCACATTGTTATTTTTGTTAAAACAAGCGTTTTATTTATTCTGTAATAAATTCAACTTCATACTTTTCTTCAAAAACACGGTTTTATCTTATTGTGTATTAAAAGAAACAGCTTGCCCTGGCATGTCTTTATATCCTGTCGAATTCGTATTATCACCTTTTGTTTTCTTAAAAATAAAACTTTTTGTTATTATATGGTCATTTATACAGGCTTTCCTTAAACCCCTCCATACTATGTAAAAGTGGGAGGTGATAATCGTGAGCTGTGAAAACAATGGTGGGTACGGATCTGGCTTTGCACTAATTGTTGTTTTGTTTATTCTTTTAATCATTATCGGTGTCTCTTATGTTGGAGGCGAATATGGTGGTGGCGGATACTGCTAAGTGTCCAACACTGGCCTGTAAAACATTTTTGAGTTAGTCGAGCTTTTCAGCTGTTCCCCCGCTTCCTTCTTTAGCTCCCTATTTGATATACAGTTGACTGTATTAAATAATACAGTCTTTTTTTGTTCAAATTTTTTTATAGATAGTGATAAGTCGGTTCATTCTTATAAGAGCCTTAACTCACTGCCTTTCCTTCAGTCAGATTCCTCGCCAGGCTGCTTTTATGAAAATGCCCACCACTTCTTTGCTTCATGCAGCCAGATGTCAGCTAAGGATAACCATTAATCATTTCTTACTCAGTAAACCCTTGTTTAAGGTCACGCTCATATTGCTGCTTATTGGGTCTCGTCAGGCATAGGGCATTTTTTTTCATTCACTGTTTTTCGAAAAGCGACAAGTATTATCTTGGCCCGCTTTTTTTACTTAGACCAGCCTTTTTGATTCAAACTTTCCTTTACAATAAGCTTGTATTTTTTCTGGTGTTCATTGCTGTTTAGCGGCTGCTCCGCGACATGGCTATTTTTGTTTACCTCTCTCCAAGCCTAATCACGGTTTTCCTTCTCAAAACACGCTATTTTAGTTCTCATTTTCCACATACAAAATCGTTTATTTTTCACTAAACTGGGTATTTTAATTTTGATAAAATCACAATATTTATCTTGTGGAGGTTTTCTTTATATGTCTTCGAACGAATTGACTTTGTGGATATTTCTAACGATTTTAGAACTTATTCTTATTTATCCAATCATTTTCAGGCTAATAAAATCTGAAAGGTTTTCAACACTTCAATATAAACAGTCACAAAAGATTAACCCTAAACCTAAAAAGAAAGATACATACTTTAATTAAAGCGCTTCTGGCGCTTTCTTCCTTTTTATAAAACCTCCTGAACTTGTCCAATATACTTGCCATGTAAAAACGCTGATTTTCCCATTTGATAACCCATAAAGCTATACAGCCAGACCCACGCGGGGTGTTTTTTTACCGCCAGCACATCCACTTTTGCTTTTTTCATTATTAAAGAATAATTAGTACGATCAAGCAATCCCCCCTGTGGTACATGCTTGATAGCCCGGGAGCATTGCTTCTGGGTTTTATTGAATTCCCCACCGTTTCTTCTTCGCATCCAGCACTCCCTGTGTTAAATCCTCATACTTCGCTAAAATATGCTCATCGTTTAACCCTTTTGCAACAAACTTTTCGTACTGGACTTTACTCAAATTCCCTTTTGAATTGACCGGGCGTTTCCTTCTTGAAGAAAACCTGTTACCTACCCGTTTATCAGCTTCTCTTACATATGCGGGGCGTTTCGCTTCAAATTTCCTGCAATATGCTTCTACTTCTTCTGGGGTCCATTGTTGTTTAATTACTGCTCTACGGTATGCCATTTCTGCTTTTCCCCCGTCAGTTCTTTGAACCATTCTTTGTCACCTGTTTTTAAAGCTAGGTCAACCAATGTTGATTTATCTTGGTGCTTGTCCCAAAAATCACCGATCGGTTCTAGCTGCTCTTCTGTGAAGATACCTGGTGATGGTTTTTTTAAAAGGTATTTATTGTCCTTAATCCAAATCACTTTTGTTAACTCAACTCGTTTACTGTGCCAGCTAAAATTAATGATGTTGCTTACATATCCAACGGCTGTCATACCACCAATTTTGACTGCTTTCCAATCTCCAATGTTTAACAAAGCTTTCACCTCCAGTTTTCTTACTTTCTTTATTTCTCTTTTTATCTGAATTTATTCATTCTAAAACACAAACATATGATAATATCTTCTTAAGCTGGTGCTGATTTATGTTCACAAACCCACATATAACGTTCGCAGTGAATTCTCGCTTCCAAATTTCGCACTCCAAAACATACATATTCTTAACTGGTAACATCATCGTGATTTGTTGCCAGAAGTGTCTGAATTAAAGTGGATCAGCAAGCGTGACTCTTTGGAATACGAAACTTACAGATGGGATAAGAAGAGGGGTGCTCCTCTCCAACTAGCCCAATAGCGCTGTCTTGCCTGTCTTTCACTTCGTGTAGCACTCCTTCTCCCTAATTCGGCAGCTGATTTTTCTTTTTACACTTACTTGTATATTTGTATATATGTTAACTCTCCATTGTATACACCTTTAGATGCAACTTTTAGACGTCTTTTTAGGTAACAAGCTCCTTTCTAAATAAATAATTTCTCTTTAATTCCGTAATAGACTTCCATTTAATTTTAAATTTTGTATAATTGGCTTAATCTTAAGAAAAAGGATTTAAATAATGATACAAGCGTTTTGTTTGAGTGACGTTTTAAACAATCCTTCCATTTTAACTGCTCCCTTCATTCGTTAATCCAATTATACAGAACGTATGTTTTTTGTTACAAATAAAAAACAAACATGTTTTCGTGTTTTTATTTGCGCCCAATTAATACATGTAATGAAGCAGGAATGAAAACAAAGGAACCCCCGAGAATTGCCTCGAGGGAGTGGAAAAGACAAGAAAAAATAGATTTTTGTTCTGTCACTAATTTAATTTCTCCTAAACAAGTGTAAATCGAAATACTTTTCGCATTCATTTATTCTTTATGAAAGGTTACCGGACTATCCGACAGCCATTTTTAAGTTTTAAACGCTAGTATTGCCACTATACCTGTGAGAATGGGGATAAGAACCATTAACAGTTGTTACTCCTCGGAAAGTATGATAATGTCTGCCATCAGGCAAGGGAATAGCTGGGCCAGTTACCCCTCGGACTTCATGTTCATGCCCATCATCAAATGAAGTCACTGTTAAGTATCGATGAGTATGAGGGACGCCAGTAGGAGCTGGTGCCGTTATTCCAGCATATTGATGACGATGTCCAGCATCAAAAGAGGTTAATCCTGAAAAATGATGGGTATGAACGGGCTGCCCATTCCATGTTGTAATATACAAATGATGAGAATGATGAGAATCTGAATTTGGATCGTCTGAATCAATTATCAATCCAGTTACCGGTATCTCCATATATGTTTTTACCACCTTTCCTATCGCTTTTTCCATGTTATGAACGCAAAGTTTATAAATTCCTGTATCTTAAGATAAATGAGAAGAAGTAGGTGATTTTTCATACTAATACGCGGTAAAAGAGTATACTCTATAGATGTTATTTCAGTTCCCTTCAAAATTTTTGTTCATAAAGGAACTTAAATATAGGGTTTTGAGTAGCTTTGATTTATGTATATTTTGTTCCTTAGTAAATGGAGCAGCTAGAAGAAGTTGCCCTCTTTAAAAGAGGGCGCATATTGCAGGTTTATTTCAATAAGCCTGCTTCTCTTGCCGCGTCATAACTATCTTCAGCAAATGCAACAGGATCGCCAACATCTTCCCAGTGCATGTACATTAAGCGTGGGTTGTCAAAAGCCAGTGGTTGTGAACCGCTGTGACAGTAATTCCTCTACGTCGTAATGCAGTCATAAATCGGTTAATTTCTGATTGAAGGATGACGGTTTCTCCTAGATTAAGAGTCTTTCCACCAATGTTATTTTCGAATGATAGGGCAAATGGAAGTACCAGAGGAGAGCGGGTGCGGCGGCCTAAAATGGTTGCGTCTATATTTCGAAGACGTTGTACCACACAGACGGGAGTTGAGGTGATAACCTGGCCTCCAATTATATCAGCGAGCCGTTGACAAGGTAGTGACATGATTGTTCCTCCTTTCTACTTATTCGTTATAGTCTATGTAAAAAGTAAAAGATTTGTATAGGTTTATGTAGAAAGATAAAAATTAAGAGAATACTAGTTTCCTGATTTTAGCCGGAAGCAATCAAAAGCAGCTGCCATGAGATAGCAGCTGCTTTTTTCATTTCCTTGTTTTGATGGTTCACGTGTCATTTATCTAGCAGAGGTAAATGAGGCTGGAACCGATCATGAACCCGAATGATTCCCCACATACCCTGCTCAATTCCCCAGCGGATGTTGCCGGACCGGTACAAATAGTCGCCGGGATAGTTAAACAGTCCTCCAGCACCACCGATTAAAAACAGATCCTCTGCTGCGCCCGGTGCCAGGTGGCCGACATAGGAATCAATCCGGACATCAATGTCTCTTGGGTCAAACTTCCAGTTATGACCATGGAGGTGAAAGGTGTTGGCTCGTCTTCGTTCAGACGGATTGGCAAGGCGGACAACGATAGGTTCCCCTGGATACGCTTCGAAAACAGGTGTCGCCGGATCACCGTGAATCTCTGAGCTGAATAAGTCACCTAAGACGGGATGTTTTTTAAAGCGATTAATCAATCGTTCTGACCGGTAATTAAAGCCGCGCGAGCCGTAATCATAGGTGTCTACTTCACCGTCTTCGGGATCCGGTTTTGGAATCACGCCATCAAGTGGATCAACAATGACTTTGCCACGCTTATTCTCAAGCCGGACACCATCATGCATAATCAAGACAAATTCTCTGTAATCAATTCCAAGTGGATTACGGAGCACTACATTGGTGCCAGTTTGGACTGGTTTAAGCGTCTGCGGATCATGGTAAGTCGTAAAACGCGGTTCAGCAATAAAAGCGCCGAATGTACCAAAAGACCGGTGATTCCGTAAATCTGCCATGTCCCACATGGCACAGGTGCCTATGCTCTCTTGTACATGCCAGCGGTACGTAATGGATTCTCCAGGCCCAACCGTTTGATCTCGATTGAATCCTACGGTTCCACCGCTTGAAGTGGTAACATCGTAATCCAGCATACTGGCGTGCAGCGAAATACGCAGGGACGGCGGGTAAAATGCCTGCTCTTTTACCGGTGGGTACCGGTGAATGCCATCAGGGAACGGAAATAACTTAGCTTTCAGCCGACTGGTCAAGGTGACTTCAACCAGATCGCCGGCATTTCCTCTCAGTACCAGCGGCTCAGGTTTTTTTGTACCGCTCAAAATATCCTCCACATCTTCTTCTATAGCAAATATAATCCCGAATGGATCATAGTCTCTAAATGAGTTGTATAAAATGGGTGTTTGAAAAGCAACCACGCTGTACTTTCGGATCGGCGGCTGATGGGTTGCTTCAGGCGGCAATGTATGCTGCGGATTGGCCGGCTTCGGCGGCTTTCCGGTCACTTTTGGCAATCGTTTTGTCCGCGGCGGGGGCAGCGGACGGTCCGAAAGGGGCATTAAGTCATCAACGGCTTCACCAAATGCGCGGATCAGCCCCCATGTACCATTCCAAATATCTTCTTCATCTTCAAAGGCCCACAAATAATCTCCAGCCTTCGGAATAGCTGTTTCAAGCGTAAACGACTCTGAAATGCTGATATGCTGCTGTGAACGCATCTGTGAATCCTTGCTGGGCCGTTCTGCTTTCCAGCTTAATCCGTGCACATTAAAACTATGGGACTCTTCATGGGCACCCTGCAGCAGCCGGATGCGGATTGGATCTCCTTCATAAGCCTCCAAGATAGGCGTGACGGGATCTCCGTGCACATAAGAGCTGAAGGAATAGGCTGGATCCTTGTCTTTCCCGAGCCGGAACTGCAGTGGTTCATTTTTATAATTAACCGCAAAAATGCCGGGATCATCTAAGGAACCTGGAAATGGC
Organism: Domibacillus sp. DTU_2020_1001157_1_SI_ALB_TIR_016; assembly: GCF_032341995.1. Classification (NCBI taxonomy): domain Bacteria; kingdom Bacillati; phylum Bacillota; class Bacilli; order Caryophanales; family Bacillaceae; genus Domibacillus; species Domibacillus sp. DTU_2020_1001157_1_SI_ALB_TIR_016. Next base: position 1,470,415 of record NZ_CP135438.1, read on the forward strand.
GGCGGCTGAATCGGACAGCCGTCTTTGTCATACAGAAGAGCGAAATCCTGGACAAATAATGCGAAATCCCGATAATTCGGAATAAGCGGATGGGAAACGGTAATCTGTGTGCCATGATCCAGTTCCTCACCGGTTTTTGAATTTAAAAATGTAGAAAAGCGGGGCTGGATCACACAAGATCCAAAAATTCCGTGCTGCTGATGAGTCGTTGGGAACAAGTGATCGTGAAAGAAAAAGGCTTTTAATTCTGTGTCGGCATACCATTCGTACCGGCAGGTCTCACCCTGTAGAATAGAACTGTCATAATTCCAGCCTACATTAGCGCCGTCGGACACAAGGACATCGAACTTTACAAAATGGACGTGAAAACCCACTTCATAGGTTCTGGTAGTGAGCTGAAAAGCATCTCCGTCCAGAACATGAGGCAGCCTATTTGTAAAATTCAGCCTGATGCAGGAACCAGCTGGTGCGTGCAGAACAAGCGGTTCCGGCTCTTTTTTTCCAGACAGCACATCATCCAGATCTTCGTCTGCTACATAGATTCTTCCTTTCGGATCATGCCAGCCCTGTTTGTTATAAACAAGCGGCAGCTGAATAACGGATATGTTAAATTCCAGGACGACGGGATTTCCCAGGCAGGAATCAGTAAAAACAGCCCCCGGCCTTGCATTAGGTACGGCTGCATTTTTTTCAAGTTCCGTCATGTCCCTTCCGCCTACAATGCCAAGCGGCGGCCTTGGCGCTTTATATCCGACTTTTCCGGGGATAAAGTTAGGAAATCCTGGCTTTTCTTTTGTAGGCAAAGGCGGGCAGGGACGGTCCGGCAATGGCTTAAGCGGCGCAATCGGCACACCGTTTGGATAGCACTGGGTGCCGTCCTGCAGGGTATCAAAGATGCGATTTATCCCCCACATTCCAACTTCAAAATGCGGATAAAGATGGCAATGGATAACCACATCCCCGATTGCACCCTGCAGGCTGCCGAGTCCGTATAACGGCTGCACGGTATAATGGGACTGTGGGCTGATCGCCTGCGCGTCAACAATTTCTGAATGAATGTTGCCGGGATCTCTCAGCCATTGATGGACATGGTAATGAAACGCATGCGTTTCTTTTGAGCCTCCATGAATCAGGCGGATCACAGCCGGGTCGTCCCGGTAACCGCGCAGAATCGGTGTAGCCGGATCACCAAATACCCACGAGTCATGATGAACTTCCTCGCCTTCTAATTCAGGGGATACGACTCCTTCTTCAATTAATTTCAAACGATTATGAAGTGGCTCATACCGGTAGTTAACGCCATGAAAGGATTCACTTTCTTGATTGGTCATCGGATTAAGCGGCCGGTTGCCAGTTAAGTCATTTACTTCCATTTCATCACTAAAAAACCAGGCATATTCACGGAAGGAGGGAAGGAAAGGATGATGAATGTCCGCAAACACGCCGCTGTTGATCGGTCCCCCTGTTACAGGATCTGTCCACCAGGAACCTCTTTTTTCAATCAGCAGTGTGCCGAAAAGACCTTGGATGCTGGAGCCCTCTTCAGTACTTGATACATTGCCGACATCTGTAAAAAAACAAATTCCTTCATATGTTGCATTAAGCGTGTAAAGAAGCTTTTCACCGCAATCAGCCAGTGAGCTTGGATTAAGGCCGACGTTGGCTCCGTCTGACGTTAACACATTATAATCGAGATCTTGAAAATGCATGCCCACTGCAAAAGGAAGCTGGTTTTCAAAAACAATTTCAACAATATCACCTTCGTTCGCTCTGATCGTAAGCGGCTGTACGAGTTCCACAGGAAGAAAAGGTTTTTTGCGCACAAGCTCTTTTACCTTTGCTTCATTTTCCTTTAAGACATACATTCTTCCATTAGGATTATGGTCGCCAAAGTTGTTAAGGACAATGCGGATCGGAATGGCGACCACATGATAACGCCGTATCATTGGTTTTCCTCCTTATTACAGCATCTCACTTAATTCTGGAATGCGCGGCTCGCCGGGAAATTCGATATAAAACACTTCTATATTATGGATATGAGCCAGCCAGTTTTGGTTTTCCAGCTGAGCAAAATGTGTTGTTTCCACTGCAATCTTTACCTGTTCTCCTATCAAGGAAACAATTTCACTGATAACCAAAAAGGGATAGGAAGGGGCGGCAGTATAAAGCCTTCTGGCCAATACTTTCTCTAAAAGTGTTCACTAGCGCCATATCATGCCTAACGTTATCAGAATTTGAAGCGGAAGATCTAAGTACCATCCTTTTACCCTTCCTTTCTGGCTCATCCTAAGTGAGCGGGAAATCGGCCTTATAGTCGATACACGATCAAACATTTTTGTCTCAACTACAAGCCAAACAATGAAGAATGTATGTTGTAAAAGGATGTAATATTCTTTGTATCGTTACTAAAGAAAGATGCTTGTGATAAAAAGGTAAGAATGAATCACATAATAGTGATTGCTGACCTAGCCATTATTATTTTTAGTATATGAGCATAAGCCCTGCCGGTTCATCGTATAGTTCTCTTACAAAGGTCTCGCCAGCCTTATTGTTTCATTTCCTTCAACACATACATTCGCGGAAAAAGCAGCTGTCTCCTTTGGAAAGGGACAACTGCTTTTTTGATCAACAAGAGCAATACGTTTGTTTTTCTGCCAACAGCTTTAGAATGATTTTTAATGCAACATGATAGCTTTTGCCAGAACCGTAGCCGCCAACAAGAAGCTGAAATTTAGTGGACCATTCAAAAAGAAAATCATCAAAGTGTGGGCTTACTTCTTTTTCAATTGCTGTCATTTTGCCTCACCTTTTCTTTTGATGACAATTTCAATTGGTCCATCATCGTTATTGCTGGTCAGCTTCTCAACCTCGGCTTTTGATTTGGCAATAGCGGTTTGCATGCCCTCAAGCTTCAAGCAGCGTTCATCGTCAATATGCGCCTGCTCACCAAACTGTTTAATAAGTTGCGAAGCTCTGGCACGGCCTGGGACTGAGCACTTAAATAGGCGTAATATTGTTCATAGGCAAAAGACACTTTGTGCGACTCACTGCCGCCTCCTTCGCCTCAACTGCTTCCTGATTCTTTTTTCAAATGATCGTCGCCGTTTTCCACCCACATAACTTTTTGAGCACGGATGATCGCAGTGTATTGAATAACGATTTGATCCCAAATTAAATCAAGCGGATCTGCCTGGCACACTTCATCCATGATTTTTAAAAACTCTTCTGGAAAATGCTTGGCATAGAAGCCATGTTTCAGAGCATTTGAGTTTCGTTTCGGAGAAGCTGCGTGTTTATTACCCCGATTACCTTTCCCACTAGAATTACCAACGGGTGCGCCCTTCTTGTTGGTTGCATCCTTTTGCTGAATAGTTGCAACCTTTTTCGTCGGACCCCTCGACCATCCTTCACGGCTTTTCCGGCTTTTTAAGGTACCGAGATTTATATCATGCTTTTCCGCTAATGCAGCAAGCGTGATCTTGGTTGTTTCCCATTCTGTTTTGATATCATCTCAGTTTGCCACTTCACATCAACAACACCTCCGAGATTGTTTTTAAGCAAAGAAAAAAGCATCCCGCAGGATGCCTATAGAAAACGAAATTAAAATTCATGTCATACTCATAATTTTTAATTTGTCTTTATTTGTAGCCAGCTTTTTGATCAATGCTTCTTTAACCAACGCACTCACACTATCACTTGAGTCTGGATCAATCTCTACTTGTTCATAAAGTTGACGTCCTTCTGGCATCCCATCACAGTCTAAGGTATAATAACTCACTTTAATTTTTATAAGAACATCTCCTTTCCCCTTGTATTCGACAAAAGAAGCTAATTTCCCTCTTCAACATTACTTTACGTATTTGAACATAAAAATAGCACCCCGTAGGATGCTTCAATTGCACTGTATTAATATTCCTTCACTCTCACATAATCCACATTCTCCATATTTGCTTGGATGAGCGCGTCGTCTTTATCAACAAATGTGTAAACTTCTCCATCTTTTATGGACCTTAATGCATTTTCGGGCGAATCGGCCTTTACTTCTTGAACAAGTTCTTTTCCAGATGAAAAAACAAAAGTCAGTCTATACGTTTTCATTGTCTACCTCCTTTGCCTTACCATACCACAAAAGAAGTTAAATACCTTTATTCACATACATGAAATACAGCAAGAGCGTCTCCCTGCTGATTAAACAGTTTTACTATCTTTACCATGTTACACCTAGTTTCTGTCTCATTTCTACCTAATCCGACCTTTCACCCGTTTGTAAACGGGTTAATATTTCAAGAGCCGTGGACTTGCTCTCGGCTTTTTGTATAAATTTTTCTTTACTGGTCTATACTAGAATTGTTCGTTCGGAGTCCAATTCCCATGAATAAAACCATTCCCCCAGCCAGGTTCCCGCCTGGCTTTTTTGCATTACTAATCAAAACGAAACATATACTGCATACGGGAAGAAGGAAGCAGGTTAGCCCTTCCTTCATCCTGTACATAATGGACATACTGCTGATTATTCTGTTAATTTCAGATTCAATTCCTAAGGATCGAAGTCATTATGCAGTCAGAGCCCCTCTGGCTGTTTTTTCTGTGTCCGCATCCTGCTTGTGATACAATGATCTGTAACACTATGAAAGGAAGAAGGATATGAAAAGATCAATGAATTTAATCAGCCTTAATCCGTGCTTGTAAGGTGTGCTGCAGCACTCCTTGAGACACCTTGCAAGCTCGGGTATTTCAAGGAAGCTGACCTATATGAAAAACCGATCCAAAGTGTATACCCGTCACCAGCGGGAAATAATCAACAGCAATACATCAATAACTTTAAAGCTAGATCTTTGCTTTAATTAAACAGGAGTGCACATGAAAAAAACTTTTTGGATTTTTGTGGTACTTTTCATTTCTACAGTCGTCAGTGTTTCTGCATACTTAGTGAATCAATCTGATGAACAGAAGAATCGAATTGTGGTAAATGGGATCGAAAACCTTACTTTTATGAACGAGATTTCCGAAGATCACTACCTTTTATTTTATCCTTCTGACTCAAGAACCTCACAAGAATTTACGCTGGTTAAAGAAGTATCAAATACAGGCAAAACTATAAAGGAATATGAGGTTCACGATGATACAATCAGAAGAATAAATGTTCATCAAAAACCAACGAATCCTAACGAGCTTTATATTTCTTTCTTTGGAGAAGCCGTCATTGAAAACTGGTACTATATATACGATATTCAGAAGCGTTCCTTTGAAAAAGTGGACCTTCCTTATTTTAAATACGACACAGGTGTCGATCATATTATGCACTACGGATCTGATGTGCTGCTGCAAAATCTCGTTTCTCATAAAACTGGAGACCAAAACCTAAATGAAGAAACAGGCGATTTTCAGATGTCTATTACGAATGACACCGAGCAAAAAAGTTACGAAACGGACTACAAACTTGTACCTCTTTGGAGCCCGCTTTTAAAATTAGGAAATAAAATTATTTATGCTGGAAACGGAGAGGAAAACAATCTGGGAGTAGCAAAAGGTGCTATTGGCTTGATAGACCGCAAAACAAGTCAAACCGTTTATATGGATTTTGGCCAAAAGTCGTCTCAATTCTATACAGTTTATGGAACGGAGAATTATGCCTATATTATCACTAATAAAGGAAAAATCTTTGTTCTTAATCAAGATCTAACCTTCAAAGAATACGATACCTTCAAAAGTGTGCCTGCACAGGATTCTTATTTTACTGATTCTTCGGGAACTCTTCTTATAGATCAAGATAGAGCTCTTCACTTTGTATACAGTGAACAGAATGGTCCGGTTCTCGGCCTGTTATCATTTAAAGGAGAGCCCTCTTTTTCACCAATGGACAAGCCTTACATTCAATTGGATATGAATTATCGTATTTTGTATCAAGACGCCAAGCAGGACGAAATTTATATGATTGAATCAGATGGAGAAAAAGGAAACCTGCTCGTTATTGATCATAAAACATTTGATTTAGTGTACAAAATTCCGATTGAATATGATCACTTGCTTGATTTTGTAGTAAAAAAATAATAATCGTTCTAGAAAGATTCCGTTATATCTTTCGATGGTTTCTCAAGACACCCTAAATTAAAAACCCTCAACCTCAAATGGCGGAATTGGCCGCCATTTGAAATAAGGACCAAACTACCTTCAAAGCAGCCAAATGTTCATTATATACGGCAGCCCGCTGCTTAAATTCACCACCCAAAAGCTTTTTAACTTCTTTCAGCTCTTCAATCAGGTTATTTTCATCCCTTAACAGCTTTACCTGGACTTATCTAATAGGATCAATTGTCGAGTACTGTTTTTCAGCGCTCCTGCACTCAATCATTTACGCTCACGTGTTGGCGGATGCCAGCAATTCTAATCCGTTATTTTTCCTGGATGAATTTCACCACATCATACCCGCACTCGTTACAGACCATTAAATGAGGACAAATCTGATCTTTCGCAGTGTTGGGATAGCCATCACCCATTTTTACCGTCTCTTCATCATTATAATGACCGTACGGGTCTAAAAAATCTGATACCTTGCCTGAATCATCTAATTGAGTATTACATTTTGGACAATTAATTTCTAATACTGCTAATGAGTTACATAAAGGACACATGGCCATAAATATCACCCCTTTTAACTTTCAACTGTAGTATTCATTTTTTTAGCGATACTATGTACCCTGATCAAACGTGAATTAATTCCGCGTTTTTAACTGGTTCAAATTCAACAAAAAAGTTTTAGATCGAATGTTCCTGAACAGAGCCTTTATCTAAAGGTGCAAATCGCCCAAAACATTTATGTACATAACGAAAAAACCGTACCAGTTTAAATACCGGTACGGCTTTAGCGCATAATATAACGAAAGAGGCGAATCCTAGTAGATATTGGACAATTAACGATTCTAAAGCAAACGGCTGAAATAGTGTACAATAAGTAACGGTAAAGATCCCTCGCCGTATCAGACGGAATGAATAAACCTAAAAGGATGAAGCAAAAAAAGGTATAAAAAAACGCCCCCTAACAAAACCCAATCAAAATGAGTGCGACGGTTTCTGCAGCATCTTTCTTTATTCATCCTTTTTGTATATTAAAAAGACTTCGGTACGTCTGCCTCTCTGTTTGTAACAGCTGTTTTAAAATAAAGAAAGTCACAATGTTCGCTAAGATGGCTTGCAACAGCCACCATTTTACCGCTTCCTGAAATGGATCAGGATATGCATTCTATGCAAAGATGCTAGCGAAAGCTGTACCGAACAACACAAACAGCACGACCCGCATTCCTAGTGAAATGATGGCTCTTCTGAACATATTCTGTTTGTTTTGAGACTGCTGTGAACAAGCAAGTATATCCACCCTAATCCCTCTCTTCTACTTCCTTTGTTGTTTTGGACTCCTTTAAACCAGCAGTAAAATCAAACTTTTTCAGACCTCAAAAATATTTTATATTGAACAACTATTTCTTTCTGTGATAAAAATAATGCAGGTGTACCGCTATGTATTAAAGGAGGAAATACGTATGAAAATTACTGATGGGATTGAGATGCTTTCATTAGAGTATCAAGTGTCTGGACAAAAAATCGTTTTAAACCCCACACTTCTTTGGGATGAAGAAGCCGCTATTTTAGTAGATACGGGCATGCCTGGAGCGCTGCATAACGTATCTGATGCTATAAAAAGTACCGGCCTGTCATTTGGCCGATTAAAAAATGTAATCTTAACCCACCAAGATTTAGATCATATTGGAAATCTTCCTGACCTCATAAACGAATCTAAAGGCACGATAAGAGTGTCTGCCCATAAACTTGACCAGCCTTATATTGAAGGCAGCCTGCCGCTTATCAAAACCGATGCAAAGCGTATGAGCAAAGAATTTTTAGCTTCTCTTCCGGAACACGCAAGAGCCTTATACTATAATCCTCCAGTGTCAAAAGTGGATGAAACTATAGAAGATGGCGAAGAACTGCCTTACTGCGGTGGGGTTCGCGTCATTCACACACCTGGCCATACACCTGGTCACCTTTGCCTTTATGTAAAACAAAGTAAGGTACTGATTGCAGGAGACGCCCTTGTTTGTTCGGAAGGCACATTACGTGGACCCGTCGAACAAACAACATTAGATATGGGAATGGCTTATCGCTCACTTGATAAACTTTTAGATCTTGAAATTGATACCATCATCTGTTATCACGGCGGGGTATGCAGTGCGAATGCAAAAGACCAGCTCCATGATCTAATACGCGCACATGCGAACACCTAACATGAATAAAAAAAGGAAATAGTAGAATGACAGCCATAAAGAAAGAAGGCAAAAAGATGACGACATAACAGCGCTCATTTTCAAACGTTTTAGTTCATAGGGAGGAATTCCTCAGAAAAACCCCAAAAAGCTCTCGCTTATACCTGAAGAGCTGGTTCGCTTTTCTTCACTGAGCGGATGGATGGAAGTGTCTGCACGAATGGGTGACGCTCCACAGTCAGGCCTTATGTTTGTCCCATTTCATTTTGGCAGCAGAAAAAAAGAAGCCGCCAATGAATTAACAGCTGGTTTTGTAGATCTATTATCAAAGCAGTCACCGTTTAAACAATCAGCGTGTAAAATTGAAAAAATACGCAGAAAACACAAAGTTGCAGCTTATGAATCGCTGGATTTTTTTGTAGGACAGTACAGCTTATCAGCCGAGGATCTAAAAGATGCCAAAATAAACATTTCGCTAAAACCATTTATGCCCTATCGTCAAAAAATTTAACTTTGTAAAAGTGATTTCTCTTATTTTATAAAGGGGAATCGCTTTTTTCACTTCCTGGATTTTGCTGCCTGAAGTAACCTTTATGTACAAACGCTTTCTGCAAAAGGAAACTTAGATACAGCGAAGAAAACGCCATTTGACTTTTTCAGCGTACGTGTCTCTATCTTCTTTTGTTTTCACATGGAATCCTTCTGTGTACAGCACGTTTGTGTTTTCTTCATCCATGATAAAAATCGTACAAGTAATCTGGTCTTTATGCTCGGCTGCATTATCCACTACTATCATTTTATAATCATTTATATTCAATAGTTCTTCACCCCTCGCATGGCTTTTACCTTTCCACTACTATTACCAATAATGAAAAATAGTATTCAGAATCTAGGCAAAAATAGCATGAAAAGACTTGGTATATCATAGTTTTCTATGTTCTTTCTTGCTCCGCTGAGCCAGAAATATCTGAAAAGTCATCCTTCTTATTATTTAAAACATGTACCGCCCTATAGAGTGGCTATACTTGTGCATAGTATAAATAAAAAATCATTCATCATCATGAATTTTATGTAGTCCCTTTCTTAATTGAAAAAAGAATCAGCTCTTTCAAACTGATTCTTTATTTTAAATTCAAATGTTCTTTAAACTCATTTGATACACGTGCAACTTCTTCATCTTCCACCACATAATAGTAAACGCCGCCAATTTTCGTACTAGTACCGTCCATGGTAACGGTTTGGATGTGGTTACGCGCCGATGTGTAATTTTTTTGAATCGCGAGCATGTCGCTGATCGATAAATTCGTTTCAACATTGTCTCCAATCGCCTGCATGACATCTGTTAATTGCAAAATGACTGCCGGGTCACTCCCTTTGTCTAAGATGCCTTCCATTACTTGACGCTGCCGGGCCTGTCTACCGAAGTCACCATTTGGATCTTCCTTGCGCATCCGTATATAGTTCAATGCTTCAGATCCGCTTAATGTAATATGCCCTTCAACAAAATGATCGCCTCCGTAAGAAAAGGCGGAATCATTTTGCACTTCCACACCGCCAACAGCATCTATAAGTTCTTTCATGCCTTCCATATTCATTTCCACATAATAATCGACCGGCATATCCAGAAAATTTTCCACTGTTTCCACAGCCATTTTCACCCCGCCGAATGCGTAGGCATGGTTGATTTTATCTTTTGTCCCTTTTCCTACAATCTTTACTCGTGTATCTCGTGGAATGCTTAGTATTTTCGCTGTGTTATTATCCCCGTTTACGGACAAAAACAGCATGGTATCCGACCGGCCTACATCCCCTTTGCGCTCATCCACACCAAGCAAAAGAACGGTAAACGCTTCTTTTTTCTGTAGTGAGACATCTTCCGTCCGCTTGTTTGAATGCAGCACTTCCCCGCCCAATGTATTTTGAAGGGACTGGTAGACCGTAAACGCCAAACCTGCTCCAATCAGGAGTAAGACCAAAAAGAAACCTAATATAAACCGTCCTTTATTTCGCTTTTTTCTTCGCTTGTCTTCTCTTCCCACAGACACGACCCCTTCATGAGATGTGAATTGGGAATAGCTTGCCCATGAAAAGGATTTTCACAACAATCTTTTTTAAATTACTCCTTTCTTTTTAAAAGAAAAGGGCGACAGAGTGAACAAAAAGCTATCCAGCATATGAGGATAAACATAACCGTGATAATGATAGACGGGCAGTTAAAAAGTTAAACGTTTGTATCTTGCCAACTGCTCCTTATCGATACAAGTATTTTCCTTTAGACTATCAGGGAGCAGACACTTCTACTGAAACTGAAAGCTTTATTTGTCTTTACAACTCGTTTTCTTCAAATGAAAAGTAGTGATTTTCATTTCCTCAAAGCGAGTTTATCTGCATAGAAAGAGAAAACTCGCCAACAAAATCAATAAAATAAAAAAGTACATATTTTTCAAAAACAAAAAAGACAACTTGATTTCTCAAGTTGTCTTAGTGTGCCAGGCGGCGTCCTGCTCTCACAGGGGGAAACCCCCAACTACCATCGGCGCTGAAGAGCTTAACGGCCGTGTTCGGGATGGGAACGGGTGTGACCTCTTCGCTATTGCCACCTGACTATGAAGTTTGAAAGAAGTGTTCTTTCAAAACTGGATAGAAGCATAATTGTATGGGCAAAAACCTTTCGGTTACACGCCAAGTGTACATTGATTAAGTCCTCGATCGATTAGTATTCGTCAGCTCCATGCGTCGCCGCACTTCCACCTCGAACCTATCTACCTCGTCATCTTCAAGGGATCTTACTTACTTGCGTAATGGGAAATCTCATCTTGAGGGGGGCTTCATGCTTAGATGCTTTCAGCACTTATCCCGTCCACACATAGCTACCCAGCGATGCCTCTGGCGAGACAACTGGTACACCAGCGGTGTGTCCATCCCGGTCCTCTCGTACTAAGGACAGCTCCTCTCAAATTTCCTGCGCCCGCGACGGATAGGGACCGAACTGTCTCACGACGTTCTGAACCCAGCTCGCGTACCGCTTTAATGGGCGAACAGCCCAACCCTTGGGACCGACTACAGCCCCAGGATGCGATGAGCCGACATCGAGGTGCCAAACCTCCCCGTCGATGTGGACTCTTGGGGGAGATAAGCCTGTTATCCCCGGGGTAGCTTTTATCCGTTGAGCGATGGCCCTTCCATGCGGAACCACCGGATCACTAAGCCCGACTTTCGTCCCTGCTCGACTTGTAGGTCTCGCAGTCAAGCTCCCTTGTGCCTTTACACTCTGCGAATGATTTCCAACCATTCTGAGGGAACCTTTGGGCGCCTCCGTTACATTTTAGGAGGCGACCGCCCCAGTCAAACTGCCCGCCTGACACTGTCTCCCACCCGGATCACGGGTGCGGGTTAGAATTTCAACACAGTCAGGGCAGTATCCCACCAGCGCCTCCACCGAAGCTGGCGCTCCGGCTTCCAAGGCTCCTGCCTATCCTGTGCAGACTGTGCCAAAATTCAATATCAGGCTACAGTAAAGCTCCACGGGGTCTTTCCGTCCTGTCGCGGGTAACCTGCATCTTCACAGGTACTATAATTTCACCGAGTCTCTCGTTGAGACAGTGCCCAGATCGTTGCGCCTTTCGTGCGGGTCGGAACTTACCCGACAAGGAATTTCGCTACCTTAGGACCGTTATAGTTACGGCCGCCGTTTACTGGGGCTTCAATTCAGACCTTCGCTTGCGCTAAGCCCTCCTCTTAACCTTCCAGCACCGGGCAGGCGTCAGCCCCTATACGTCGCCTTGCGGCTTTGCAGAGACCTGTGTTTTTGCTAAACAGTCGCCTGGGCCTATTCACTGCGGCTCTCTCGGGCTTGCACCCTACCAGAGCACCCCTTCTCCCGAAGTTACGGGGTCATTTTGCCGAGTTCCTTAACGAGAGTTCACTCGCTCACCTTAGGATTCTCTCCTCGCCTACCTGTGTCGGTTTGCGGTACGGGCACCTTACATCTCGCTAGAGGCTTTTCTTGGCAGTGTGGAATCGAAGACTTCGGTACTAAAATTCCCTCGTCATCACAGCTCAGCCTTAATGGAAACGGGATTTGCCTCATTTCCAGCCTGACTGCTTAAACACGCGTATCCAGCTGCGTGATCTCCTATCCTCCTGCGTCCCCCCATCACTCAAACGATGCTTGGTGGTACAGGAATATCAACCTGTTATCCATCGCCTACGCCTTTCGGCCTCGGCTTAGGTCCCGACTAACCCTGAGAGGACGAGCCTTCCTCAGGAAACCTTAGGCATTCGGTGGAAGGGATTCTCACCCTTCTTTCGCTACTCATACCGGCATTCTCACTTCCAGACGCTCCACCAGTCCTTCCGGTCTGACTTCACAGCCTCTGGAACGCTCTCCTACCACTGACACCGAAAGGTGTCAATCCACAGCTTCGGTGATACGTTTAGCCCCGGTACATTTTCGGCGCAGAGTCACTCGACCAGTGAGCTATTACGCACTCTTTAAATGGTGGCTGCTTCTAAGCCAACATCCTGGTTGTCTGGGCAACTCCACATCCTTTTCCACTTAACGTATACTTTGGGACCTTAGCTGGTGGTCTGGGCTGTTTCCCTCTTGACTACGGATCTTATCACTCGCAGTCTGACTCCCAAACATAAGTATCTGGCATTCGGAGTTTGTCTGAATTCGGTAACCCGGGATGGGCCCCTAGTCCAAACAGTGCTCTACCTCCAGTACTCTTCGTTTGAGGCTAGCCCTAAAGCTATTTCGGAGAGAACCAGCTATCTCCAGGTTCGATTGGAATTTCACCGCTACCCACACCTCATCCCCGCACTTTTCAACGTGCGTGGGTTCGGACCTCCAGTGAGTGTTACCTCACCTTCATCCTGGACATGGGTAGATCACCTGGTTTCGGGTCTACGACCTCATACTCATGCGCCCTATTCAGACTCGCTTTCGCTGCGGCTCCGCCTTATCAGCTTAACCTTGCATGAAATCGTAACTCGCCGGTTCATTCTACAAAAGGCACGCTATCACCCGTTAAAGGGCTCTAACTACTTGTAGGCACACGGTTTCAGGATCTCTTTCACTCCCCTTCCGGGGTGCTTTTCACCTTTCCCTCACGGTACTGGTTCACTATCGGTCACTAGGGAGTATTTAGCCTTGGGAGATGGTCCTCCCGGATTCCGACGGAATTCCTCGTGTTCCGCCGTACTCAGGATACACTCAAGAGAGAAGAGAATTTCGGCTACAGGGCTGTTACCTTGTACCGCGGATCTTTCCAGATCGCTTCACCTATCCTCTTCCTTTGTAACTCCGTATAGAGTGTCCTACAACCCCAAGAAGCAAGCTTCTTGGTTTGGGCTATGTCCCGTTTCGCTCGCCGCTACTCAGGGAATCGCGTTTGCTTTCTCTTCCTCCGGGTACTTAGATGTTTCAGTTCCCCGGGTATGCCTCCTCCTGCCCTATGTATTCAGGCAGGGGTGCCATCCCATTACGGATGGTGGGTTTCCCCATTCGGAAATCTCCGGATCAAAGCTTACTTACAGCTCCCCGGAGCATATCGGTGTTAGTCCCGTCCTTCTTCGGCTCCTAGTGCCAAGGCATCCACCGTGCGCCCTTTCTAACTTAACCTAAAATGGCGGTGTATCTTACTCGGTTTTTTGCTTTGGTCATACAATGTGTTGCTTCTATCCAGTTTTCAAAGAACAGTTTCAGCTGCCTGCATAAATAAATGCGGGCACAAGAAGAGATTGAACTCTTCAAAACTGAACAAAATCAAACGTCAAACGTTTGTGAGAACCAAGTTCTCACTTCCGTAAATATCCTTAGAAAGGAGGTGATCCAGCCGCACCTTCCGATACGGCTACCTTGTTACGACTTCACCCCAATCATCTGCCCCACCTTCGGCGGCTGGCTCCCGTAAGGGTTACCCCACCGACTTCGGGTGTTGCAAACTCTCGTGGTGTGACGGGCGGTGTGTACAAGGCCCGGGAACGTATTCACCGCGGCATGCTGATCCGCGATTACTAGCGATTCCAGCTTCATGCAGGCGAGTTGCAGCCTGCAATCCGAACTGAGAATGGTTTTATGGGATTGGCTAAACCTCGCGGTCTTGCAGCCCTTTGTACCATCCATTGTAGCACGTGTGTAGCCCAGGTCATAAGGGGCATGATGATTTGACGTCATCCCCACCTTCCTCCGGTTTGTCACCGGCAGTCACCTTAGAGTGCCCAACTAAATGCTGGCAACTAAGATCAAGGGTTGCGCTCGTTGCGGGACTTAACCCAACATCTCACGACACGAGCTGACGACAACCATGCACCACCTGTCACCGCTGTCCCCGAAGGGAAAGCCCTGTCTCCAGGGAGGTCAGCGGGATGTCAAGACCTGGTAAGGTTCTTCGCGTTGCTTCGAATTAAACCACATGCTCCACCGCTTGTGCGGGCCCCCGTCAATTCCTTTGAGTTTCAGCCTTGCGGCCGTACTCCCCAGGCGGAGTGCTTAATGCGTTAGCTGCAGCACTGAGGGGCGGAAACCCCCCAACACTTAGCACTCATCGTTTACGGCGTGGACTACCAGGGTATCTAATCCTGTTCGCTCCCCACGCTTTCGCGCCTCAGCGTCAGTTACAGACCAAAGAGCCGCCTTCGCCACTGGTGTTCCTCCACATCTCTACGCATTTCACCGCTACACGTGGAATTCCGCTCTTCTCTTCTGCACTCAAGCCTTCCAGTTTCCAATGACCCTCCACGGTTGAGCCGTGGGCTTTCACATCAGACTTAAAAGGCCGCCTGCGCGCGCTTTACGCCCAATAATTCCGGACAACGCTTGCCACCTACGTATTACCGCGGCTGCTGGCACGTAGTTAGCCGTGGCTTTCTGGCCAGGTACCGTCAAGGTACGGGCAGTTACTCCCGTACTTGTTCTTCCCTGACAACAGAGTTTTACGATCCGAAAACCTTCTTCACTCACGCGGCGTTGCTCCGTCAGACTTTCGTCCATTGCGGAAGATTCCCTACTGCTGCCTCCCGTAGGAGTCTGGGCCGTGTCTCAGTCCCAGTGTGGCCGATCACCCTCTCAGGTCGGCTACGCATCGTCGCCTTGGTGAGCCGTTACCTCACCAACTAGCTAATGCGCCGCGGGTCCATCTGTAAGTGACAGCCGAAGCCGCCTTTCAATCAAGAGCCATGCAGCTCTTGATGTTATCCGGTATTAGCCCCGGTTTCCCGGAGTTATCCCAATCTTACAGGCAGGTTACCCACGTGTTACTCACCCGTCCGCCGCTGACTTCCGGGAGCAAGCTCCCTTCTGTCCGCTCGACTTGCATGTATTAGGCACGCCGCCAGCGTTCGTCCTGAGCCAGGATCAAACTCTCCAAAAAGTGTTTGACTTGCTCATTTGTTTCCATTAAAACACGGGGTGTTTTTAATGGAAGATAAAAATTTAAAACGTTGACGTTTTTATTGATTTTGTTCAGTTTTCAATGTTCAATGTTTATTACTGTCGTTCGTGACAGCTAAATAAATATATCATTTATACAAATGAGAGTCAATACTTTTTCAAAAGTTTTTTAAAAAATGCTTAACAAGTGTACTCTCAAGTATATTCTCAATTTCGGAATGTCAGCTCTCAATTTAGTAATATAGTTTATTACTATATAAAGAGAAAAAACAAAGATAATTTTTATTAAGTTCCGCTGTTGTTTTAACGGCGGATGAACAATATAACATTGTATTTTCTTTTACGCAATCATATTTTTTATTTTATTAATTGTATAAATATGTTTACTATACCTTCATATGTTTTATGAATTATTCTGTCTTCCTTGTAAGGAAGACATGCTTGCACCGGCAATCTCTGGCATTCATCCTGCCGCTTCGCCTCGGTACAGAATGAAAGCAAAAGTAATCAACCCGCAAGAACCTGATAGGAAGAGGCTGTATTCTATTCATGACCGCCCCCTTGTACGCTAAGTATTTATAATAGAAAATAAAAAAAACGCATATTCTGTCCGAATATGCGTCAATCTCATTATAGATTTTATCTTTTATATGGGCCCGCTCAAAACCGGCTTACTTGCTGATTATATTATCTTCTTCTTGAACATCCAGTGGTGCACGCTTACCAATACCAAAAGCGAAAAAGCTGATCACAACAAGTACAAGGAATACAATTCCGGCTACAAGCGACATGCGTGTGTCATCATTAAACCACATACCAACCAATACAGTCAGTAAGAAGGCGATCGTTACATAATTCGTTACAGGTGCAAACGGCATTTTAAAAGGATGATTCGCCATTTGAGCCCCTTTTCTTTTCCGGAATTGAATCTGGCTGATCAAAATCACAAACCATGGCACCATTCCAGGAAGAACGCTGGCACTGTATACATAAACGAACAAGTTTTCTGGCGCGATGTAGCTTAATACAACTCCGACAGCCAATCCAATCATAACACCTAATGTACTGAAGATAGGCACTCCGTTACGGGAAAGTTTTGCAAAGAACTTTAGTGCCTGTCCGTTCATCGCCAGTGTATAAAGCATACGGCCAGCGCTGTAAATCCCGCTATTGCAGCCGGACATCGCCGCAGTGATTACAACAAAGTTAATCAGTCCGGCAGCCGCTGTAATTCCCACTTTTGCAAACGTCGCCACGAATGGACTGCCAATAGAGCTTAGCTGATCCCATGGATAAACAGTTACAATAACAAAAATAGCCCCTATATAGAAAATTAAAATACGCCAAATAATGCTTTGGATCGCTTTTGTTAAGGTATTTTGCGGATCCTTCGCTTCTCCAGCTGTAATCCCAATCAGCTCCACTCCTTGATATGCCCCAATGACAAGGGACAGTGCAAAGAAAAACCCGGACCAGCCGCCTGTAAAGAAGCCGCCATGGCTCCAAAGATTTGAGATTCCAATGGCATCTCCTCCGTTGCCAAGCCCAAAGAAAATCAAGCCAAATCCAGCAATAATCATTAAAATAATGGTCACAATTTTGATGAGTGCAAACCAAAATTCAAACTCGCCAAATGATTTAACCGAAACTAAATTCGCAGCACCAAGAATCGCCATTGCTACAATGCCGGGAACCCAGGCAGGCAGATCTGGGAACCAGTACTGCATATAAGCTCCAACCGCAATAATTTCCGACATTCCCACAATCACCCATTGGAACCAGTTGCTCCAGGCAGTCATGTACCCTGCTAATGGATGAATATATTTATGGCCAAAAGTCGCAAATGACCCTGTGCTTGGCTCTAAATAAAGCATTTCTCCCATTGCACGCATAATAAAAAAGATAAAAACGCCAGTGATTGCATAAGCAAGCATAACAGAAGGACCTGTCCATTGAATCGTGCTGGCAGAGCCCATGAACAGCCCGACACCAATAGTGCCGCCTAAAGCAATCATTTGAATATGACGAGACTCAAGGCCTCTATTCAATTCTTTGTTTGCCACTTTCTTTTTCCTCCTTTGACACGATAAATAGCAGAACGCCGGGAAAGTCCACCCTGTCTTCTTTTATTCACCAGGGAAATAGTGAAGGAGGCATTGTGCTTCTCATTTTTCACCTGCAAGCATGATGCAGCTAGAAAGGTTCGTTATTTACCGTAACTGAATTATCTATTCTATAATAATAAATTTCTTCAAAAAATACAATTGTATCTCCTGGAAAAACACTAACAACTATATTTGCACTAATATTTAGAATAGTTTAACTTTTCGTAACGGTTTTACGATTAATTATCCTGAAATAGTAAATCTTGTTCCCCAGTGTGAATACAGTTTTCGCTTGAAAAAGGAGGCTTTATACCTCTTTCCTTCAATTAACCTTTTTCTCCACAAAAAGACCCTTTAAAGCAATGATCATATTGCTTTAAAGGGTCTTTTAAAGGAGTATTTACGCTTTTACGCCTTCTTGACTGTGAGCAGCAAGAAACGCTTCTGTAATCAGTAAGATCTCATCGGAATTATTATATATCACCGTATTTTCGGGAATTTCAATGTCCTCCATGACAATAGCCCGTTCGATGTATGCCCCACGGCCAATTCGCGCATTCGGCATAATAACGCAGTCTTTTACAATTGCATCCTTTTCGATCTGTACACCTTGAGAAACGACTGAATGTTCCAGTTCGCCATCGATGATAGACCCTTCATTTAAAAGAGAGTGTTTAACAGATGCATTACGGCCCATTACCTGTGGCGGATGATTGGCATTAATGGAGTAAATGCGCCATTCTGGATCATACAAATCCAACTCTTTGCCCTGGTCGAGCAAGTCCATATTGGCTTCCCATAAGCTTTTTACTGTACCTACGTCTTTCCAGTATCCTTTAAATGGATAAGCCGTTAACTTTAAATTGTCTGCAAGCATAGCCGGTATCACATCTTTACCAAAATCGTTGGATGAATCCGGATTTTGCTCATCATGCTCTAGGTATTCTTTTAAAACAGACCATTTAAAAATGTAGATGCCCATTGAAGCAAGGTTGCTTTCAGGATGTTCCGGCTTTTCATCAAAACGAGTGACATTATAAGATTCATCTGTATTCATAATGCCGAAGCGGCTTGCTTCTTCCCACGGAACTTCAATAACAGAAATGGTCGCGTCTGCACCCTGCTCTATGTGATAATCGAGCATTGCTTCGTAATCCATTTTATAAATATGATCACCCGATAAAATCAGCACATGCTCTGGATTATGCTGTTGAATATAATGGAAGTTTTGGTAAATGGCACTTGCTGTACCGGAATACCAATTTACTTTTGAAGACTCTGCGTACGGCGGAAGAACAGTTACTCCGCCATCCCGGCGGTCTAAATCCCACGCACTTCCAATCCCAATGTATGAATTTAAAGCCAGCGGCTGATACTGTGTTAAAACACCTACAGTATGGATACCGGAGTTTGCACAGTTAGAAAGCGGAAAATCGATGATACGGTACTTTCCGCCAAATGGTACAGCAGGCTTGGCTAGCGTTTCGGTTAATTCCTTTAAACGGCTTCCTTTTCCTCCAGCAAGAATCATTGCAATACATTTTTGTCTTTTCATGATGTCATTCTCCTTTTTCTTTCTCCTGTATGTTTTTTATCTATTAAATCAAGCATTAAGTATGTGAATTTACGCGGACGAAAAGTGCCACAACCTTTGTATACCCCATTTGCCGACTGTTAATCCTTCTGCCTTTAAAATTTTTTCATTTTACATTCAAGGAGAAAAAAACAATATGAAGTTTAAAAAAAGATTTCTGATAGAAAAGACCGAAAAAAATGCTGGTTTTACATAAATGTTTATTAAATAACGGGTGAATATTCTTACTCCTCAAGGCGTTTTATTGCGAATGACCGGGAATCTAAGTAGTATAAAGTGCTAGAAATAGAAAAAATTTCATCCGCGAGAGAATGAGAAAATTTTGCTGGCTGCCATAAAAAGGAGAAAAAATGAACATAATAAAACATTCAGTTGGCACCAATGAAAAAACGAATTATTTATCGCATTACAGGCCAGAAGACTCCTTCAAATTGCCTTGCAATTAGTGGGAGATGAATGGCCGCTTTTTTTTTGTTTGTTACTTAGCAGTTGAAACGTATGTTTCCTTTTTGCTATACTGTACTTGTTAAATACTGGAGGTGGATCAGAATGATGCTGAACTACCGCTTTGAAATTTTTCCGAATGAGGAACAAAAAAGCACGCTTCACTCATGGGTGAACCTCTGCCGCCAGCAGTATAATTCCGCTCTTCTTGATAAACAGAGAGCCTACCAAAAGAACAAGAAAAACCTGATGAAATCTGATCTCAGTGCTTTATTAACCCTATCTAAGAAACACCATCCCTATCTTAAAAAAGTGCCTTCTCAGCCCCTTCAGGAAACACTGGACAGACTGGGAAAAGCGTTCGATAAATTCTTTAAAAAAGAAGCCGGCTATCCTAAAGTGAAAAAACATAAAGACTACCACTCGATTACATTTACACAGTTTGGTATGAGCAAACAAAAAGATAAAAAAGGAAAGATGCATACCGTCCGGCGGGCTGTTTCCTTCGGAAAAGGAGGAAAACTCCTCATTTCTAAACTGGGCTTAATGGATATCCGCCTCCACCGGAAACTGGACGGCAAAGTAAAACAGGTGATCATTAAGCGCCAGAATGGGCGCTGGTTTGCTATTTTCTGTGTCGAAAGACAGGCAGACCCGCCACAGGCTTTCCATCAGGCCTCTGAAACAGCTGGTATTGATGTTGGTATCAATAAATTTGCCGTTCTGTCGAACGGAGAAGAGATTCCAAACCCAGGCTTTCTCCGTAAGGAGGAGAAAAAGCTTATACGTGCCCAAAAGAAGCTTTCGAGAAAGAAAAAAGGCTCCTCAAACTGGCAAAAGCAAGTGGCCAGAATGCAGAAGCTTCATGCCAGGGTAGCAAACCAGCGGAAGGATTTCCTGCATAAAGCAGCGTTCCGCCTGGCAAACACCTACAGTGTCGTTTGTGTAGAGGATTTGAACATCCGCAATCTGGTGAAAAACCGGAAAGTGTCCAAATCGATTCATGATGCAGGATGGGGAATGTTCCGCCAGTTCCTTGCGTACAAATGCGAGCGCAATGGCGGCCAGCTGGTTAAAGTGAAGCCGCATTTCACCACCCAGGACTGTTCAGACTGCGGAAAAAGGGTAAAAAAATCCCTTTCCATCCGAACACATGCCTGTCCGGATTGCGGTCTTGTGCTAGACCGTGACCACAATGCTGCCTTAAACATTGAAAAAGCCGGGCTGGTACAGATCGGACTCATTCCGGCAATATAATTTCTTTACAACTGTAGGTCGAGGTCCCGCCCGAACAGTATAAAACAACGCCTGGGGAGATGATGTAAGACCTTATTCGGAAGAACAGGGCAGACATCGATGAAGCAGGAAAATCAATGAAGTCAGAGTATATTTTTTCATGTCTCTGGCAGAGATGCTCCATCAAATTGCGCAGCAATTAGTTGGAGAGGTTCACGAAAGCGCTCGAAAAACATTTAGCCATTATTAAGTTTGATCGCAATGCGCAGGTATCCTATGTAAATCATCATTTTGTCAATCGATGGACTACCCGCCTGCTCAAATGATCGGCATGCATCATAAGGAATTTTGTTTTGCCGAGTTTTCAGAAAGTCCAGCATACCTGGACTTTTGGGAAGGATTTTTTCCAGGAAAAGCTTTCAAGATAAAATGCTTCCGGCAGAGCCCTTCACCTTGAGGCAACGTATACGCCGGTTTTTGATGAGCAAACTAAAGAAGTGGTTGAAGTTGCAAAAGCGGCGACAAATATTATAAAGCGGCAAAGTACCATCACTTCCATGGCGTCGAGCCTGCAGCAAATGGCCGTCAATTTGAATGAACGGGCTCATTTAGGTATTGTAGAAAATGAAAATTTGCTGCAAAGTATTGATGGCATTACAGAAGAATCTATTAAAAACAGTCAAACATTGACCGCTCTTCAAAAGCAGTCCGAAGATATCCAGAGCATTGTCCGAACGATTCGCGAAATTGCCGCTCAAACAAATCTTCTCGCTATCAATGTAGCTATTGAAGCGGCCCGCGCAGGAGAACACGGCCGGACATTTGATGTTGTCGCAAAAGAAGTGAGAAAGCTTTCTAATCGTGTAGAAAATTCGATTGATGAAGTACGCGCTCACATCGAGGGAGTTCGTACAGAAATCGTTCGAATCAGCTCTGGTACGCTGCGTGTGCAGGAACATGCTCTTGAAAGCCAAAAGCAAATTCATGTAACCATGGAAGGGTTTAATGAAATCTCCCAATCTGCAGAAAGTCTAGACGAGCAGGCGCAGTCTTTCCGGAGCATCATCTAATATTTTAATAGATGTTGTCCGTATCTTATGAAAGGAGACCGTGCATGAAAGAGTTAAATAAAGCTTTCCGTAAAAGAATTGGCTTTTCTGAACACGAACCGGTTACATTTGCGAACTTAGAAATGGTTTTGAGCAGAGCAGCCCAAGCCCTTCCTTTTGAGAACCTTTCTATTCTTTCTGGGAAAACAAAAGAGATCAGTGAGAAAAATCTGATTCAAAAAATGATTCTACATAATGAAGGCGGTCTTTGCTACGAACTGAATGGCCTTCTTTATCTTTTCTTAATTGAGAATGGCTTTAAGGCCGTTTTAGTGCGGGGCGTTGTTTACAGCGAGCCGGACCAGGATTGGAGCCGTACAGGCCAGACACATGCGGCTGTGCTTCTTTTTCATCAAGGGGAAAAATACTTACTTGATATAGGATTTGGCGGAAATCTTCCTTTAGTTCCTGTTCCGTTAACAGGAGAAACCGTTTCTTCTGCTAACGGCGCATTCCGGATTAAACGTGAGAAGACTCCCTATGGTGATTATCTGCTTGAAATGAAAGTAAACCACAAGCATACACACTGGAAAAAAGGATACGCATTTGATTCAAAGTCGGAAATAACAAATGTGTCTGAATTAAATCCTATGCAGGAAACGATTGTTCACCATCCTGACTCCGCTTTCAATAAAAAACCATTGGTTACCCGCTTGACGGAGCAAGGAAACATTACTTTAACGAGCACCTCACTGACTGAATGGGCAGACGGGAAAGAACACAAACAAGAAATGACAGAAGAAACATTTGGCCAATCGTTAAAAAAATATTTTAATTTAGAAGTATAATATTTTTCAAAGCCGGTATATATGTAAAGCTAGAATTAAGGAACATATGCTTTAGTTCCGGCTTTATTCCATGTTTTTAATTTTCAGCCGGTATTTTGCAGGCTTTTGAAAAACTTTTTTGCTGGTTCAGGTTTCGACAAAATCCTTTCCAACCTTTTGTTACAATGTGGAAGTAAAGATGAAAAGTTATATTATCCAAAAAACAAAAAAGGAACAAAAGGTAAACTGGCCGAAAGGCTGGGGCACAAAGCTACAGATCTAAGGTTCTTTTTATAAGACTATGATGGCTGAGCTGCTTCGTCACAGGAGGGTATTCAATGCTGGATCAAGATCTTGATCAAGGGATTGTAGAAGAGGTATTGGACACTGAATGGATAGCACTAATGAAAGCTGCAAAAAGCCTCGGCCTGTCAATTGAAGAAATTAAAGAATTTTTAGCTGCCAATACTGTAAAAAACTCTGCTTCATAATAGCGGAAGCAGAGCGGCTTACATTTTCCGCTTAAGCCAGCTTTGATGTAAGCTCTTGTCCTGGCTGGCTGTAAGATAGGAGCTTATCCCCCTCTTTGTTCTTAAATCACCCCACTGCTCTTATGTTTATACTTATTTTGATTGAATTCCTTTTAAAAGACCTTCTACTAAATGTGTAATATATGCCTGATCAATTTCCTGCTTGTAAATCGCTGCTTTTAAATACACGGCGCCAAACAGCATATCGAGGGAAGCGTCTATATCACTTTCTTCACAAATATGGCCGTTTTGAATTCCCTGCTTTAAAATGCTCTTGGTTGTATTTCTTCTTGGGTATAAAAAGGAAGAAGAAAATTGTTCAGAAACCTCATGGTTTTCAATCACCACAGAAAGCAAAGCTTTGCCTAAAGAGCTTTTCAGCACTTTCGCAAGTTCCTCTAATTGTTTTGTTAAATTTTCCTCCAGCTTCAGTGAAGGAATGTAATCGAATTTGGCTTCTGTCATTTCTAAAAAAGCACTTATTAGAAGTGCCTCTTTGTTTTTCCACCAGCGGTAAATCGTTGCTTTGCTGACGTTTGCTTCTACCGCTACCCGTTCGATTGAAAGAGCTGAAAATCCTTTTTGTTCAATTATTTCTATAACGGTGCAAATAATGGCTTTTCTAGCTTCTTCACTTCGCGGCCGTCCGGCTGCCCTGCTTTGACCTTTATCCGTTTTCATTTTAAAAAGCACCTGTCTTTCAAAAAATCCCTGCTTCCTTATCTTCATTTTCATTTATATATACTTTCTTCATTTAAAGAATTCCTTTTTATTTTAACAGGTGTAACTCCCGCTGCGCTACTATCTCAGAGACAGATAAAAGAAAGAGACTGCTTCTTCTCTTCTTGCCAAATAAAACGCAAGATAGTATATTATAGTTTGCATAAAAACGAAACGGTTCGTATCGTTTTTGAATGGATTACACTTAGAAAGAAAGGAGATTTTTTATCGTTGAACCCATTATCAAGTTCTGCTCCTCGCAGTGAGAACCATTCTTTCATCACTCTTTTATTGTTTTGGTGCGGGCTGGTTCTGTTAAGCAGTATGTATGTTACTCTCCCTTTAACTACCTTGTTCATGGACTCATTTGGGATTACCAGTGCTCAGACAGCCTGGATTGGAAGTTCTTTTTCACTTTGTTATGCGCTAGGCTGCCTGCTGTATGGCCCGTTTTCTGATAAATATGGCCGCAAGATCTTTTTAGCTGGCAGTATTTCTCTTTTATCCGTTATCACGATCAGTATTGGTTTCGTTGAAAGCTTTCATGCCCTTCTTGTCCTGCGGGGCTTGCAGGGGTTGGTTGCAGCAGCATTTGCGCCTATTTCCCTTGTGTATGCAGGAGAATTATTCCCTCCCCATAAACGCTTAACGGCCATTGGATTTATCAGCTCTGGATTCCTCATGGCCAGTATTGTCGGTCAGGTGTTCAGCGGTATGGTTAGTGAAGCGTTCGGCTGGCAATCTATCTTTTTTGTTCTGGGTGCTGTTTATCTTATTACGGCCATAGCTGTTATATTTCGCCTTCCTAAAGAACAAACACCTAAATCAGCAGAAAGCATTCTTCGTAAATTCAGCAATATGACCGGGCTTTTAAGAAATACTCAGCTTTTGCTTGCTTTTTCGATTACCTTTGTGCTACTACTTTCACTCGTTGGCATGTATACAGTATTAGGCAGTTACCTGAGCTCAGCCCGTTTTGGCCTTCAATCTGGAGAAATATTGGCTGTCCGCGGAGCCGGCATTCTAGGCATGCTTTTTTCTCCATTCGCTGGTCAAATTGCTCAAAAAATCGGACTGGGTGCTGTCTTGAAAGGCGGCTTAGCTATGGCAGCAGCCGGGCTTTTAGCTATTGGGTTCAGTCCCACGCTTCCAATCCTTGTTTTAGCAACGATTATATTTGTAGCCGGTATTGCCTTGGTCACGCCTGTTGTGATTTCACTGGTCAGCCAGCTGGCCGGAAATGCCCGGGGAAGTGCCGTATCGTTTAACGCCTTCGTTCTTTTCCTTGGCGCAAGCGCGGGTCCAGGGCTTGTGATGGGCCTTTCTAAAACCGAGCGATATGTGCTGGCGCTTGATTTATTAAGTGCCGTTATGGTCATCGCTCTGCTCGTTTCCCTGTTTATTAAAGCAGAAGCTAAAGCGCCTATTGAGGCAGCTGCCAAACAGCAAATCAGCCAATAACCCTATTAAACCAAACAAGCGAAACGCATTTTTAGCGTTTCGCTTGTTTGGTTTAATAAAACTTTTAAAAGCCATGCTTTTTAAACAGATTGTTTTTTAAAGGTACTTGAGTAGATAAAAGCCACTGCAGCAATTAAAAGAGCCAAAACCGCATAAATGTTGCTGTAGTTAATGCTTTCCTGATTGTGAAGAAACGGATTCAGCTGAATCAACGTATGGTGAACCTCTAGCGCTTTACTGATGAATGTAATAGATGTAGCTCCGGCAATAAAGTTTGTCATCATAAAAACACCCATTCCTACTCCCGCATGCTCTTTTGGAAGAGACTGTGAGACTGTGTTGCCAAGGGCAATTTGAATAAATGTCTGTCCAATGCAGGCAAGAAGCAAAACGGCCATGACGATTAAAGGGGACAATCCGGCAATCAGTGCCAAAAAGCCATAACCAAGGAAAAAGCTTAAGAGAGCCGTATAAGCCAGAAAGTGGTTTCCTTTTTGATCTGCTAATAAACCCGCTTTTTTCCCTAGAACAGCCGCCACCAGCGCGCCTGGAAACATCACAAGTCCGCTCATTAAGGGGGATAATCCATTAACGGTTTGCAGCAGGAGCGGAGTCAAATACGGAATGCCAAATCCAATGCCGGAACTTAAGGCAGAAACAAGGATGCCAATAGAGTAATGCTTGTTTCTAAAAAGAGAAAGGCGGATAAATGGATCATTCGCCATATTCATTCTCCATAAAAAGAAAACAAACAGAACTGCTCCGGCTGCAGCAAGAAGCGGCGCAGACTTCGTAACTGCCAGCAGAAGCAGTGCCAGTGTGCCAGCAAGAAAAGCAGCCCCTGCCAGGTCAATATTTGTTTTTTGCTTTTCCGCTTCATCATTCAAATACTTTCGGAAAAATGGCAGAGTTACCAACACTAGGAGGGATACGATAAAAAGATAGTGCCAGCTGATAAAACTGGTCACAAATCCAGCGACGATCGGTCCGATCGCTGTTCCCAGCGCCATCCCTGCAGAAGTAATACCGAGCGCCCTCCCCCTTGTTTCAGGGGTAAAGTAACGGGAGGGAATAATCATGGACGTAGCAGGCATAACGGAGGCTCCAGCTGCCTGAAGAAGGCGGCCGGCTACAATCATCCAAAAGTTAGCTGCGGTAAATCCAATCACCGATCCAACAGCAAAAAACAGAAGGCCTGCAGTCAATAGTGTTTTAAGTTTGTACTGATCTGCCAGCTTTCCGTACATCACAGAGCCGATCGCATACACAATAATATAACCGGTGACAATCCACCCGGCTTGAGAAGGCTTCAGCCCAAATTCATCTGTAATAGCCGGAATGGCTATGTTAAACATGGTTGAATTCATTACGGAAATCACAAGAGCAAAAGCCAAAATAAAGATAAGTCTTTCCCTTCGCTTTTCCTCTAGTTGTGAAATTGATTCACTCATTCTTTTTCCTTCTTTCTTTGTGTAAACAGAAAGGGAGCTTTTCTCCCTTTCTGTTTACACAAGTATATAGACTCTTTTTAAGCGTTCACTTTATGGGCCATTTTCAAATCCAGTTTCTCTATGTTTTGAATAACCCGGTCGAAACGAAGTGCCTGCGGATGGGCTGGGAAAATATGATGTTCATATGGATCGCCCAGCGTACGGAAGAACGGCTCAAATAAACCGGAAACGAGCAGCCCTGCGATTTTTGTATAAGCTGAATCCAAACGGTAAGAATGCACTGTATGAGCAGGAACGTGCAGGAAATCTCCCGGATTTAAATGAATTTCTTCTCCGTTTGCCCACATCGTCATCTGTCCTTCGAGGCAGAAAAAAGTTTCCGTATGCTGTTCATGATAATGGTCTACAATACGGTCTCCTTTTGGGCCTTCAGATGAAACGATAATAAACTGGCCATCCGTCGTGTCTTGAGTCGCTATAATTCTGTGGAGCTGGTCACCTGTTAAAAGCCGGTCTCCCTCTCCTGACTCAAGCACATAAGGAACCATCTTATCTGGCAAAACAGCATTTTCAACCAGCTTCGCTTCACCTTCCTGGTCATCATCCTTATGAAAAATCACATCAGCACAAGCAGCTGCTTTTGAAAATCGATCACGGCTTACTTCCCCAGCAGCATAAGGTGGATGCTCGATCTTGTTATATGAGTCTCCTAGAATGGAATAAAGATGCGCTGTATTTTCACCCATCGTATAGGATACGAATCTCGTTCGATGACTTCCCATTTTGTATCCATGAAGCGTTCCTGCCGGGATATGAGCGTAATCTCCAGGCAGCAGCAGGTGCTTTTCTCCATTAAGCGTAAGCTCTAGTTTTCCGTCTAAGACTAAAATTCCTTCCTGGCTGTTTTCATGAAGGTGTAACGGAAAAGAATCACCTTTTCCTCCGGATAACAGCACCATTTCAAAAAGATCGCCTGTGCTTTTGGCATCCGCCATCACCGTTGCTACCTGCCGACCAAAAAGGTAACGTTCTCCTTCTCCACCGCGAAGCAAGTAAGGTATTTTTTCTTTTGGTAAAGTATTTGTCCATAGTTGAGTCATTGTCATCCTCCTCGAATGTAGACCGGTCATTATAATCATAAACAAAAAAATAAATAGACCGTTCTATATAAAAATAACATAAAGGATGCAGAAGTGCTATCCTTTTCTCGGTATTAAACTTGGTATGATGTCAGACAGCAGTAAGAGCGGGGTTTTATCTTTGTCTGTCAATGAGCGCATTACACTTCCCCCAACCATCGAACTGATAAGCACTCCTAATTTCTCTGCTTCTTCTTGTTCCATCCCGCTTCGCACGAGTTTTTGAGCAAAAAGAGATTCCCATTTTGTAAATGCTTCAACACAAGCTGTACGCAAAGGTTCGCTGATCAAAGCCGTTTCTGCTGCCAGCAAACCGACAGGCACACCCTGTATGCTTTCCGGATGATCAAACTGCCTTGCCGTTTGGGCAATAAATAACTGCACCGCCTCTACAGGGTCATCTGTTTTTTCCATATTCTCCTGTATAATTCCCCCGATATATTGGCTTGTATAACGAACAGCCTCAACCGCTAACTCTTCTTTTCCATTTGGGAAATAGTAATAAAGAGAGCCTTTCGGTGCTCCACTTTCTTTTAAAATCTGATTTAATCCTGTTGCATGATACCCTTGAAGCTGAAAAAGACGTGAAGCGGTTTGAAGAATTTTCTCGCGTGAGTCTGGTTTGTTTTTCATAAAGAACGTACCCCCTGTTAGTAGAAAACGCCTTATACCAATATAAAAAACATTATGCTTCATGTCAAAAAACGCTAAAATCCTAAAAATCTGCGAAAAACTACGCTCTTCATGAACAGAGCATAGTTTTTCTTTTGTAATTTACCTCTAATAATTAAAGGTCTATGTAAAAGCAAAAAAAGCTAAATAACATTATTAAATTAAAGTTTCTTAGGGATTTGATTTAATTTGTGCTTTTGAATTCCCTTTACTCTCCCCATTGTTTTTGGAGAACTTGCAGGGAAAATTCGAACAAAAATTTAATCTGAGAATACATAATCGCCTTCTTTAATTTGATTTCTTTCAAACCATCCAAGATTTACTTCAAGTGCATAACGATAAGAAAGTTCGGGATCATACATACGGCATTCTTCCTCTTTACATGGCTCCATATCCATTATTTTGAGTATTTTTCCATCTGAATCAAGAAAAGCAATAGACAATGGAATTAAGGTGTTTTTCATCCAAAAACCGCCATATATTTTTTCTCCGTACATAAATAACATTCCCTCGTTTTCGGGTAATTTTTCAACAAACATTAGGCCCTTTTCTATTTTTTCTTGCGTGTTTGCAATTTGAACGGTTAATTTGGTTTTCCTTTCTCCACTTATTATTTTGATCTTTCTTTTCACTGTATTCCCTCACCTTCGAGAATAATTGTAAACAGATTTCAAAAGAAGTTTATGATTTTTAAATTTCCATTTTCC